>CABUXT010000012.1 GCA_902495705.1 uncultured cyanobacterium
ATCTATTGATAAAATTATTTTCATGCACTCCGTGCAGGGGTGCTTTTGGTGGCAAAAGCACCGCAAAACCACCGACACGCCAATGTTCACATCAAACTAAAAACTCGTATCATTGCCGAATAACTCGTCACTTCGTTCCTCAAACAAATTCGGCTTTTGTCATTTACTCGTTTTGTTTGATTGTTCACTTTTGGCTATTGTCGGATTATTGAGCTAAGTGTTGTATTTGAGATTCTGAACCAAGTTCAGAATGACATAGACCTATATGTTAAATAGGAGTTATTGTAGGTCGGCTTTACCAAGCCAACATTAATATTTTTGTGTGGACACTTCGTTTTCCCCACACTACTTTTTATATGTCATTACGAGAAACCTTGTTTTAACAAAAAAGTCATTGTCACCCTGAACTTGATTCAGTGTCTATCCATTTGATAAAAAAACAATGCACAAAGGTCAAATTTTTAAATCAACATTGATTGATTCTGAATAGGATAAAATCTACATTACTACGTAACTTGATTTTTAATCCTTTCAGAATGACAAGTATTTTGTTGCTCATCTTATGTAGGTCGGCATTACTTTGCAGACAAATATAAAAAGCCTGCCTTCCTGCCCTCCTGACATCCAGCCTTCTTGTCCTCAAATATTTCCCTACCTTATTCCCTTTTTGGCCTTTTTAAGTTATAATTATCTCAAAAGGTTTTAATATATTTGAAAGGTTATTTATATGCAAAAAAATCAAGCAATGGGTATGTATGTGATATTAGCTATTGTTGTTTTGGTATTCATCTCAACAATATTTATGACAGGTCCATCAACAAGAACCTCTGAAATTTCATATACAAATTTCCTACAAAAACTGAATAACAAAGAGTTTTCTAAAATTGAAAAATACGACGATATGCTTATCGCTGTACCAAAAGAACAACCGGCACAAGAAGCCAAAGACACATCTAAACAAACAAAAAACACTGTGTCTCCGTTTTTGAATACAGATAACGATAATGCGCAAGCTCCGCTTGTTCAGTTCAAAGTGCAAATTCCATCTAACGATGAAGAATTAATGGCAAAATTAAATTCATCAGATGCTGATATCACAGTAAAAAAAGCTCCTGAAACTAACCAACTTGCAGGTAATATCGGAACTTTCATAATCGTATTATTTGCAATAGTTTCTCTTGGCTTGATGATAAAAGCAATCCAAGCAGGTGGCTCTCAAGCAATGTCTTTTGGCAAAAGTAAAGCCAAAATGCTTTTGGATTCAAAAGTAAAAACAACATTTAACGATGTTGCAGGTATTGATGAAGAGAAAAAAGAACTTGAAGAAATCGTTGACTTTTTGAAAAACGGCGAAAAATATATGAAGTTAGGCGCAAAAATCCCTAAAGGTGTTCTTCTTGTAGGACCTCCGGGAACAGGTAAAACATTGATGGCAAAAGCGGTTGCAGGTGAGGCTAGCGTTCCGTTCTTCTCAATTTCAGGTTCTGACTTTGTTGAAATGTTTGTCGGTGTAGGTGCAAGCCGTGTTAGAGACTTGTTTGAACAAGCTAAAAAACATCAACCTTGTATCATCTTTATTGATGAAATCGATGCTGTTGGTCGTCAAAGAGGCGCAGGTCTTGGCGGTGGTCATGATGAAAGAGAACAAACCTTAAACCAATTGCTTGTTGAAATGGACGGTTTTGATGTAAATACAAATATCATTGTAATTGCAGCTACAAACAGACCTGACATCTTGGATAACGCACTATTAAGACCGGGAAGATTTGACAGACAAATCTATATCAACGCACCGGATGTAAAAGGTAGAGAACAGATTTTGGAAGTTCACGCTAAAAACAAAAAACTTGATAAAGATGTGGATTTAAAAGTTCTTGCAAAACGAACTCCTGGATTTACAGGGGCAGATTTGCAAAACTTGTTAAATGAATCAGCATTACTTGCAGCAAGAAAAGGTGAACAAAAAATCACAATGAATGATATTGATTGCTCAATTGATAGAGTAATTGCAGGTGTTGAAAAACGCAGCAAAGTCTTGACTGATGCGGATAAAGAATTGACTTCATACCATGAAGTAGGTCACGCATTGATTGACAAATTGTTGCCTGATGCAAATGAACTTCACAAGGTTTCAATTATCCCAAGAGGTATGGCGCTTGGTGTAACTTGGACAAGACCGAAAGATGAAAGCGTTCACGTAAGTAAAGCAAAATTGTTGGCAAAAATCGCAGTATCTCTTGGCGGACGTGCTGCCGAAGAAATCGTTTACGGCAAAGATAACGTAAGTACAGGCGCATCTCAAGACTTAATCAATGTAACAGATATCGCAAGAAAAATGGTTACAGCTTGGGGTATGTCAGAAAAATTAGGACCTATGGCTTACGGCAAAAACCAAGAAAACGTATTTATGGGCAGAGATTTCGGACACCAAAGAGACTATTCTGAACAAGTTGCGTTTGAAATCGATGAAGAAATCAAAAATATTGTGGAAGAAAGATACGCTCTTGCAAAACAATTGCTAACTGAAAACCGTGATATGCTTGAAAGAATTTCAAAAGAATTGTTAGACAAAGAAACAATTGATGATAAAGAATTTGAACAAATTATGGAAACAGTAAAAAGTGAACGAGCTTAGCATAAACAAAAATTCAAGGCTTTTTGCTTTACAAATCAACATATTCAATCCGAAGGAAAATTTTGAAATAGCTCAAAAAGATTTCAAATCCGAAAATCCTTCGGATTTGATTAGTTATGCAAATATCTCTAATTGTGATATCATCGCTCTAAAATTCAATATTAAAGAAGTTGAAGAAATTCCATCTGCAGTAGAGTTGTTAAAAAAATCATTGCCACAAATAAAAAAGCCACTTATGATTTGCGGGACAGCGGATGATGAAATTGACAAACTTTTGCTGCCTGAATTAACAAAAAATTTGGATAGAAAAAACTGTATAATCGGCAATATCAACGACAAAACTTATAAACAAATAATTCCAAACATCGTACAGGGTAAGCATTATGCAGTATTAAAAAGTCCGATTGATATAAATTTAGCCAAAGAATTGAATATTTTATCAGTCGATATGGGGTTGCCACTTGATAAAATCATTATGAACACTGATATTGGCGGACTTGGTTACGGTTATGAGTACGGATTTAGCATAATGGAAAAAGTTCGACTTGAAGGCGAAAAAGGTGACAAATATTTGGATTTGCCACTGTTTTCTGATGCCTCAACAGAATCACTCCGAACAAAAGAGGCGAAATCCGATGATTATCCACCGAGCTGGGGCGAACTTGATTCAAGAGCAAAAATGATTGAGGTGAGCGCATGTACAGGCGCAATAGCAGCTGGTGCTAATATAATAGTCGTAAATGTACCTTCAAACATTCAAATACTCAAGGAGCTTATTTAAAATGGAAATGACAGGTCTTCAAATTTTCAAATTTTTGCCGGCTGCAAAAAAGGAAGAACATTCAAACTGTAAAGAATGTGGCTGTCCGACCTGTATGGCTTTTGCGCTAAAACTTGCGAAAAAAAATATTGAAATTGAAAAATGTCCATATATAAAAGACGAGCTGAAAGAAAAATACGCTCATAGCGTAAAACATGCACAAGAAACCGTTGAATTTTGCGGACTAAAAATTGGTGGAGAAAATGTCTTATACCGACATGAAAAAACATTTATAAACCGCACAGTATTTGCGGTCTTGGGAGATTGCGCCAATAGTGATTATTTAGACAAAATAAAACGAATTAACGATTTTGAAATCAAGGGAGTCAATGAAAACTTCAAAGTTGATTTAGTTATCCTGAAAAACTTCAACGGCGAAAACATCCAATCAACAGTCCCTACAATTACTCAAGAAGAATTTGAAAAACTGCCAATCACAAATATCATAGATTCTGATTTTCAAAAAACAAAAGAAACTTTAATCACAACAAGGCAAAAAGCTATTTTAGAAAAAGATGAAAAATTTTCATCACCTATGTGTGTTTGGATGGAAAAAAATCAAGATTTGGTAAAAGTTTGCGCAAGAGCAAGTTATTATATATGCAAATATGCCAATATGATTGTGTTTGAAGATTTTTATGAGAGTCTGTTTTCAACCATCGTGCGCCTGCGCCAAAACATCTACACAGACCCTCAAAAACCTCTGCAAGTCGAATCTGACCTCTACAAATTCAACAGTCCTGATGAAAATTCGATTATATTTTTGACAACAAATTTTGCACTGACATTTTTTGCCGTTGCAAACGAACTCGAAAGCCTGAATATTCCATCATATCTGATTGTAATACCTGCCGACGGTATGAGTGTTCTAACAGCGTGGTCTGCCGAAAAATTCACGGCAAATATTGTTTCAAAAACCCTTGAAAAACTTAATATTCGCGAACAAATAAAAACTCGTCGAATAATCATCCCTGGACTGCTTGCTCACACAAAAGACGAACTGGCGGAAACAATTCCTGACTTTGACTTTGTTGTCGGCACAATTGAAGCATCAGCAATTAGAGAATTTGTAAAAAATTTAGGATAAATTTATTTTGGCAACTTTTTAAAATAATTTTCGTCCTGCAAAGCTTTTTTCGTACAAGCTATACCTTGTTCCGCCTCTGCTTTTCCGGGGCAATTAGTCCAAAAATCATATCCATTGTTCTTACCGTTTGAAAATGTACCTTCACCAATCGGCAACACCATTTGAGTAGCTGAATCATAATACCAAAAGAAAACATCCTGCCCATATCGATTTGGCTTTTCCGTCCAACCATTTATATCAACTGCCAAAAAAGAACCGGTATTAAACCAATTGTTCTTTGCAAACCACAGCACCATGCCATCAAACAAGCAATAAGAATGAGTCAGTGTCTCTGCCATAGCCTCTGATGCGAACCTCTTCCCTGAATAATTTTTATATTTTGCCTCGTTTGCATTTTTAGGCAACAAACAATTTCCATTCTTAAAATATTTTTCAAATTCTTCATATTTATTGTTATTTATCACATCATCCAAATCTACATCGTCTTTTTTGGCAAGCATTGCAGCCTGTTGAATTACAGAATTGGCCTTCAATAATTTTGTATGCATTTTCTTTGCATAATTATTTGTAATCAAATTTGGAATAGTTATCGCTGCAACAACTCCAATAATTCCCAAAGTAATTAAGACCTCTGCCAAAGTAAACGCAACAATCTTATTTTTCCAAAACATAATTACACCTTCCTTATAAACAAATATTAAAGTTTAATATCTTTATAGGTAATATATTACCTTATTAGATAATATTAATCAAGTGCAATAAATAATTTTATATAATTATAATATGATTAAAATTAAGCTAAGAGAGCTATTATGGGAAAAAGATAAGACTGGAGTTGAACTACACAAGGCAACAGGAATCAGCCAAGCAAAAATCTCCGAAATTATCCGTGGCAAGCGAACAAACATAACGCTTGATACCGTTGAAAGAATTTGTCTTTTCCTTGACTGCAAAATAAATGAACTAATCGAAATATCAAAATAAATTACAATAGCTCATGAATAATCACAACAACAGTTTCCCCTGCATTCAAGTTCAAAATAAGTTTGCCGTTTTTCACTTCAGGCATTGTTGAAATTTTTATAGGCAAAAGATTTTGTTTTTTCGGATTGAATTTTGGAACTTTTACCACAACTTTTTGAGGGTTTTCAAAATCCAAATTACCGATTGTGATTACCTTTTTGACACTGTTTTCAAACATATAAGAAAAAACTTTTTGATTATTAGTTTTTAACGGAGTATATGAGGCTGAATTTAGGACAGGCAAAACGCTGTTTTTCACGTTATTACCAAGCATAAAATCATTTTTCAAATTTTGATTATTTCCGGCAGGCTTTCTTGACAAGTTAAAGATATCAATCTTTCCACGGTGTGTAAAATACATATCATCATCGGTTTGAGAGTTTTCGGCAAGCTTATTGCCGTTTTTGTATAAATAATCATCTCCTGTTTGGAATCCGTCAACAAAATACGAATTGATTGGCAATGTTGCATTGAGCCAAATCATCATATCACTAAGAGCAGGTCCTTTTAGCAAAATCGGACTAACTTCATCATGAGTTGTAAAACTGCCAATCACGCTTTTTTTATCTTTAAATTTCTTTGTTTCAGCCAAAGTTGAAGAAATTTGTCGATTTAATTCTTTTGAGTTTTTCCAATCTTTTATATTGAAAAATGAGCCGTAAAAACCATCAAAACCAGCCTCTAACAATTTGTTATACGGTGTAAAAACGGATTGTGGAGAGATTGCCTCATGCCAAGACTCAGAAGACTCGGCAAGCCACAAAAATTCTGGGTCTTTTTCGCGCGAATATTTAATCAATTTATCCCAAAATATCACAGTCTTTGAATGTGCAACATCAGCCCTGATACCATCAACGCCGAGATTCATCATATAATCGACAAAATCTTTATATAAACCAAAGACATTTGAGTCAATTTTATCTTCCGTTCCGACAGACAAAAGTCTTACGTCTGTCCAATCAGCAGGGACAACAGGTTCGCCGTTTTGGTTAGCTACAAATAAATCAGGTCTTTGCAAATACAAATCGTAAGACGCGCAAGCAGGAACATCCACAATTACTCGAATATTCCTTTTGTGAGCCTCTTCAATAAACTTTTTAGCCTGTTCTTCAAGTGTCAATTTTGAAGTTTTGTCTTTCAAATCATTATTTAAAGAGTCAAAACCTGCGGCAGAATACAAACTGCCTGCAGTCCCAAGAGCCTTTAATTTACCGACAGGAGTAATCGGCAAAACATGCAAAGTATTTACACCCAGATTTTTCAATTCGTCAAGTCGGTCAATCGCGTTTAAAAAAGTTCCGCGCTCTTCCCCTAAATCTTCTTGAATAAAGCCATCGCCATCCAAATCTTTAGAATTCATTGAACGGATATTAACTTCCATTATCACGGTTTCATTGTTCAAAAACTTTGTTCTGAGGTCATTGTGCCACCCCTCTTCGATAGAAAAAGCATTTAAGCACACTGAACAAACAACAACCGCAGCTAATACAAATTTTCCAAACAATTTCATACTTTTGCTCTCCAAAATTTAACTATTCCATAGGAATCAACAATTCTTGGTCAATATTGATTCTATCCAAAGATTTCAAATTATTAGCTTTCATAATCAATTGAGCTTTTTCCGGTGAATATGAGCCATAGAAATGTTTCATAATACTTTCACCTGTATCACCGCTTTTAACAACATATTTTTTCATTTTTGAAGAATCAACATTAGCATTTGTTTCTGCTGTAGTAGATTCTGTTGTATTATTTTGAACAGTTGCAGTTTCCTCTTCTGTTGGAACAGAAACTTTATTATCTTGAGCAACATCTTGAGCATTGTCAGCCTGCTCTTCCAATGTTTCTTCCGCTTGCGGTTGATTATGACGAGCAAAGATTTTTTCAATACCAAACAATGATGCTTTTGGCAATGTTGATGAAACAGTTTTATTTGATGCATAACCTGCACCAAAAGTAATAACTAATGTTGCAAGAACACCAACAAGAAAACCAATCAAAACATAAGCTGCAGGTGATTTTGAATTAAATTGTGTAGCTTTGAAATTTTGCCACAACAAATCGATTTCTTGCGCCTTATTTGCAAATTCTGATTCTTGTTTTGCTACTTCTTCATCAGGTCTGACATATTCACCCAATGCACCTTCATTTTCCTGCTCTTTTGCCAATGTTTCAATAACTTCCATTGACTCTTTTGATAATGTTGACCTTCTTATTGTCGAACTCTTCATTTTATTTCCTCACTCCCATTGTTCTTATATGTTAATCATCCTACCACGAAAAAAGCCTGTTATCAAGAATTTATCAGATTGTTATAATATTTCGCATTTTTGTGTCATCCTGAAAGAACTAAAAATCTTGTGGGCTTGTTTAGCTTAGATTTTATCCTGTTCAGAATCTCTAACTAAACACTATTTCGTTAGGGATTAATTATTTTACAGGTGGGCTGGTTAGCCCACCCTACATAGAACACCCCCTCACCACATACACATCTAAGAAAACTGTCACCCTGAACTTGTTTCAGGGTCTCCAATTTTACAAATTTTGCAAAAGAATAAACTGAACTATTTGAGATTCCGAAACGAGTTCGGAATGACAGTTATGTTTTGTTTTTCCTGAAATAAAACTTAAACAACAAAAAACAGACAGCCTTGGAATAAGACTGCCTGGTTTAAACTCTTTGTTAAATAGAATTACTTAACAAGTTCTTTGAATTTTTTACCAGCTGAGAAAGCAGGAACTGTTTTAGCAGCGATTTTCAAAGCTGCGCCAGTTTGAGGGTTTCTACCTGTTCTAGCTGCTCTTTTGCGAGCTTCAAAAGTACCAAAGCCAACTAATGTAACTTTTTTACCTTTAGAAACTGTTTTTTGGATAGTTTCTAATGTAGCTGATAAGATGTCAGCAGTTGCTTTTTGAGAAACTTTTGCTTTTTTAGATACTTCTTTTACTAATTCTTCTTTGTTCATTATGAACCTCCTTCTTCCTAGTTCTACGGGGTTTGAACCATTTTCCGCAGATACGTGTGTTATCGACAAATTTATTATATCATTATTTTAAAGACTGTCAAGGGTTTTGGGTAAAATTTCTTGACAAAACCCAGATATAGCCATATATACAACTGGATATAAGTGCCAAAAGTCAACATTTACGCGACTTAGATATCATTATTCAATTTGGCAAATTTGATATCTTGGTAGAAATATTCCAAAATTTGGTATGCGTTATATCCTTGTTTTGCCAAATTATTCGCACCATGCTGAGACATTCCGACCCCATGCCCGTTCTTTTTCACATTTTCATCAAAAGACGGAACAGAGTGCAAATACGGAGCATACCCGCCCCATACTGATGCTGAGGTCATACCGCCGGCAGATGCTGAATAATATGCTGAGATAATTTTCATATCATAAGTCAACACAAGACCGTGTGTTTCATCTACAGCCTTATTTGTCTTGTTTGTTTCTGCAGATGCACCGCCATAGGCTTGGTCTTCTGTATTATCTTTTAAGTCATAACCGTTTTTAGCCTGCTTGCCTAAATTTGCAAGAGCAAAACTTCTGGCAGCAATGGCTTGAGCTTTTAATGCCTCATATTCCCAACTTGCAGGCATTTCAGATGGGACAACACCCTTCAAATAATTTTCCAAATCAACGTCATTGATTACGGTAAGTTTGCCATTGACATTTTTTACCATCAATTTCCCATGATACCACTTACCTTTTGTGCTGACGTAGCCGTTTGTATCAGGTCTCAACACGATAGCTGCAGTACCTAACGAATAAAAATGACCTCCGCTTTTTACGGCAATTTCATTTTTATATGGGACTAAAACATAGCCTTTCATAGCATCAGAAGTGCAAACAGTCTTGTTTGTATTCACATCAATCATACGACCATTGACATTTGTACCGACACCTGCCTCATCTACCTGAGTCAACAAACCGATTTTGATAGCATAACTCGGATTTGAGATAATTAAATTACATATTAAAATTGTTAATATAACTAAAATCTTTTTCATAGTTTTATTTTACCACTTTACCAAAGATTGTAATAAACCGAATGTATGATTTTTACTTACTTTTGGTAAATTCTTGTATAATTCCAGTAACTTCTGAACACCTTTTCTACATAATTTTTTGTTTCTTCATAAGGAATTTGCTCAACAAATTCATCCGTATCATTGTATAAAAAAGTAGACTTCCAACGAGTGACAGAGCCTATTCCGCCGTTATAAGCCGCAATTGCAGATACATCCATATTGTTAAGCATACTTTTTATTGTTGAATAATACAAATTTCCAAGTCTGATATTTAATTCAGGGTTAAATAAATAACTTGTATTAAAAGTAATACCGTGTTTTTGACCAATATCATGAGCCGTTGCAGGCATCAATTGCATCAAACCGATTGCCCCAACTCCACTTTGAGCATCCGAATCAAATGAACTTTCTTCCCTGATTATTGCCATCATTAGCGCATCATTATTGTTATATTGTGCTGCATAATTTTGAACTTGCTTATAATAATTTTGCGGATAAACAAGACGCCATCTCAAATCAGTTTTTGGAGGTTTAACCTTGATTTTATCCATCGCATCACGCGCAATAATCATAGATGTAGCATAGTTACCTTTTTGAAATTCTACCCAACTTTTTATAAATTCATCATCTGTATATTTCAAAATCATATCGTAATCTTGAACCTCAATCAGATGATACAATACACTATTTTTCTCAGGATAACGATACGGATATTCTACAGGTTTAAAATCTAAAGCCGCAGAAATAGTTGAACTGTGAACACCCTTCAACATCCAATATGCCCTATACGCGTAATAAGAATCAGGATAATTATTAATTATATTTTGGAAATACTCATTATATTTTGGTGAATGATAATATGTTTGTTCAATTTTTCCTGCCCAAAACAATACTTGCGGAACATATTTAGAATCAGGATATTTTTTCAAAAATTCTTGTGCCAAATCCTTGCATTTTGAATAATTCTTGTTGCGAATCCCTATCATAAAGACTTGTAACATAGCATTTTCCGCGAAATCACCATCTGGGAAATTTTTATATAAATCGCGATAGCAAACAAATTTGTCCTTCGGCTGAACAAGAGAACATTTTTTATTCCAAATATAATCTTTTTTCTTACCTTTTGCTAAAGATAGCAACTTTGTCGTGTATTTTAATTTATCCCCTTGAGAGTCATACAAATTCACATAATCATCAACGGCACGTCTATAATCCGACACGTCCACTTTATCAGGATATTTGGCGACTCCTTCTTCCACAATATTTTTTACATTTTTATAGTCATGTAATGGATATAAAGAAGACGCCTTCAATGCCCAAACTTCATCCGCCTTAGCTTTTGGAACGAGTGCCATGGCATCTTTATATAAACCAGCAAGATAATAAGCCCTGACAAGATAAACCATATCTTCCGCTTTTATATTTGGATTAAACTTTTTCCAATTTGATGCAACACTAACGGCTAACCTGCCGTCAGGAACGGTTTGTAAATAATGTCTAAACGATTTTTCGACACCTGCAACCTTTGCGCGCGAAAGTATTTTATTTGAATATCTTATTCTTGATGCAGCAATTCTTGCTTTGTAATAATCTGCCGCGATTTTGTAATCATCATCTATATTTGATTTTGAAACTGATTGAAAATATTTTAGTGCCAATTTCGGATTGTCATCAACAATAATCTGACCTGCCTGATATTTAGCCTCCGGCGCTAATTTGTTTGTCGGATAATGTTTAAATAGTTGTTGATAGCGTTTTAATTCGGATTTTCTATCTCCTAAAGCCTTGGCGCACATTGCCTGACGATAAATAGCCAGCGGTTTTAGAGAAGACATATAACCAATTTTTGAAAACAAATAATAAGAATTTTGATAATTTTCGTTTTGATAATCTTTTAAAGCTTGTTTATACAACCTCACAGTCTTACCTTGCGGTTGATAAATTTTTGCAAATCCAAACCCTAAAATCAAACATATTACAAAAATTATAACTTTATTTATCTGATTTTTATTCATTTTATTGAACACTAACATAACACTTTTAAGTTTAGCAGGCATGACTGAAAAGTAAAAATTTTTACCAAATATTTACATAATCTTTCATTAAAAAGTTTATAAATTATAATAAAAGAAAACAGGAGGAAACAATATGCCCAACTGGGAAAAAGGATTAATAGCTATTGGCATAAATGCCATTTTAATCATAATTTTATTTAGAGTAATAGATATAATTGATAAAAAAGCACGAGAAAAAATAAAGACTGCCGAATCAAATTCACCATTATTGAGATTTATGCCAATCTTGATGAAATTATTAAAAGCAGTGTTATTATTCATTGCAATTACTGGATTTTTACAAAGCCAAGGATATTCGGTATCATCAATACTTGCAGGTTTCGGAATCGGTGGTATCGCAGTAGGTATGGCTGCAAAAGACGCTTTAGCTAACATTTTCGGCAGTTTTGAAATACTATCTGACCACGTGTATAAAGTCGGAGATTATGTAAAAGTAAACGGCATTGAAGGCTATGTTGAAGATATCAATATTCGTTCCACAAAAATCAGAGATTTGGACAATTTTTTGATAAGTGTTCCAAACAACTTGGCTGCAAACGCTGTAATTACAAATGTTTCAAGAGCAAAGAAAAGATTTATCAATCTGATTTTTGGAGTAACTTATTCTACAGATAATGACAACATTGAAAAAGCTCAAAAAATACTAAAAGAAGTTGCAATTGCACACAAAGAAATCCATAACGAATTTACTGTTGCAATTCACGACCTTGGTGAAAGTTCAATCAACATCAGGTTCAGAGGATATGTAAAATCAGGTTCTTATGAAAAATTCTTAAAAGTTCGTGGCGAATTTTTAAACGAAGTAATCAAAGCATACAGAGCTGCAAACATTGATTTTGCATTCCCAACACAATCAATTTATATAGAAGGCGACAACTCAAGAAGTGAAAATTAAAATAATCGCACTGGGAAAAATTAAAGAAAAATATCTAAAAAGCGGAATTGATGAATTTTTAAAACGCTTAACGCCTTATGCATCAGTTTCTGTTGTCGAACTTAATCCGATAGAAATTAAAGATGAGAATTTGAAAGATAAAATATTACTTGACGAAGGTGAAAAAATCTTATCAAATATCAAACCACTTGACTTTGTAATAACAATGGAAATCGAAGGGAAACAATTTTCCAGCGAAGATTTCGCTCAAAAAATAAAAGACTTGACAAACAGCGGTACGCAAGAAATCGTTTTTGTTATAGGTTCATCTTGCGGAATTGGTAAAAATGTTTCGGCAAGGGCGAATCTGAAAATGAGTATGTCAAAAATGACATTTTTGCATGAATTTGCAAGACTGATTTTGATTGAACAAATTTACCGCGCATTCAAAATCATCAAAGGCGAAAAGTATCATAAGTAAAAAACGCATCCAAACATTTTTAGTGTCGGCATAGCAATGCCGACCTACAAAATCCAATCATGTCATTCCGAACTTGGTTCGGAATCTCTAATTGAACACTTTGGACTATGTCATTCTGAAAGCTTGGGAAATTTGTGTGAAGTATGAACACTTAATTTTCTTGCTATTCAGAATCTATCAATGTTGATTTTAAAATTGACCATAGTGAACAGTCTTCAATCAAATGGATAGACCCTGAATCAAGTTCAGGGTGACAGTTAAATTTTAAAAAATCATGTCATTACGAGGAAAGTTTACTTGCAAAGGTATTATTGGTTTTAACGGAGTGACGTGGTAATCCACAACAAGACTTGCAGAGGCTTACGTCACATTTACAATAGAAACCGAGAGTGAGCAGTAGCTCACTCTCGGTTTCTAACATGTAATTTCATCCACCAAACCTTATTTCAAATAAAAACTTGCATTTACATTTGAATAAACTTTAATTGTTCCGGCTTCAATATTTGCAGCTGAACCTGCATCTGCAGCTTCAGCGCCTAGCGGTGCAGCTTTCATCATCAAAGAATTTGCGTAATATCTTGGTCTTGACGAATTGAATGAACAAGATGTATCAATATTTCTGATACCTGATACAGTTGAACCTGCTGCAGCTGCAACAATATCAGCTCTTTTTCTTGCTTGTTTTGTCGCAGTTGATAACAAATCTACACATTGTGCATCTTTTTCAGACAAACTGAAATTCAAACTGTCAACAGTTGTTGCGCCAAGTTCAAGCGACTTATCAATAATTGTTGCAATTTTATCCAATGATTTTGTATGAACAATTATATTATTAGAAACTTCATATTTATCCAAAATTCTTTTATTGTTGTTATAAATATAATTTGGTGATGCTGAATAATTTGCAGTTTTCAAATAATCACCGTTTGCAGGAGTGATTTGACCTTTCAAATACGCATAAACTTTATCTGAAAGTTCTTTATTTTTTCTAACAGCCTCTTGCATAGTCTTTTTGTCATCAGTTCTGATAGCGATTGAAACTTCTACAGTATCAGGTGAAACTTCTTTTTCTGCAGTATAAGAAACAGAAACATATCCGCGCTCTGTTTCAGCGCCATTGATTGCGCCTGCTGGCAAAACAAAGGATGGAGCAGTAACAACCATAGCAGCAAGTAATGTAGACATAATGATTTTTTTCATAATACCTCCAAATATTAACCATCTACTATTTTATTTTTGAAATATTTTCTTCTTCTGAATTTTCGACAGAATCTTTTTTTGAAGAAATTGAAATCGGAGAAGAAATCAATGAAGAGTCTTTATTATCAGAAGTTTGAGCTTTTAAAACATCATTTTTATGAACTTCAAATTTATCAGCTTTTGAAATCATTGTATTCATCATTCTCATTCTTGAATCAATTTTTGCGCGTTGGATAATTGAATTCAATTCAGAGTCGCTGAGTTCAGGCGTGTTTTTAAAAGAAATTGCAAAACCCTTTTTAGACAATATGCAATAAGTTATAACTGCAATTCCCCACAACAAGACACCTTGAAACAAATTAAGTGTCGGAAACATATAAAGATTTACCAAATATTTGTTCCACAATGACATTGCGGCATACCCCGGACATAATACAAACCCTGAAAAAAGACATGCACCCATAAATACAGCTGTTATCACACCTTTTACACCATCAATTTGAACAATCTTCATATTATACAATCCTTTTTATTATTCTTTTATCATTTCAAGAAAATCATCTTCTGTCAATATTATAACACCTAAATTTACAGCTTTGTCCAATTTTGAACCTGCATTTTCACCTGCCAAAACATAAGATGTTTTTTTAGAAACAGAGGATGAAGTTTTACCGCCATGAGATTTAATTATTTCGCTAGCCTCATCACGTGTCATTGTCGGCAAAGTTCCAGTTAAAACAAAAGTTTTACCTTCAAATTTATTTGATTTTGCTTTCACAACACCCTGCGGATTTATGCCAAGCTCCTTTAACTCATCAATCAATTTGATATTATTTTCATCGTGGAAATAATCATAAATAGATTTTGCAATAATATCACCGATACCTTCAACCTTAGAAAGTTCATCAAGCGAAGTATCTTTTAAGATGTCAAGGGATGGAAATTCTCCTGCCAAAATATCCGCGGTTTCTTTGCCGACATGGCGAATTCCCATCGCGGTAAGCAATCGATTTAGCGGTCTTTGCTTGCTGTTTTGGATAGAATTATAAATATTTTGAGCAGATTTGTCTTTTATAGATTCCAATTGCAACAAATCTTCTATCGTTAATCTGTATAAATCAACAGGCGCTGAAATATATTTTTTATCATACAACTGTTGAATCAACGCAGGACCAACATAGTCAATATCCATAGCCTCTTTGCTTACCCAATATTCGATTTTTGCACACATCAATTGAGCACAATTCGGATTTTCACAATATAAACCGACTTCACCCTCACGCTCAGTCAAAGGTCCTCCACATGCCGGACAAGTTTTTGGAGCTTGATAAACAGGTAAACTGTTATGTTCTGGCGTTTCCATAACTTTTACAACTTTTGGAATAATTTCTGCTGCCTTTTTAATTAAAACAGTATCACCAATTCGTATATCAAGTCGTGCAATCTCGTCAAAATTGTGAAGACTTGCTCTTGCGACCGTACTTCCTGCAAGTTGGACAGGAGCAAGTACCGCAACAGGCGTAACCACCCCCGTTTTACCTGTGTTAAGTTCAATATCAAGAAGTTTTGTCGAAACCTCTTCAGGTGGAAATTTGAACGCAGTTGCCCATTTTGGAGCACGCGCAGTAAATCCCAAATCTTTTTGGATATCAAAATCGTTGATTTTTATAACAACTCCATCGGTTGCGTAATTCAAATCAAAACGCTTAGTTTCCCACTCGTTGCAATAATCAATCGCACCTTGGATATCATCAACAAGCCTGATATTAGGATTAACCTTGAAACCGAGTTTTTTCAAATACATCATTCCATCGTAATGAGTTTTGATATTTTTGTCTTCTTCGTCTTCAAAAATTCCTGTATAAGTAAACATTGATAAATCGCGCTTTGCGGTAATTGTACTATCTAATTGGCGCAAAGAACCGCTTGCGGCATTACGAGGATTGGCAAAAACTTTTTCTCCCTTTTGCAAAGCTTCTTCATTCAGTTTTTCAAACGAAGTTTTTGGCATATAAATTTCACCACGCACTTCTAAAGTTTTTGGAGAAAATAATTTTAAAGGAATTGCTTTTATTGTTTTTAAATTTGTTGTGATATTTTCACCTGTAACACCATCTCCACGAGTTACACCGAGTGAAAAAATCCCCTTATCATAAGTCAATGCAATCGCTAAACCATCAATTTTGAGTTCGCAAACAAGCTGTAATTTTTTATTATACTTTGCACAAATTTTTTCATACCAATCGGTAAGCTCTTGCGCGTTATAGGTGTTGTCTAAACTATACAAACGGTATTTATGAGTGTGTGAAAAAAATTTTTCGCTAACTGACCCTACTCTTTGGGTCGGACTATCTAAAGTTTTTAGAGAAGGGAATTTTTCTTCTAATGTTTTTAATTCCGCAAACATTTGGTCATATTCAAAATCGCTCAAATACGGATTTTCTTCAACATAGTATTTATAGTTACTTTTGTTGATTTCATCTTTCAAAAATTGAATACGTTTTTTATCATTATCTGTCGGAGTGCCACTATCGCCAGTCGGTTCGACATTATAGTTTAAACTTAATTGCATATCATTTTTTTGCATAATAAAAACCTATTTTCCCATTGCCATAAGTAATTCTCTGATAACCTTTGTTGCTACAGCAGTTGACGCACCTGATGCATCATAATCAGGAGCAAGCTCAACAACATCCGCGCCCACAATATTGAAATCTTTTAAATACTTAAACCAGCCCAAAAGTTCATTAAACGACATTCCGCCAACTTCAGGAGTTCCTGTCCCCGGCATAATTGAGGTATCAAGACAGTCTAAATCAACAGTAACAAAGATATTTTTGCCTTTTAATGAATCCAAATCCGAATATTTGTGGCAAAGGGTATTATGTTTAGCCATAAATTCCCATTCCTCTTTCATACCGGAGCGGATGCCGATTTGTTTAATATTTTCAGGTTTAACAAATTTTGAAATATGACGAATAACGGCACTATGAGACATTTCTTCGCCCATATATTCTTCTCTCAAATCTGTATGAGCGTCAAAATGTACAACCGCTAAATCATCATAGAACTTAGATACAGCCTTAACTTCAGGTAAAGTCACCAAATGTTCTCCACCGATACCGAAAACTTTTTTACCATCATTATAAATATCAAGAACATTTTGCTCAATTTGTTCCAATGTTTTATATGTATTTCCTAAAGGGAACTCCAAATCACCTGCATCGTGAAAATTCACATCCGCAAGCTCTTTATCAAATGTTGGAGAATACTCTTCCAGCCCCCAACTTGCAAGACGAATTTGCTCAGGTGCAAATCTTGAACCGGGGCGATAAGACACAGTACCATCAAACGGCAAACCTAACATAACAATATCTGAGGTAGAATAATCAGGATTTTGTGCCATCCAAGTTCTATCTAAAAAAGGTCCTCTCAACATTTCATTTCTCCTTTAAAAATATCCCTATAACAAAAATTTTACTATAAAAAAAGAGTAAGAAAAATGCAAAACACTGAAATTTTAAAATTATTTATTTTTTACAAATTCAATATGATAACCGATTGTCTCTAACAAATCACAAGTTTCATTCAAGGTAATTGTTTTGCGCAAAAGCTTGCCTGATAGAGTATTTATTGTATATTTTCTTCCTGTTTTAGCTGTCATCAACTCTGCCATTTTGGTAAGCGTAACAGCTTCCTTGCCCATAATATATTTCAGTTCATTTCTAATATCCATTTTTTTATTATATGAAATTTGACAAAGCTTACCTATATTTATATAATATTCATGATTTATTAAGAATATTGTTATTATTTTAATAATTATATTAATCTATTGAGATATTTACGACTAAAGAAAGGAACAAAATGAATAAAAGAAAATTTGCATTCACACTGGCTGAGGTTTTAATTACACTTGGAATAATCGGAGTAGTCGCAGCGATTACAATTCCTGTTTTGATGGCAAAAATAAACGAACAAGTACACAAAACACAATTAAAAAAAGTTATGAGCACATTAAATCAATCCTTAAAGATGGTCTATAACAACACTGATACAATATATGATTGCTATTACGGAGAAAATGGTTTTACAGGTAAGGCAACTGATTGCGCCGCATTAGATACTGAAATGCGAAAAGTATTAAAAATCGCACAAGTCTGTGAAGATAAATCTTACGAAAAAGGATGTATTCCAAAATACAAAGGAAAAGACACCGTCCTAAAAGAAAAATATGGCGATGACTATAATTTAGACAATAATAATGCTAACTGCGGAAGTCTTAACGAAGATAATATATTAAATAGAAATACAGCTATAGTACTACTTGATGGAACCATTATCGGACACCTTAGTCCGAATAATCCTAGATATATATACGTTGATGTGAATGGTAATAAAGGGCCCAATAAATGGGGATATGATATCTTTGTATTAAAATTGGTTGCAAAAAATGATGCTGGTGTAGCATACTATCCTGAATGTGGCGGTTGTGGTGTTGTTGAAAAAGGTGGAAAAAGTCCTTGTCAAATGCTTGGAACAAGATAACATTCTATTTTTATAAAAAGTGGGCTCACTAGCCCACCTGTAAATTACGAATAATCAACATTGATAGATTCTGAATAGCAAGAAAATTTTGCGTTCATTCTTCACGCAAATTTTCTAAGCTTTCAGAATGACAATATTTTTACATTGTCGACATAGCAATACCGACCTACAGAATTTTACGGACTATAGGAGTAAAAAAAAGCAGGCGAACCGTGTAACGGTTCGCCCTCTCCATATTTTTCATCTCCTACGCAATTTCTTCATACGCAGCAGGATTATTCAACAAATCATAGTTAATTTCGTTTTCATTATCCGCAATAGTTGCAGCAACAACCGCATCAGATGTAATATTCAATGTTGTTCTGAACATATCTGTTAATCTTTCGATTGTGAACAAGAATGCAAAACCTGCAACCAATTGTTCAGGACTTAATCCCATACCGTTTAAAATCAACGCAATTGTAATCAAACCGCCCCCTGGGATTCCTGCACATGTACTAGATGCAATGATTGCCAAAACTGCGATTTGAACAACCAAGAATGGAGTCAAATGAACTTGGTAAGCTTGTGCCAAGAAAATAACTGCTACAGTTTGCAATAATGCAGTACCATCAAAGTTCAAAGTCGCACCAAGCGGTAGTACAAAACTTGAAATTTTATGAGAGATTCCTCGTTTCTCACAACATGCGATAGTTAAAGGCAAAGTTGCAGATGAACTTGCTGTACCAAAAGCAACCATCATAGCCTCTGCAATTGCAGAAAATAACATTGCTGCTGAAACTTTTGAAAAACATCTCAAAAATACAGGATAAATTATAAACATTTGGATAGCAAAACCTACAAGAATTACCATCAAATATTTTGAAATTGCTGAGAATATTCCACCGCCAAAACTTGAAACGGCACTAGCAGTAAGAGCAAATACACCCGGAGCTGCAAATAACATAATCCAATCAGTGATTTTCATTGTCGCAGCAAATACAGATTCAAAGAATGAAACAATAGGTCTATTAACATCCCCAACCTTAGCCAACGCTAGAGCAAACATCAAGACAAATAAAATAATCGGAACCATATTTCCTGATGCCACAGCCTCAAACGGATTGTTTGGAATAAAGCTCAAGAACAGATTTAGGATATTGCCTTGTTGTTCTTGCATTGCAGTTGCAACCGATGCTTGAACGTCAGATGCGATGTTTGCAGCTATATAGTGAGCAGCACCTGTTCCAGGTTTAACAATCAAAGCCAAAACTGAACCAATAGTTACAGCAATTGTTGTCAAAATACCATAGTACAAAATCATTTTTGAACCGAATTTGCCTAACTGTTTATTGTCACCAACACTTGTTATACCAATAATAATTGCAGATACAACAAGAGGAATTACAACCATTTGGATTAGTCTTATGAATATTTGTCCGATAAAAGTTAAGATATTTGCAACGAGTGCATTTGGATGCGAATGAAGAAATATACCGACTAAAATACCTGCTATAATACCAAAGAAAATATGCCAATTTCGCTTGATACCAAGTCCCAAGGCAATTAGAATCTGCATGTGTAATTTCATATATCCGCCCTCTTAATCTTATTATAACTCGTGTGACTTGCTCATTATACAACTATTTGTTAAAAATTTCAAACATGTTTAATAAAAATGGTATATTAATAGGAAAGTAAAAATAAAAAAGGAGTAATTATGTCAAATTTTACGCAAGAAGAAAAAGCCAACATTGTATTAGAAAACATTTTAAATAGAAAATCTGTAAGACACTATATTGAGGGTAAAAAAATTCCTGATACGGAAATTCAAACATTGTTAAAAGCAGGAATGGCTGCACCGTCAGCCAGAAACATTCAGCCTTGGGAATTTATCGTAGTTGATAATAGAAAGATTTTGGATAAACTTGCTGAGCGAAATCAGTATGGAAAAATGTTATTCACTGCATCTCACGCAATAATTGTTGCAGGAAACACTGACAAAATGGGCGAACATCAAGATTTTTGGCAACAAGATGTCGCCGCTGCAACACAAAACATTATGCTTATGGCAGAAGCAATGGGACTTGGCAGTGTTTGGATTGGAGTTTATCCAAAAGATGAGCGTGTACAAATCGCCAAAGAAGAGTTAAATCTTCCTGATAACATCATTCCGTTTAACATAATTTCACTTGGATACCCTGATGGCACAGACAAACCGAAAGACAAGTGGAACAAAGACAATGTGCATTATAACGGTTTTTAATGGTTTGTAACCGTGGAGAAAACGAAGTACCCCACAGCACCAGAAAACGCAAAAGGAAGAACAACCCCTCACCCTACCCTCTCCCTAGGAGAGGGTATATGTCATTCCGAACTTGTTTCAGCATCTCTAATTGCACACATTATGCTTATGCAAAATTAGTAGGTTGGGTTTACTAACCCAACACATAAATTTTGTCGGCTTGGTAAAGCCGACCTACAGAGTTATACTGACTACAGGAATTCTTATATTGTCATTCTGAAAGGATTAAAAATCAAGGAGCATAGCGACGTAGATTTTATCCTATTCAGAATCTATCAATGCTTATTTTAAAAATTGACCTTTGTACATTGCCTTCCAATCAAATGGATAGACCCTGAATCAAGTTCAGGGTGACAGATTAACCCCTGAGGGATAATATAATCATTTTAGCTACTTACCTTGTTTTACACCTATCTCAAACAGGTCTTTGTTAAAATCTCTAAAACTCGTTATAATTTCATCTACAGCAGGAATTGCTTTATAATATTCAACAGGTTCTTCTGAACATATTGCAATAATTCTGCCGATTTTCGCATCCCTAGCTGATTCAATTCCGGAAATAGCATCTTCTACAACTATACACTCTTGCGGTTGCAAACCTAATTTCGCTGCAGCAATTTCATATATATCAGGTGCAGGTTTGCCTTTAATTTTGCCATTTGAATATACGATTTTATCAACATCAAACCATTTTGGCAGGTCGAATTTTTCTATATAAAAATCAACATTATCCTTTTCTGACATAGTCGCAATAGTGCGTGGAATGTCGTTTTCTTTTAAGAAATCAAGAAATTCTATAACCCCATCAGCAAGATGAAAATGTTCAGGGTCATCTATGCACATTTGACGATAAACCGCCTCTTTTTCTGATGCCAACTCTTGAACCATCTGCTGCGTAGGCTTTTTGCCTATTGCATATTGAATAATTTCCTCATTTGTTCTGCCAAACATATATTTCAGCATCTCTTCATCCGAAAACGGAGTACCCCTAAGTCGTCTTGAATATTCTACCCAAGCCTCTTTATGCTTAGCTGAATCCCAAAACAATGTGCCGTTAAAATCAAAAATTATTCCTTTGTATGTCATTTTATTGTCTTTCCATTAATTTGTTGTATAAATCTAAATAAGTTTTCGCCTGTTTTTCATTATTAAGCTTTTTGAAGGTGTAAGCAAGATTGTAATAAATCATTGGTTCATCATTTTTGATGTCCATTGCCCTAAAGAAATTATATCTTGCGTTTTTATATTGTTTTAATTTCAGATAAGCACAGCCCATATTGTAGTAACCGTAAGCAAAATTATCTTTATATTTTACGGCTTGTTTAAACTCAGCCAGTGCCATATTCGGCTTATCTTGAATTAAATAGATATATCCGAGATTGTAGTGAGCTTTGTAGTATTTAGGGTCTTTTTCGATAGATTTTTTGAACATATAAACTGCTTCATCTATTTTGTCTTTATCCTGCAAAATATTTCCGATAATCAGCCAATCTTCCGCAGTTCGAGTCTCTTCACCCTTACTTTTTAAAACTTTCAAAGCCTCATCTATTTCATTTTGGGCATACAAAACTTTAGCTTGTTGAGAAGATGCATCAACAACTTGAGTTTCCTCTTGAGTTTCTTTTTTCCAAGGCAAATTTGCTCCAAAAGCTGAAGTTGAACCAAATGCCATTCCTAAAATTATTAAAGTTAAAATCTGTTTTTTCATATCAAAATTATAAGATAAAATTTTGAAAATTTCCATCGAATAAATTTGACGATTCAAAAAACGTGATAATAATATTATTAATTGATGTCTCTTTTACTGAACTTGAATCCTGCTATTACTCCTTTTAGCAGGAATTTTTTTATATAAAAATCCCACACCAATGATTGATGTGGGAAGAAAAATTTTCTTTTCGTTGTATATAGGGTTAAGTTATATTTTTGAAGGAATTTATTTGTATTAAGTTGTAATTTTACCTGTGATAAATGACATTGCTGCTGCGATACCACCTGCAACAAGTCCGATAATTTTAGCTTTTCCACTCTTACAAGCGTGAGCGATACCGCCTGCAACAGCTCCAACAGTTGCTGCACCTGCAAGACGACCCAAGTTGTGCTTAGTTTTTTCACCAGTACCTACAGGAGCACCTGATATCATTGAAACATTGTCTTCTGCAGATTGGCTGTTATACAAGCCGAATGTCAATGATTGAATGAAACCTTGAGTAGCTGAACCATGACCGTATTGCCTGATATCTTGAGTGATTGAACTACCTGTCATTTGAGTATACAAAGTTTTTGCTCTTGCTGCAATTTCAGCCGGAGTTCCTTCGCCATAAGCTACGCCAACCGCATTTACATAGTTTTTGTAAGCCTCTTCGATTTGACCTTGTTCATTGCTCCTGATTTTATCTTGCAATACAGCTGCTGAATTTTTTACAGCTTCCATTGATGCATTGATTCTCATATCAGCATTTCTGTTTAATTTTTGCTGTTCGATATTGTAATCAGTGCTAAGTTTTTGATATTGTCTCATATTGTCAAAACAAGATTGAGGGTCTGAACCATACATTCCGCCCATCATTGGATATGCGCCGAAAATACTTCCGCCCATTCCCATACCCATTGGATATGTGCTGTAATCAATACCTTCATCTTCGTATCCGTATGGATTTGGATTATACTGGAAATTACTTCCTGTAACAGGCACTCCATAGATGCCGTTTACTTCATCTGACATTCTAACCTCCAAAAATATTAACCTTTTAACCTACCTTACTTATATAAAGTTTTTCTGTTTGGTTAAATTGCTTATTTTAACAGAAATGTTACATAATGTAACAAGAGGTTTCTTTGCCGCTAATAACAGTAGTTAACAAGGTACGAAAAACACCCCTGCACGGAGTGTATGAAAAAGAATAATTTGAAAAATATTGACCCCTCTCCTCACTCCTCTCCCACAAGGGGCGAGGAAGGCTTATCAACCCCTCACCCTATCCCTCAGCCATACGGCACGCAGTCTCACACAACTCACATAGCTCGTTGGTTCGGCTAGTGTCCCTAGGAGAGGGTATAAATCATCTCCCTGAACAATCTGAGTTAGTAACGTAACTGTCACCCTGAACTCGTTTCAGGGTCTTTTCCATAATTATCATTTAGCAAATATTATATATGCTTAATTCAGATTATTAAAAAGATTCTGAATCAAGTTCAGAATGACATAGACCTATTTGGTCAATTAGAGACCCTGAAACAAGTTCAGCATGACACATAAATTTCATCAATTTAGTTGATGCAGATATTTGGATAAAGCCTTATTATAATAACGAGAGTAAGCTTAGGATACCTTTGTGTTAAAGAAATTATTATCATTGTTATTTACACTTTTTGTACTTGCTGCAGTTGTAATTGCGGCATACTTTAACCAGCAATTTGTTCTAACACAAGTGAACAAAGTTAAAGGCGTTTATTACGTTTACAAGGGTGATAAAGCTTACAAAGAAATGGATATGGTACAGGCGATACGTCTGTATAATCAAGGGGTAAAACTTTATCCTGCACACTATGGTGCTTGGTACAATTTGGGGAACATTTATGTAGCTTACGAAGATTATAACTCCGCACTATACGCATACTCGCAAGCCTTTAAATACAATCCGAAAATGATGATTGCACGCATGAATTACGGTATTATCTCAGCTGAAAAAATGGGTGATTTTGATGCCGCATTAAAACAGTATAACGAAATTATTAAAACAAAACGTCGTTTACTCTCAATTCCTTATGTTTTCAATAATAAAATCAGTTATACCGAAAATAAAGCAATCGCGTATTATAACATTGGTGTTACGTACAAATTGAAATCGCTATACACCGGCACAGATTGGGAGTTGCAAAGAAAATATTTAGCAAAAGCGATTGATGCTTACAAAAAATCAATCAAAATCAATCCTGACAGCTATGATGCACAATTTAATTTAGGACTGGCATACCACGCCGCAGGGAATTATGATGGTGCAGGCAGATGTTATTGCAAAGCTATAAGCCTTTCTCCAATGCAATACGAGGCGCATTATAATTTAGCGGTTTTGTTAAGAAAAATGGGGCACTATAAAGAAGCCTACGATGAAATTGACAAAGCTACAACCTTGATTACCGCATTGGATGAAAATTCATCCCTTCAACAATATGTTGCAATTGTCATGAACGATATTACTCGTAATGTTTACCAAAATGAAGAATACAAAAGATATTTGGCATCAATTCTTGAAGAAGAAAAGCAAAAAACACCTCAGCACATGGTAAAAGATAAAAAAGAAATAAAAACAAAAATCAAAGACGATAAGAAAAAAGGTAAAAATAAAGACAAAAAGAAATCCAAAGATGAGGCATTTGGCGAAACTATAACCTCTCCCGGGATAAATTTTGTAAACGGTAAAGTTGTCGCAACAGAAGATTTAGACCAAGCTATATTGGAAAATTTCGGAGAATGTCCATCTATGTCATATTTTGACTCTGATGGGAATTATTAATATTTTAAAATTTTCGTAAAAAATGTTAATAAAATAGCAAAATTTTTACAAATTTTGTATTAATACCTTATGAATATTTTACCGGTTAGTTTTAATAGCTTTTATAAGCCGACTGTAAGATTTCAAAACGAAAATCGAACAAGTAATGTTTTTGATGCGCCCAAATTAGCACCACTTAAAACAGACACGATTTCTCTTTCTTTTCAAGGCAGTGCACCTAACGCTGAACCGTTGAGAAGACTTTTGGCATATAAAATTCCTGATTTATATTCAAATATTATCTTGATGAATCCGGAGGATTTGCGCTCAATTATGAAAGCTCATCTATCTTCTATGCCATTAAATAAGCTTGTTAAAAAGCTAAATCCATACATAGATTCAATGTTTCCGATTGAACGAGAAGTTTTTGGAATGTTAAAAACTGAAGCCAGAATTCATCCCAAAACAAGATTGAATGAATTTATCCATAAATTAGTTCCTGAACATAGCAAAAAGCTGCGTAAACTTCAACGACCTATTTTTGAAGAATTGAATCACACCGCAACAAGTATGCCATCTGATTTGTTAGCGGAATACAATTATTTAGTTCATATTACAAATAAAAAACTCTATAACGAACCTGTATTTGTTCCGTTTAGTATTCGCGGATTTCAGTATAAATTAGAAAAAATCCGAAAAAGAATAAGCAGCACAAACGATGTTTATAAAAAACATGATATTGATAAATTATGCAATATTGCAAATTCTATTAGTTATGTTCCAAAAGAAAAACGCTTTGGCAACGGATTTTCACTAAAAAGATATGAACGAAAACAAAGACAAATGATTTTGAAATTTGCAGATTATTTTAATTATTCAAAATTAAAAGATGATAAAGATTTAAAAGAATTGGTCGAAATTTCAAAAGGACAAATTTTCAAAGTTCCTGTAAATATTCAATTTAACAGAAAATCTTTCATTTACGATTTAAAGAAAATTACAGAAAGACTTGAAGATAAAAAGCTTGCGCGCCGAATGGAACAACTTGCGGTAAGTTTGCCAACTTCAAGAGACAATATTTCTGCATTTATAATGAAAGCTGCCGATAGGTCAGCCGAACAAATTGTTTATGATTTGCTTGGCGGTGCTTGTGGTACGGTTGACCATTTACTTGCTGCACATAATAAAGGTGCTAGCAGTTTGGCAAATTATGGCTTAGCAAGTGCACACAAAAACTCACAAAAGGCTCATCAAAGCTTGGCTGTACTGTTGGACAAAAACCCTGATGTGAGAATCTATTGCCAAAGACAAATTAATCGCCTGATTGAACTGGCTAATAACAAAACATTCAAGAAAATCGGATTAGAGCCGACATATATAATAAGTCTTGCGAAGAAACTGGAAAAACTTTCTTCAAAAAATGACCCTTTAATATTGGACACAAGTAAGTTAAAATATTAATAGGAAGGCTGAGACAATGAGAGTTCAGACAATAACTGCATCAAACTTGAATATCCACAAGGCTGTACCTGCTTCGAGTGCAACAAAAAGTGGGCATGCCCAAAGTTCTAATGGCACAAATGATTTGAGTGCCATGCCTTGCTATTACCCTATTTCATTTTCAGGTATCCAAAATTCAGGAAAATTAAGAATCTTATTTGCTTATAAATTACCTTGTATCTATTCAGGAATCCCAATGATAGACCCAAAACAGTTGAGCAGGTGGCTGAAAAACGGATTATTTTCTCGTCCAGCATCAGAAGTTTTGAATGTTCTTGCTCCGCATAGAGAAAGTTTCCGCGGAATTGAGGCAAAAGTTTTGGAATTGTTGGATGATAGAGCAAAAATTCACCCTGAAATGACAATGAAACAAATTTTTAATGAGGTGAAACCTGTATATTTCAGACGGTTACGCAAAAAGCAAATTCCGATTTTTAGAGAATTGATTGAAGAATCTCACAAACTGCCTGAAAAATACCAATACAAATTCAAACAATTAATGGATGAGACTTCTAAAAAATTAAATGAAAAGCCGATAGTTGTGCCGTTTTCATCTTACGAATTTAAGTATAAATTATCTAAAATCAAAGACGATATCCATAACGGCTCAGATGTGAAGTCTAAAAAAGTTATGAATAAGTTAATAAAAGAGGCGAAACGATTTTCAAATTCTACTAACGCAAACACTATAGAAAATCAGAAAAAAGTTTTGACGTTTTTAGACATAATCTTGCGCAAATCCGTTTTGAAAAATAACGCACAACTTCGTGATTTGCTCGACACATCTTATTCAAGATTGAATGAAGATAAAATCGTTGTTCCATTTTCAAGAAAGTCTTTTTTGTATGACTTGGCGCGAATAATAGACGATTTGCCTAACAAAAAATTGCATGACAAAATGTTCCAAATTGCGCAAAAACTGCCGACATCAAAAGAAAGTATGTCAGCTTATATTATGAAAGCGGCATCTGACCAAAATGACAAAATCGGTTATCGCTTGATTTGGCCATCAATTGCATCTATTGAGCATATTCATCCGCGCTCTTGCGGCGGACCTGATGAGTTGGCAAATTTTGCAGGTGCTACAACTCGCGAAAATTCAACCAGAAAAAGCGTACCGTTCACCGACCAAATGAAACTTCGCCCACTGACTCCGATGTATTGCCAATGGTATGTCGATAGACTAATCGAACTATATCACCAAGGAGTTTTTGCTCGCAACAATATCAACCCTCGATATATTTCAGATTTTGCAAATACGATTTACAACGCATCAAACCACCACATAAAACTAAATTTGTCCAAAATGCACGAACAAATATAGCTTTGTGAAGTTTTGTAAATGCGAATTTTTTATTTTTAAAATCGCCAAAAACCACTCCACGCGCGGATAAAATAAAATGGAGGGAGAAAGTGAAACCTAACCCTTCACAGCGCCTTCGTTTTCGCCGGAGATGAAGTATTTTTGCATTGCCAAGAAAAATATAATTATCGGAATGGTTGAAATTATTGAACCTGCTGCGATATAACGCCAGTTTGATGAAAACATTCCCTGCAAATTATTAACTCCGACAGGCAAAGTGTACATGGTTTCTTTTGTCAAAACGATACTTGGCCACAAAAATTCGCCCCAAGAACCGATAAATGTGAATATCGCAAGAACAGCAAGAGACGGTTTGACCATCGGTAACAAAACTTTCCAAAACACTTGGAAAACATTGCAGCCATCAACGATTGCTGCCTCTTCCATCTCTCTTGGAATAGCCAAAAACGCTTGTCGCATCAAAAATATTCCAAACGCGCTCACAGCAAAAGGCATAATCAGTCCGATAAACCCCATTGTATCATTTACGCTATCTACAAAATGAAGTTTCAATGTTATCAGATACACAGGGAGCATAATCGCCTGAAACGGCACCATAATTGTCGCCAAAATTGAGAAAAACGCAATCTTTTTGCCCTTAAACTCCATTCTCGCAAGCGGATAGCCTGCTAAAGATGACAAAATCAGATTAAGCAAAACTGTTCCGCCTGCAACAACCATACTGTTGATAAAATATCTCATCAAATCAACTTTGTGCCAAACACCGACATAATTTGCCCACGTGAAGTCTTTTGGAATTATTGTCGGAGGGTATGCAAAAATATTTTCATTCGCCCCTTTTAATGAGGTTGAAAGCAACCAAATAAACGGAAATATTGACAAAATTGAAACAAGAATCAAAACAGCATGAATCCACAAATTTTTTGTCGAAATTTGCAGATTTCTTGACTTGATTTTACCCAATATTTCAGAAATTTTGCTCATCATATTTGATATTTGTTCCTTTCAAAACAGAAAATATTTACCAGTGAAAATGCCATTACTATAACCAACAAGATTACTGCCATTGCTGATGCGTAGCCTAAATCAAGGTTTTCAAAAGCCTTTTCATAAATATAATAAACGATAGTTTTTGTTGAGTTTAGCGGTCCGCCTTTTGTCATAACATAAATTTCCGCAAAAATTTTCATTGCTGAAATTGAGCTTATCGTTGTGACAAGTGCAATTGTCGGCATAATATGCGGAACCGTTACGGTTAAATGTTTTGTCAAAAAATTCGCCCCATCGATATCGCAAGCCTCGTAAAGCTCTTTTGGCACGCTCATCAACGCAGCAAGGTATATCATCATATAATATCCGATACCTTTCCAAATTGTCACGATAATCACAGAATATATCGCATATTTTGGGTCTGTGAGCCATCCGATTGAATTTATATGCATAACATTTAGTAAATAATTTAAAATTCCCTGTTGAGCGTATAACCACTTAAACGCGATTGCCGCAACGACAATAGAAACAATTACCGGCAAATAAATCAAAATTTTGTATAAAGTTATTCCCTTGATTTTTTGGTTAATTAAAATTGCCAAAAATAATGGAATTATTGCAAGAATCGGCACAGCTACAACCAAGTATAACAAGGTATTCCACAGAACCTTATAAAAAATAGAGTTGTGTAAAATTTGGATATAATTTTCTAACCCTGCAAAACTTGGGTTATATATATTATTTGAGTAATTTAAAAAACTTAAACCAATTGTTTGAAAAAATGGAATAAAGAAAAATATCAACAAGACTATTCCTGCCGGCAACAAAAACAAATATGGTGCAGTTTTCCCATAATACTTGAACATAAACCGATTATCGCACTTTATGGAATATGAGTCAAGTTGATAAATCGGTTTCGCTATAGCAAAAATTTTAATTTTGATGTTTTATTAGTTCTAAGCAATAATACAAGGATTTTAGCATGCGAATTTCTTCATATTATTCAAATTTTTATCAACAACCCAAAATGTTTAGGACGTCAAAATTGCAATCAAAAGCGGTTTTTGGCTCAGAAGAGTCTGATATAAATAAGATAAAATATGAGCGTGAAAAAATTCAAGACTCAATGGACAATAATCAAAACACCCAAGATTCTGTTGAAACAAAAATTTCAAATATAGAATCTGACATTGACCGCCAAAATTCAAATATTGATAATGAAAAAAGCAGAATAAACGAGGATTCTGCAAAACTTGCAAGGTTAGAACAAGACAAAATTACACAGGAAGAGGAACTGGAAACCTCTGAACAAAAACTGGAATCTGACCGAAATAAATTGGAGCACCTGCAAGATAGAATGGCGCAACTTCGCACCCAGTACCAAAACTTAAACTCCCGCAAATCCAGATTGGATGAAGTGTAAAGGGGAAAAGGGATTATTGCATTAAACAAAATAATCAATAACAAGATTTGCAGGGGATTACCACGTCACTCTGTTAAAACCATTAATACATTTGCAAGTAAAAGTTCCTCGTAATGACATGTCTCTACAAAAACTTAACTGTCATTCCGAACTAGTTTCGGAATCCTTTCAATAATCAATATTTATCTCTAATTATAGTTGCCAAATTATTAAATTGGAAAAGATTCTGAATCAAGTTCAGAATGACAAGGACTTATGTGTTTTATTTATTTTCGTAGGTCGGCATTGCTATGCCGACATAATTTAAGACATATTTACATATAACTTAATCTGTTCCGGTTTCACATTTGGTAGCGTATGGATTATATATAATTTTATCAAATTTTCAATCTTGGTATTATCTGCATTATCAATTGTTTCAAGTTCAACCATAACTTCTTTAATATCAATTGGACTGGAATCGTAATTACCGATTTTCATTGCCACTTGTGCATGAGTTACACCATCTATATTTTGGATGAAATTTCCAAGTGCTTTTTCTGCATTATTAATAAGTTGTTTTCTATTAGGCGTATATTTTGTTTCAAGTGTTAGTTTTACATCATCATCCATAATTGGACTTGTTAAAACTGTCATTGTAGCATCGACAAAAGCATTTTTTGAAATTTTTTGGATAAAAATTCCAATTTCTGCAGATTCACTATTTTCGCCATATACATATCTTCGTATGGTTTCTCTTTTTTGTGTTGTTAAAAGTTCTTGAATTTGTGATGCTTTTTGCGGATTATTTGTTGCAGCAATTAAAACATCATGTGGAGGTTCTAAAAATCTAAAAATCACTAAAAATACCAGCATGAATATAACTGAAACAATTGCAATGATTGATTCTTTTGAAATATTATAACCAGATTTTAATAGTTTTGTTGCAATTATTGGTAATATTAAAAGTGGAATTCCAATAGCTAACCATAGCCATAAGTTAATATTTAAACTTGGGACTAAAAATAGGAACAATGCGATACAAGCGTAAGTTATTGTAAAATATAAAATCTTTTTCATTATTTTATTATAATGGATATTTGAGGATTTTTCAATTCCTGAAAAGAATGTCGGCATAGCAATGCCGACCTACGAAAAATATGTTGTCAAACATCTCAAACTGAACACACAGGTCTATGTCATTCTGAACTTGATTCAGAATCTTTTCCAATTAATAATTTCGCAAATATAACTAGAGATAAATATTGATTATTGAAAGGATTCCGAAACGGTCTTGGATTATTGGCGGCTCGACCGGCTCAACGCAGCTCTCGCCGAGACGTGCTGGGTTCACTTCGTTCACACGGCGCACTTGCCAAAATCCGCAGTTCAGCATGACAACATATTTTTCGTAGGTCGGCTTTACCAAGCCGACTAAAAAATCAACATTGATAGATTCTGAATAGGATAAAATCTAAACAAAACAAGCCCACAAGATTTTTAATCCTTTCAGAATGACATTGACTTGTGTGTTATATTAGAGACCCTGAATCAAGTTCAGGGTGACATTGTCTTAATTTGCCCAGTATTCCATATAAAAAACCAAAGGCGGTGCTCGGAGAGCACCGCCCTTGATAGTCTTTCAAGCAAACTTGAAACTACTTCATCAATTCGCCAACTGCTTTATAAACGTTCATACGTTTTGCAGCGTCGCTTTCAGCTTGTTGATACAATGCTTCAGCGTGTTCAGGGTTAGTCTTCATAAGTGATTTATAACGACCTTCTGAACGGATGAAGTCTTGGTAGCTGCCTTTAGGTTCTTTAGCATCCCAAGTGAACGGTTGTTCAGGGTTAGCAGGGTTATATCTGTAAAGTGGGAAGTAACCTGCCTCAACTGCACGTTTTTGTTCAGTTTGAGTTTTGCTCATATCAATACCGTGTGCGATACATGGAGCGTATGCAAAGATGATTGATGGACCGTTGTAGCTTTCAGCTTCTTGGAATGCTTTAAGAGTTTGTGCTCTATCTGCACCCAAAGCTACTGATGCAACATATACATAACCATAAGACATACTCATCAAGCCCATGTTCTTTTTGTAAGTATTTTTACCACCTGTAGCAAACTTAGCAACAGCACCTGTAGGTGTTGATTTAGATGCTTGACCACCAGTGTTAGAGTATACTTCTGTATCAAGAACAAGGATGTTTACGTTTTTGTTTTGAGCAAGAACGTGGTCAATACCGCCGTAACCGATATCGTTAGCCCATCCGTCACCACCGATAATCCATACAGATTTATCTGTGAAGTAATCTTCAAGTTCTTTAACTTTAGCTAAATCAGGACAATCGCATTCAGCTGCATATTTGTCGATAATAGCTTTAGCTGCAGCTTGGTCTTTGATAGCCTCTTCAGTTTTTGAATCATCCCAGTGAGATAATGCTTTTTCTAAAGCAGCTTTCAAATCAGCAGGAGCTTGTTCGCTAGCCATTACTTTTTCAGCATAAGATTTCAAAGTAGTTCTGTTTTGGTCTACTGCCAATCTCATACCATAACCGAATTCAGCGTTGTCTTCAAACAATGAGTTAGCCCAAGCAGGACCTCTACCATCCTTATTAGTTGTGTAAGGAATTGTAGGGAATGTACCTGAGTAAATTGAAGAACAACCTGTTGCGTTTGCAACGATTGCGTTTTCGCCGAACAATTGAGAAACCAATTTAACGTAAGGAGTTTCACCACAACCTGCACAAGCACCTGAGAATTCAAATAATGGTTTTCTCAACATAGCGCCTTTAATTGTTTTAGTTGTGTTTTTACCCATAACGTTATCAGGTAATTCGTCGAAGAATTTTTCGTTTTCTAATTCACAAGCTTCAACTTCTTTTTCAATTGTTGACCAAGTCAAAGCTTTTTTGCCTTCAACTTTTGTCATAGGGCATTGGTCTAAACATACCCCACAACCTGTACAATCTTCACAGTAAACTTGAACTTTGAATTGTTCGCCGTTTAAGTTTGGTTTAGCATCAACAGTTTTGAATGATGCAGGAGCATCTTTCAAGCTGTCTTTTTCAGCCAATTTTGTTCTGATTGCTGCGTGTGGACATGCTGATGCACAAATACCGCATTGGATACAGTGTTCAGAGTTCCAGTGAGGAACACGAGGAGCAATACCACGTTTTTCTAAGCAAGCTGTACCTGTAGGGATAACACCGTCAACTGACATAGCTGAAACAGGGATGTCATCACCTTTTAATTTCATTGAAGGTTCAATGATTTTCTTAGCAAATTCGCTAGCGTGTTCAGGGATAAATTTAACATCATCAACACATCCAACGCCATCTAAAGATGCAGGGATTGTAACTTCTTCAGTTGCGTCGATAGCTGCATCAATCAATGCCAAGTTCATATTAACAACATCGTCACCTTTTTTCTTGAATGTCTTAGTTGTCATAGCTCTCATTCCTTCGTAAGCTTGTTCAAATGGAATGATGCCTGAAACTTTGAAGTATGCAACCATCATAACTGTGTTTGCACCTTTACCTCTCAAGCCAGGTTGTTGTTTGATAAGAGATTCAGCATCTACGTTGTAGAATTTGATTTTCTTATCAATGATAGTTTTTTGCATATCTCTAGTCAAATGAGCAAATGCTTCATCTTTAGAGTATGGGCTGTTTAACAAGAATGTTCCGCCTTCTTTGATACCTTTCAACAGGTCATATCTTCCGATATAAGAGTGAGCTGAACATGAAACGAAATCAGGTGCTGTGATTAAGTAAGTTGATTTGATTGGTTTATCACCGAATCTCAAGTGAGATACTGTAACACCGAATGATTTCTTAGAGTCATAAGCAAAGTATGCTTGAGCATCTTTGTCTGTATATTGACCAATGATTTTGATTGAGTTTTTGTTAGCACCAACTGTACCATCTGAACCCAAGCCCCAGAACATGCAGTTTGTAGTACCTTCAGGTTCTGTAACGATGTGTTCTTCAACTTTGATTGATTTGTTAGTTACATCATCTTCGATACCAACTGTAAATCCGTGGAAACCATTGTTTTCTGCGTGTTTGTAAACAGCAAGAACCATTGATGGAGTGAATTCTTTAGAAGACAAACCATAACGACCGCCGATTACTCTGATGTCTTTGTTGTCTAATGCAGCAACAACATCCAAGTATAAAGGTTCACCGATTGAACCAGGTTCTTTTGTTCTGTCTAAAACAGTGATACGTTTAACTGATTTTGGAAGAGCTTCGTTGAAACGTTTAACATCGAATGGTCTGTACAATCTAACTTTAACCAAACCGTATTTAGTACCGCGGTTAGCGTTCAAGTATTCGATTGTTTCTTCGATAGTTTCACAACCAGAACCAATAGCAACGATAACGTCTGTAGCATCAGGTGCACCAACGTAATCGAATGGGTGGTATTGTCTTCCTGTCAATTTTGCAACTTTGTCCATGTATTCTTGAACAATATCAGGAACAGCATTGTAGTATTTGTTTACTGTTTCACGACCTTGGAAGTATACGTCAGAGTTTTGAGCACCAACTTTAGAAACAGGAGCTTCAGGTCTCAATGCTCTTTTTCTAAATTCTTCAATATATTTAGGTTCTACCAAGCTCTTGATATCTTCGTAAGAAATTTCTTCGATTTTGTGAATTTCGTGAGAAGTTCTGAAACCATCGAAGAATTGCAAGAATGGAACTTTTGATTTGTAAGTTGCTAAGTGTGCAACCAAAGCCAAATCCATTTCTTCTTGAACAGAGTTAGCTGCTAACATAGCATAACCTGTGTTACGGCAGCCCATAACATCTGTATGGTCACCAAAGATTGCTAATGATTGAGCTGCTAGAGCACGAGCTGCAACGTGAATTACGTGTGGTAGCATTTCACCTGCTACTTTGTGCATTACAGGAATCATCAATAACAAACCTTGTGATGCTGTATAGGTAGAAGTTAAAGAACCTGCAGCAAGAGAACCGTGTACAGCACCTGCTGCACCAGCTTCAGATTGCATTTCCGCAACTCTTACTTCTTCTCCCCAAATGTTTTTCTTGTGTTGTGATGCCCATTCATCAATCCATTCACCCATTGTAGATGAAGGTGTGATTGGGTAGATTGCTGAAACTTCACTCATTGCATACGCAACGTGAGCGGCAGCATAGTTGCCATCAACTGTAATTGTTTTTCCCGGCATTTAATTTACCCTCCTTATTTCCGTAAGCTATTTTAATTACAACTGTACCCATTAATGATAATACAAACATATAATATTGACAAAGATATCGCTTTGTAAAAATTTATTAAGATTTGGTAAAATTTTGCCTTTTATTTGTAAAAAAATTATATTCAGAAACGTTAAATATGTCGATGTAAAGTAGAGGTTTAGCATGAATATACAAATCACCCCAAATTTTCAAACTAAAGCAGGTTATGTACAAAATCAAAACAAGTTTAATAATAAAGCTGTGACAATGCCAAAATATAATAATGCATTGACTCATGATACCGTATCTTTTGGTAACAGCATTGCAAAAGGCGGAGCTACAATTGCAGAGCACTTAGAGGCTCAAGTTGCCGCCAGCACAGAAAGATTGTTGCGTATCGCAACAACATATTTGGATATTGTTGAATCAGTTGCAATAAAATTGAAAGATAAAGGTTTTTCTTTTGACAGAGCTTATTGCGAATTGAACCCTGTTAAATCTCCAAAATCATACGCAAGTAAAGTTGTTCGCTCAGGTAGTTTTAAAGTTCCTGATACAATTCGTACAACTTTATACTGTAACAACCCTTATGATTTAGATAATTTATTCAAAAACTTATTACCTGAAATGGAAAAACGAGGTTACGTAATTCCTGAAATCGAAGAAACCGTTGAAAACTTGATGAAACGCGGTTATATTCCGACAGCAGAAGAAGCTGCCAACCCTAAAATGACAAAAATGGTTCCTGATTTGGATATCAGATTAGACCTTCCACCGGAAGAACTTGCAAAAGTTCCGGCAAAATATAGATTCTGTATCGGCAAACCTCAAAAATCAGGTTATGAAGATATTCAAATGAGATTTATCAGAGATTTTGATAAGAAATCAAATCCGGTACAGCATGAATTGCTTGTATTGTTCGGACCAAATTACGCTCATGCAAAACATTGTGAATCATCTGATGTATACAACCACCTGAGAGAAATGGACGAATTACATTTCAGTGTGAATATGTTGAAAGACAAATCCGTTGGTTCAAACGCTCAAAAGGCTGAACGTTATATGGATTTGTTAAAACAAATGTTCAGAGGAAAAATTTCTCAAAAATTGTTCTTAAATGCTAAAAACAAAGATTATGCAGAAATTGATGACAGAATCCCAATTACATTTTCTAAAGAAGATGAACAATTGTTTGAAGGTTACTTTAACGGCTTGAAATTGAGAGTTACAAACTTGTATAAAGATGCAAGAAAAACTGCAACTCCGACAGAAAAACGCCAATTGACAAAAGATTTCAAAACAGACTTTGCGGCATTGGAAGATATTCATAGCAAGTTGAAAGCAACAATCGGCAACTACAACGAAAGACCGGAAGTGTAAGAAAACACGCGATTGGTCAGAATCTCTCTGACCTCATTTCACGTCATTACAAACTTATTTACAAATAGGTCATTGTCACCCTGAACTGGTTTCAGGGTCTCTAATTGAACACATAGGTCTATGTCATTCTGAAAGCTTAGAAAATTTGCGTGAAGTATGAACGCACAATTTTCTTGCTATTCAGAATCTCTAACCGAACACCCCTCACCCTACCCTCTCCCTAAGAGAGGGTGACTTGTTTGATTTTTAATCCTTTCAGAATGACATAAACCTATTTGTTTGATTTGTATAATGTAGGTCGGCATTGCCATGCCGACACATAATACTGGTGGCGGAGAAACTAAGTTTCTCCGCCACCAGTTAAAAATAGTTCTTATCAAACCTTACTTATTTGTTTGCAACCCTTTTGCAAAAGAGTCATTTTCTCTGTTTTTGATTTCATCTTTGATAATATCGATAAATTCATCAACCTTGAATGTTCCGACTTGACCGATACCTCTTGCTCGAACAGCTACAGAATTAGCCTCAATTTCCTTGTCGCCGATTACACAAACATAAGGGATTTTCTTATCTTGAAGTGATTCTCTAATTTTGTAGTTCATACTTTCTGAACGGTCATCAAGGTTTACTCTGATACCGGCATCACGCATTTTCTTGTAAACTTCTTCCGCAAAATCAATGTGTTTTTCGTTTGAAATAGGAACAATATTTACTTGAGTTGGAGCAAGCCATGTTGGGAATGCGCCTGCATAATGTTCAATCAAGATACCGTGGAATCTTTCCATTGAACCAAAGATTACCCTGTGCAACATCAATGGAGTTTTCAATTGACCGTCTCTGTCTTGATATTTGATATCAAATCTTTCAGGTAAGTTGAAGTCTAACTGGATAGTAGCACACTGCCAAGTTCTGCCGATAGCATCTTTGATTTTGAAGTCGATTTTTGGACCATAGAATGCGCCATCACCTTCGTTGATGTCATATTTCATTCCACGTCTGTCCATAGCTTCTTTCAACCCTGCTTCTGCTCTGTTCCAGTTTTCGATTTCACCGATATAGCTTTCGGGTCTTGTTGATAATTCAACTTCAAATTTCATCTTGAAGATTGCCAATGTATCAGCTACAAAATCAATAATTCCGTTGATTTCGTCAACAAGTTGTTCCGGTGTACAGAAGATGTGAGCATCATCTTGAGTGAAACCTTGAACACGAGTCAAACCTGACAACGCACCTGATTTTTCCTTACGGTAAACAGTACCCAACTCAGCCATTCTCAATGGTAATGAACGGTAAGAGTATCTGTTTGCTTGATAAATCAAGATGTGGAACGGACAGTTCATTGGTTTCAAAATGAATTGGTCATCTGAATCGTTATCTTTTTGAATGAAGAACATATTTTCTCTGTAGTGGTCAGCGTGACCTGAAATTTCCCACAACTTAGATTTTGCGATTTGTGGAGTGTTTACGATTACATAACCACGTTTTCTGTGTTCAGTTCTCCAGTAGTTTTCAATTTCTTCTCTTACAATAGCAAGATTTGGGTGCCACAAAACAAGACCTCCGCCTAATTCTTCTCTTGTTGAGAACAAATCAAGTTTTGTACCAAGTTTTCTGTGGTCACGTTTTTCAGCCTCTTCCAAGAATGTTAAATAAGCTTGTAAATCTTCTTTATTCCAATAAGCAGTAGCATAAATTCTTTGTAACATTTTGTTCTTTTCGTTACCTCTCCAGTATGCACCTGCAACTTTTAACAATTTGAAAGCGTTAGCTTTAATATATGATGTGTTAGGAAGGTGAGGACCTGCACAAAGGTCATTAAACAAAGCATTTCCGTCTTTATCTTTTGTGATGTATAAAGTCGGATTATCGTTTCTGTGTTCTTCCAATAATTCAGCTTTGTAGATTTCGCCTTCTTTTTTAAATTCTTCAATTTGTTTGTCAACATCAGGAATGACATATTTTTCAAATGTAAGATTTTGTTTGATAATTTCTTTCATTTTTTCTTCGATTTTAGCCAAATCTTCTTGAGTGAAGGCATGACCGTCTGTCAAATCAAAGTCATAGTAAAAACCGTCAGCGGTAGCAGGTCCGATTGCTAACTTTGCAGAAGGGAACAGGCTTTGAACGGCTTGAGCCATAATGTGTGATGTTGAGTGTCTTAGAATAGACAAAGTTTCGTTGTTCTTTTCCATTTTTCTTCTTTCTATCCTTTTTAGGGAGAGCTTAAACTATATATAAAAACCCTTATACATACGGCAAACCCCTGAGGTGGATCCCTCTAACTTTTGTACAATATAAATTATATTACGCGCGGAAATAATTACAAGTCAAGGTTCCTCGTAATGACGTGATTGTATAAAATTATAAATGTCATTCCGAATTGCGGATTTTGGCAAGTGCGCCGTGTGAGCGAAGTGAACCCAGCACGTCTCGGCGAGAGCTGTGTTGAGCCGGTCGAGCCGCCAATAATCCAAGACCGTTTCGGAATCCTTTCAATAATCAAGGTTTATCAATAATATCATTTGCTAAATTATTAATATAGAAAAGATTCTGAATCAAGTTCAGAATGACAATGACCTATGTGTTGAATTAGAGACCCAAAAACACTGAGTAGGAACAGAAAATATTACGTTTCGCTTTTAGCTCAACTCATATTCTAATCCGTTCTGTGTGACATAGACTTTTGTGTTCGTCATACTACTTTATTTAAGTATTTTATTAATATCAATATTTAAAATGTTCACAATATCAAGAAGTAACAAAATTTTAGGGTTTTGCAAGCCTGTTTCAATCATGCTGATTGAACGTCGTGTTGTATTGGCAAGCTCGGCAAGCTTTTCTTGAGAATACCCTTTGCGCGCTCTCTCCGCTCTAATATTGCTCCCTATTTTGTTCAAATCTTTTTGGTACATACCTTGTATCTTACAATATTGACTTTTAAATTCTATATAGTAGACTAAACATATTGAGAAGTTTTGATTACATATAGTGAGGTTTTAAAAATGGTTTTTGAAAAGTTTATTAAAAGGAATATTTTGCAAGTAACTATGCAAAAGTCGAAGGAAAAATTCGCATTTACACTGGCGGAAGTCCTGATTACACTAGGAATAATCGGAATTGTTGCAGCTTTGACAATCCCTGGGTTACTCACAAAATGTAAGGAAATGCAGTACCGCACGGCATACAAAAAAGTGTACAGCTCACTAAATCAAGCGATAAAATATGCTCAAGAAGATGATGGGGTAGACTTGACGACTAATAGAAAAGCAATTGATGATGGCACAGGTGTTTATGACGGCGATTACAATATTGGTGAAATTTTCAAATTTATATCAAAATACTACAACGCAAAGACAACATGTTTTGATAACAATGCCGACAAATGTTGGGTTTGCGAAGGTGGAGAATCAGGCTGCACAAGTTCTTGTGAAGGCGCAACCGGAGCGCCTGATTGGCAAGGTTGCAGAAAATCGAGTTATGCTTTCATTGATGCAAATGGAGTTGCATATTATTTATACAAAAACTCAGAATTTCCAATTTTGATTGATGTAAACGGTTCAAGAAAACCAAATCAACTCGGACGTGACAGATTTGTTTTGAAGTTTGGAAACAGTTTAAGCCCTGATAATAATTACCCTAGCGATATCAATGCAGTTTTATTATGGGATGATTATATTAAGAAAGACCGTTGGTGCCCACAAGGAAAGTGTTATTTTAAAACTTGGATTACAAAAGGGAAGTAAGGGGATTGTACACAATCGTATCAGACACCAACGTATAATCAAACCAAACTTTTTGTCATTCTGAAAGGATTAAAAATCAAGTTGCGTAGCAACGTAGATTTTATCCTATTCAGAATCTCTAACCAAACAAAGGAAACATTGTCATTACGAATTTAGTTCGGAATCCTTTCAATAATCAAGATTTAGCAATAATATCATTTGTTAAATTATTAATATGGAAAAGATTCTGAATCAAGTTCAGAATGACAATGACCTATGTGCTCAATTTGAAATTCCGAAACACCGAGTAGGAACAGAATATTACGTTTCGCTTTAGCTCAACTTATATTCTAGTCAGTTCGGAATGTTACCCCTTTACCCCTTGCGCAACGACGTAAGCGGTAGACCAGCAGTTTTGCAAATTGAACCCTCCGCAAAAACCATCAATATCCAAAACTTCTCCGCAAAAATAAAGATTTGGATAACGTTTAGCTTCCATTGTTTTGGAGTCGATTTCTTTTAGCGAAATTCCACCACAAGTAACAACCTCACTATCAGGAACTTTTCCGACTATATTTATTTCAAAACTAGTCAACCTGTTTAAAATCTTGTCACGAGTTTTGCCGTTTATTTTGCAACATGGAGTCTCAAGTGGAATATCTAGTGAATTTAACACCCAATTTGTAAAAGATTTTGGAACAAAATTGCCGACCAAATTTTTGATTTCTTTATGCGGATTTTTGTCTAATTCTTCTTGCAAATTAAATGGCTCAACAAGTTGCAAAGTCAACTTATACGGCGAATCTTTTCTTGCATAAATTGATGAAATTTTATATATTAATGGCCCTGAAATTCCTTTATGAGTAAAAATAATATCATCATTTTTTAACTGCTTAAAATCCCTACCTAAAGCCTTGACATTTTTGATAGAAACTCCTGAAATATCTGCGAAATTTTCTTGAGTTTTCAGCGCAACAAGCGCCTGAGTTTGCGGTTCGATTTTTAAATCCAGTGGTAATAAAATATCAAGTTTTGAATGTCCACCGATAGAAACTACAACAATATCAAAGGCATACGAACTTTTGTTCGTCTTTATTTTGTAGCAATTATTAAGTTTTGAAATCTGTTGAACTTCTTCTTTTATAATTTTAGCTTTTTTTATAGAAGATAGCATTTTTTCCTGAACTTCTTTTGAAGAATTTGAAGTCGGAAAAATTCTGTTATCCTCTTGTGTATAGGTTTTAACCCCAATTAAATTAAAAAATTCTAACGTATTTTTTGTTGAAAATTTTGAAAAAACCGAGTATAAAAATTTCTCTCCGCGTGGATAATTTTTGGCAAGTTCCTTAAAATCATCTTCAGAATGTGCAAGATTACACCTGCCACCACCTGTAGGCAAAATTGTTCTGAGAGGGGAACCTTTATCCAATAAAGAAACCTCAAAACCATAATCTAGTAATAATTTTGCACAAAAACATCCGGCAGGCCCTGCTCCGACAATCGCTATTGTTTTATTAGAAATCGACTCTTGTGCCATACAAAAACACCATTTCAGGATTTTCTAAATCGTTGTGCATTTCAACAATATTTTTATGTAAAACAGGGTGAACAAAATCAGAATTCAATTCCAACATCGGCACAAGCGTAAACGCTCTAAGATGAACATATTTGTGGGGAATTGTTAAATTTTCCTCATTTATAATGTCTTTGTTATAGAAAAGAATATCAATATCAATTGTTCTATCTTGGTACTGATTTTTTTCTTCTGGAGTTCGACCAAGTTGCTTTTCTATTCTTTGGCAAACTTCCAAAAGTTCTTGCGGAGAATATTTAGTTTTTGCCTCCACAACCGCATTTACAAACCAGTTTTTTGTATTCATATTCCAAGGTTCTGATTCATAAAACGCAGAAGTTCTGACAATAGAAATACCTTCGTCTGCCCCAAGCAAACTTGCTGCCTGTTGAACATAGCCGATTCTATCGCCTTTATTTGAACCTAAACTTAAATATACAATTGCCATACAATGATTTTATAAATTTTTGTGTATTATGTCAACATGTTGTCAACTTTGTTGTATAATTTCCGTATTATGATTACTTATTCTATTATTTTGGTTTTATTATTATTGATTATTATATCAATGTTTAGCGAATTATTTCTGTATGGATTGGTTTCAACTTTATTATTTATAATTTTGATGCCGTTTTATTATATTGTCAGAGTTTTCAACGGTAAATTCCTATACGGTTGGAGAGAAAAACTCGGATTTTTTGAATCTCCAAAACTAGGCGACAAGGTCATAATGTACCACGGTGTGTCTGTTGGTGAAATTATCGCATTGGAAAATTTAATCAAAAAAACAAAAGAAACTTTCCCTGATTATAAAATCGTAGTAACGACAGGGACAAAAACAGGACAAGAAATTGCAAAGAAAAAATACGCACAAGTTGCTGATTTTGTGACATATTTTCCTTTTGACATTCCATTTTGTGTCGATACATTTTTGAGAAAAATCAAACCAACAGTTGTATTGATTGCAGAAACAGAATTGTGGCCAGTATTTTCATTTTTCTGTAAAGCAAGAAAAATTTCACTTTACACAATCAATGGCAGAATGTCTGATTCTACATACTCAGTTTACAAATTTTTCAAATTCTTTTTCAAAACCGTGTTATCAAAATATACAAAAATTCTTACTCAAAGTGACATCGACAGAAACAAACTTGTTTCAATCGGAGCACCTGAAGACAGAACTTTTGTTATGAAAAATTTGAAATTTGATGTAAAAAAATCAGATGAAAAAATAGATATCGGACAAGATGGTTACCGCGTAATCATTGCAGGTAGCACTCACAAAGGAGAAGACGAAATTGTCCTTGAAATGTTTAGCGAAAAATTAAAAAAATATTCTGATATAAAATTACTTTTAGTTCCAAGACATTTGACAAGGTTACCGCAAATTTTACCGATATTGGATTCTTTGGGACTAAATTACGGATTTCGCTCAAAAGAAGATACTTTTAAAACAAAAGATGTAATAATTCTTGATACGATGGGTGAACTTTCTAAAATGTATTCCATTTGTTCTTTCGCATTTATCGGCGGAAGTTTTAACAAAACAGGCGGTCACAATCCGCTAGAGGCTACAGTTTATTCAAAACCGACTATCACTGGTCCATCTATCCACAACTTCCGCGATATTTATTGGTTGTTGTCTCGTTCTAAGGCAGGTAAAATCGTAAAAAATCCGAAAGAATTTTCAGATTATGTTGAAAAATTATTGTCTGATAAAGAGTTTTACGAACAGGCATGCAAAGATTGCGAAACAGTATTCCAAGACCAGCAAGGTGCGTTGGATGTGGTTATCAACGAATTGAAACAAATCTTGAAATAATAAAATATCATCTTTAGATTGAGGAAAATTTAGTTATTTAGAATTAATGATTTTCCTCAATTTTAGTTATATAATGTTTATATATACAGTAGAAGAGGTTTTTATATGTCAATTGATGATGCATTAGTTATGATTTTGGCAGGGGGAGAAGGCAAAAGACTTTATCCGTTGACAAAGGATAGAGCAAAACCTGCAGTTCCGTTTGGCGGACGATACAGAATTATTGATTTTGTAATTAACAATTTTATCAATTCAGGATTTTACAAAATCAAAGTTTTGACTCAATACAAATCAGATTCATTGAACAAACACATCACTCGCGGTTGGGTGTTGTCTCCGTTTTTGAATCAATATGTCGACCTTTGTCCGGCACAAATGAGGGTCGGAAATGATTGGTATCGCGGTACAGCCGATGCGATTTATCAAAACATTTTCCATATCACAGACGAAGACCCAAGATACGTTTGCATTTTTGGTGGTGACCATATTTATAAAATGCAAGTTTCGCAAATGTTGGATTTTCACAAAAATAAAAATGCAGATTTGACAATTTCAGCAATTCCGATTCCGATAGAAGAAGCTCATGAGTTTGGAATTATGGAAGTTGATGAAAACTGGAGACTTGTTAATTTTGTCGAAAAACCTCAAACTCCACCTCGTCCAATCCCCGGAAATCCCGGCATGTGCTTAGCATCAATGGGTAATTATATTTTTGGAAAAGACGAGTTGTTAAACGCTTTGGAAAAAGATAACAAAATCCAAGAATCAAACCATGACTTTGGCAAAAACGTTATTCCTATGATGTTAAACGAAGGCAAAAACATTTATGTATATAACTTTGCAAGTAATTCATTCCCTGGAATGACAGATAGTGAACGCGGATATTGGAGAGATGTCGGAAGTATTGATGCTTATTGGCAAGCAAACATGGACTTGCTTGATTACACTCCTGAATTGAATTTGTATTCAAAAGAATGGCCATTAAGAACATTCAATTACAACTATCCGCCTGCAAAATTTGTTTGGGAAGAAGGCGATAGAGTCGGCATGGCAACAAATTCAATGGTATCAGAAGGCTGTATCATTTCAGGTGGCGGACTTTCTCACTGCGTATTATCACCAAAAGTCAGAATCAACAGTTATTCAAGCGTAACAGACAGTATCTTGATGGAAAATGTTGAAGTTGGAAGATATTCACAAATCAGAAAGGCTATCATTGATAAAAACGTAATAATTCCACCTCATACAAAAATCGGTATAGATAGAGAAGAAGACCTTAAACGAGGTTTCCACGTCTCAGCAGGCGGTGTTACAGTTGTTCCTAAAGGAGCAATTTTATAAAGAATTTGTAAAGTATTTTTTCAAAAACACAATTTTGAGGTATAATTCATTTTGTACCTCATTTTTGTGTAAATTTTTGTGAATGTGACCGCAAAATAAGGCAATTAATGACCTTGATTATCTTTATTGATTTGGGTAGGAATAATTGTAAATATGAGTAATTTTAGTCCAAGCAGAATAGTTTCAAACGTTGTTAGCTACATACCGCCAATGACAATCAAAGGCGAACGCGCCAACAAAGCTATCAATTGGATTGGAAAAAATATTTCATCCCCTGAAAACAGGTTCATTTTAGGCGCAACCGCTTTAATGAGTCAACCATTTATTGATTTGAGCAACAGAAAAGTTGATGAAGATACAAGAAAAGTTTCAGCAGCAAGAACAGTCGCAAAAATCATTGCAGGTACAACTACAGGTGTTCTTATTCGTTCAGGATGTATCCATGCCGTTAATGCTTTCACAAAACTTCCTCGCGAAATTCGCCCTGATATGAATTTTAAAGCATTGCGAACATTATTGACCCCAAGTGAAAAACTTTGTAAAAATTTAGCAGAATACAAAAATGCAATGGGAACAATTATTGCAACTGTTGTTATGATGTTTACAAACTTCTTGATTGATGCGCCATTAACAAAATTCTTGACAAATAAGTTTGTAGATAGGATTCATACAAAAGCGCAAACAGCACAACAAAACCCTCAAAAATCCAAGGAGGTAAAACATGGTTAAACCTGCTTGGATTCAAAAAATGTGTAATGCAATTGCAAGCAAATACAGCGATGATATCGGCAAAATGCTTGTACATACAGGTGTTATCGGTTGGATTTTGTCTTCTGCCGCTCAAGTTACTGCAATTGTTATAAACGATAAACTTTCTAAGGAACAAAAAATGTATATGGTTCCTCAAGAGTTGGCAGATGCTGCTGTTAATATCGTTTCTTACTATGCAATCAGCAGAACTTTTAAATCTGTAGCAAACAAATTAGTATCTTCAGGCAAACTTCTTCCTGAGACAATCCGCACATTTTTGAAAAACAGTTCTGTTGCGGATAAAGTTGGAACCGCAGGTTTTGATGTCATAAAAAATGGACATTTAGACCCTAATATGTCAGCCACTTATAATAAATTTTACAAAGGTGTTGATGTTATCGGTACAACATTAGGTTCAATTTTGTCTTGCAATATTGTTACTCCGATTATTCGTAACGAAATTGCTGCCAATAAACAGAAAAAATGTATTGCGAAAATGGATAAAACAGCTCCTGAAACTCATATTTCAAATATCAAAAATAATCCTGAAAAACCTTCATATTTGCCAAAACCAACTATGCAAGCTTTTCAAACCGCATATATGGCAAGACCGACTTCAGGTAATTTAAAAGTATAGATAAATAAAACCACCGATAATTGCGCTAATGAGCACAACAAAAATTGCAGCGAGTTTGTAAAAATAATTCGTTGAGTATTCATAATTATCTTGGATTTTATTTACAATATTTTTTGAATAATCGTATTTTGAGTCGTTTTTTGTTCTTTCATAAGCGCTATGCAAAAGTTTTTTGAACCTGTACATAGTTTCTAATTCTTTTCTTGCTGTCGGATTTGAAATCGTCATTTTCTTAATTTTGATATTTTCATTTGAATTTAATTCATTATCAACATAAGCCGATAAACTGTATACAAAATCCTGCGGCAATTGCTGTTCAACCTCTGTGCACATATCAGTTTGAGTTGCTTTGACCTTGTATTTTGACAAAATACTTTTTAATTCGGAAATTTTCTTTTTGCAATTTGGACATTTTTCAAGATGTTTATCCACATATTCTTTCAGTTTTGGGTTCAATTTATTTTCTAAATAAAAATTTATCAGTGCAGATACTTGATTGCAGGTTAGTTCTTTTTTCATTATATACTCCTATTTAGATGTAATTTTTTAGTGCTTCTTGCAGTTTAATTCGTGCTCGAGAAATTCTTGATTTTACTGTTCCAATACTTGAGTTGGTTGTTTTTGCAATTTCTTCATAACTCAACCCCTGAAACTCTCTAAGGATAATCGCAATTCTAAACGACTCCGGCAGACTTTTTATTGCCTCTTTGATAAACCTTTCACATTCAGATGATATACATTTTTCTATCGGTTTGACTTTTTTATCAGGAAGTTCAATTTTGAATTGAATATCTAACGGCTCACAAGTATAATCAATAGAAATAGTCTCAGGTGTCCTTTTATGCTTTCTGACAAAATCGTAATAAGTATTTGTGATTATATGATTTAGCCAACCTTTAAAGCATTTTGGATTTTTCAAATTTTGGATATTTTTAGCAACTTTTAACAAAATATCTTGAGTTAAATCAGGAATATGTTCAGGATTTTTTATCAGATAACTTAATGTCGCATATACATCGGATTGAATTTTTCTAATAAGCTCTTCCAAAGCTTTGAAGTCTTCTTGCTGAGATAACACAACAAGTTCTTCTATGGGCATTTTCTTGTACGATAGTTTATTTTCAGACATTAAATTTCTCCTTAATAATGATATTAAGGAATAAATTGTCAGATTAGTATAAGCATATTATTAAGTCAGATGGATAATCTTTTGATTGTTACAATCGCAATAGTTCTTTTGTGAGGCAGTTCTGCAAGAAGGTCAAAATCCGACAATAGCCAAAAGTGAACAATCAAACAAAACGGGTAAACGACTAAAGCCGAATTTGTTTGAGGAACGAAGTGACGAGTTATTCGGCTACTGTACGAGTTTTTAGTTTGATGTGAACGTTGGAGTGTCGGTAGCTTTGCGGTGCTTTTGCCACCAAAAGCACCCCTGCACGGAGTGCATTAAAAAAAGAAAAAACTTGAAGAGCATTGCCCCCCCTCTCCCACAAGGGGCGAGGGAACTTTTATCAACTCCTCACCCTACCCTCAGCCATACGGCGCGCAGTCTCACTCATTTCGCAAAGCTCAATGGTTCGGCTAGTGTCCCTAGGAGAGTGTATAATGTCCCCCTGAGCTGATTCAGGGTCTCTAATCTCACACATAGGTCATTGTTTTAAAATAATTAACTGTCATTCCGAATTTAGTTCGGAATCTTTTTAATAATCAGAATTCATCAATAGTGACATTTGCTAAATATTAATTATGGAAAAGATTCTGAATCAAGTTCAGAATGACATAGACATTTTTGTACAATTAGTTTAAGTAGGTCGGCATTACTATGCCGACAAAAATCAGCATTGATAGATTCTGAATAGCAAGAAAATTATGTGCTCATTCTTCGCACAAATTTTCTAAGCTTTCAGAATGACATAAACCTACGTGTTGAATTAAAGATTCCGAAACTGGAATGACAAAGCCTCATTACTTAATTATTTATGCAATTTGTATCTCAAGACGGAATTGCTTCCTTGAGATGAAATAAATAACAAATCCCCTGTAATATGCATACAGTACGGATTTTGTACATTTTCTAAAATCTCAGAAATAGCACCGTTTTTATCAACTTTTAAAATATTATTTTTGTTGTAATTCGCAATATAGATGTTTCCATCATCATCAATCGCCATCCCTATAGGCCCATCGATTTTTTCACTTTTTATATAAACAATTTTTTTATTATCTGGTCCGATTTTATATATTGTATTATCTGAAAACCCTGCAACATACAAGTTTCCGCTATTATCAGTCACAACACCTGTCGGACTTGAAATATCATTATACATACCATCTGAATCATTTTTTGGATTTGCGTCGATGTATGATTTTGGCTGAGTTTGTTCAGCTTTTACGGTTGGCAAATCTGTATCCATTGACGCAGCAAGTTGTTTAGCTCTTGAACCAATTAGAGAATCTGTCGGAATTAGAGTCAAATACATTTTTGCCTTTTCGTATTCGCCAACTTTTTTACTCAATTCAGCAGCTTTATATACTGATTCGTAATCATCAGGTCGTCTCAAAATTATTTGCTTGAATACAGCAAGAGCAGCCTCGTCTTGTTTTAAGTATTCCAAAATAGTTCCAAGATTATAATAGGCATCAATATAATTTGGGTCTAATTCAACAGCACTTTTGAAACAATTTGCAGCCTCTTCAAATTGTCCAAGCTTGTAATAATCAACACCTTTGTTATATTGAAGTTTAGCATCCGTTGCAATTGTTGAGGCAAAAGTTGTTGTCATTGTACCTGCAACAATTGCAATCGCTAAAATTGATTTTAAAATGTTATTGTATTTCATCCAATTCCTCAATGATATTTTTGTTAGCATTGGCAAACACACTGCCTCTTGCAATTATAGCCTTTTTCAAAAGTAAAGGCAAGTTAATTGTTTCCATTTGTGCAAAATTATTTGGAAGTCTCAAGCTCCAGTTTTTGTCGCCTGAAGTTCCCGGAGTATTGTATGTTTGGTTCATTCCAAAGAAATCAGTGAAGAAAATTTGGATGTTTTCTGCTTGACAAGCAAACAATTCAACCAACTTAGTTTCTTTCAAGAAGTTTTCATCATTTGTCATTTTTACGATGATTTCATCTTTATTTGGAGCCTCTTTAAATAAATCTTCTACAAGATTTTTAACATGCAAATAACCTTCGTGGGTATGAACCAAAGATTTTGCCCACAATGAAACAGGTTGGTTATCATGAGTACCAATCATTGCCCAACATTTCTTTGTAATATTTTTGCATCTGTATGGGTCGTCTTCTTCTGTCGGTACAGTGAATTGAGTCAACTTCATACCGAGAAGTTCATATTCTTTCATAACTGCAGCAACAGGATTTGTTAAAGTACCAAGGTCTTCGCATACGATTGAATCTTTTGTAAGTCCTTCTTCTTTTGCCGCTGCAATAACGATTTTTTCAATAAGTCTGCCATATAATCTGATTTGTTCTTCAGTTAGAGTTTTTACTCTTTTTTCTTTGTCTGAAGTCAGAGTAGTATCAAGGTCTTCAAGTTTTGCGATTGCATATTTGCTAAGTTCAGGATGTTCAGGAGATGAATACAATCTGCCTGCACCTTGTTCAGGCATAGGTTTTTTACCTGATTTATAAACCCAAGGGTCAATTAAACCTACAATGTGGTCAATTCTCACACCCCCAGGATTTTCTTTAAACATCTTTTTGAATAAGTTTTTCATCAAGACGCCTGCCTCACCCAATGTGCCATCGCTATTGTATAATTTTTCAGGGTCTATTACAGGGAAACCCCAAGCCTGACCGTCTTTTGAGAAGTAATCAGGAGGACAACCCAAGCACCAACCTTCTAAAAACAATGATTGATAAGCCCAGCAATCTCTATCAGAGAAGGCAACTTGTCTGTCAGCAATCATTTTGATATTTTTAGAATCTGCATATTTTTTAGTTTCTAAGTTTTGTTTGTTTAATACAAATTGGATAAATTTGTATTTGTCGATTTCTTTAGCATATTTTTTAGAAATCTCATCAATACGTTTTCCGTATTCGATTTTTTCTTCAATTGATTTTGGATTGAATACATTTTTATCAGCTTTATTTTTCCAATTTGGCCAATAATCAGTACCGTTTTCTAAAGCAAAAGCCTCATACAAACTGTCCTTATCAAGCCAAGAATCATTTTCAATCTTGTATGTGTCAAATTCCGCATTCAACTTTTTGTCATTCAATTTTAAGAAGTTTTCATAAGCCTCTGTTAATGCATCATCTTGACGTTTTGTGATATATGAATAACTAGTTTTATTTTTATCTTTGTTCGGATTGTTATCTACGATATCTCTAAATGTTTTTTCTGATAGAATTTTATGCCATTTATCGGTTGTTAATTCCTTCAAATCGATGAATAGCGGATTGTTTGAAAAAATTGTACCTGTATAAGGTGATGAATCTGAAGATTTTGTCTTACCGGCAGGACCCATTTGGATTGCATCAAATAAACCTGATGCGTAATCGATGAAATTTTTGCCCGCTTGAGAATTAATTGTGCCAAAACCTGTGTTTTCACCCTCAACAGAAGGGAAACTTCCATTGTGCATAATAAATACAAAGTTCTTTTTACCTAATGCTTTAAGAGCTTTTCTAATAACGCTAACTTTATTTTTGTCTAGTGTACAAACCATTGTTACCCCTTCTTACTTAAACTAAAACACCAATCCTTAAAATAAAAATGGGCCCGGTGGGACTCGAACCCACGACCAATTGATTAAGAGTCAACTGCTCTACCGACTGAGCTACAAGCCCATTTAATGATTTCAGTTTAGCACATAAATTCAAGCTGTCAATTGAAATTTAACTGTAATATTTTAAATATTTTTATGTTACAATCGAAATGCAAATTAAGTATTTAATAAGAAGGATTAAACAAATATGACTCAACAAAATCAAAAAAATCAAGAAACAAATTCTTCTCAAAGCCAAATCCGTCAGGTTAGAATCCAAAAGATGGAAAATTTGAGAGAACGCGGATTGAATCCGTATCCGTATGGTTATGACAAAGATATTATGGCTGCGGATTTGCAAGACAAATATAAAGACCTTCCTGCAGGTGAAGAAACTGAAGATTGCTACCATGTTGCAGGTCGTGTAATGGCTAACCGTAACACTGGTATGTTCATTGACTTGGTTGATGCATCAGGAAAAATTCAAATTTTCTCACACAAAGAAAATTTGTCACCTGAAGATTTAAAAACTCTAAAAACTATTGATATCGGTGATATCGTTGGTTTTTACGGTTCAGTTAGAAGAACTCCTCGCGGAGAATTGACTATCAAAGCTCAATCTTTGAAAATTTTGTCAAAATCACTTCTTCCATTACCTGAAAAATTCCACGGTTTAACTGACGTTGAAACAAAATATCGTCAAAGATATGTTGATATGATTGTAAACGAAGACGTTAAGAAAACTTTCCAAAAAAGAAGTTTAATCATCCAAAAAGTTAGAGAATATCTAATCGGCAAAGGATTTATGGAAGTTGAAACTCCAATGTTGCACCCACAAGCAGGCGGTGCTAACGCAAGACCGTTTATCACTCACCACAATACATTAGATATGGATATGTATTTGAGAATTGCCCCTGAACTTTATTTGAAACGTTTGATGGTTGGCGGTGTGAGTGAAAAGATTTTTGAAATCAACAGAAGTTTCAGAAACGAAGGTATCGACACTCGTCACAACCCTGAATTTACCATGATGGAATTATATCAAGCTTACGTTGATTATAACGATATGATGGAATTGACAGAAAATCTTGTAGCTTATGTTGCAAAAGAAGTTCTTGGAACAACAAAAATCACTTATGGCGAAAACGAAATCGATTTGACTCCGCCTTGGGATAGAAAAACTATGCTTGGCGCTGTTGAAGAGGCTACAGGTATTGATTTTAACAAAATCGAAACAGTAGAAGAGGCAAAAGAAAAAGCTAAATCAGTTCACGTTGATGCAGATGATTGCGACAACTGGGGACAAGTTGTGGAAAGAGTATTTGAAGAAAAAATTGAACCATCATTGATTCAACCAATCCACATTTATGATTATCCAAGAGATATTTCACCTCTTGCAAAAGTTCACAGAGACAATCCTAGATTGACAGAACGTTTTGAAACTCGTGTAAACGGTTGGGAAATTTCAAACGCATTTTCTGAATTGACTGACCCAATTGACCAAAGAGCCAGATTTGAAGCTCAAATGGCTGCAAAAGCTGCAGGGGATGAAGAGGCAATGCCAATCGATGAAGATTATATTTGTGCTCTTGAACACGGTGTTCCTCCAATGGGCGGCTTAGGTTTAGGTATTGACAGATTAATTATGTTATTGACAAACTCTCCGTCAATTCGTGATGTAATCGCATTCCCTACATTGAAGAAAAGAGATTAATTTAAAATCAAATAATTAAAAAAGCGACTTTGATTTTTCAAGGTCGCTTTTTTGTTTGAAATTTGTTTATTATGTTATAATCAAACTATGGAAGAGAAGAATTTAAAAATTTCAATAGCTCATTTATATCCGAAATTATTAAATCTGTATGGAGATTTGGGCAATATCATAACTTTAGTTAAACGCTGCGAATGGCGTGGAATTTCCGTAGAATTTGAAAATATTGATATCGGAGATTCAATAAAAGACCATGATTTATACTTTATCGGTGGCGGACAAGATAAACAGCAGGAAGAAGTTGCGCAAGAATTGTATTCGCACAAAGCTGAATTAACAGCTCAACGAGATGATGGCGCGGTATTTTTAGGCATTTGCGGCGGATATCAATTGTTTGGGCATTATTATCAACCACACGATAAAGACAAACTTGTCGGCTTATCATTGATGGATGCTTATACCGTTGCCGGCAAAAAAAGATTTATCGGCAATGTTACCGTAAAAACAGATTTTCTTACACCAAATACACTTGTCGGATTTGAAAACCACAGTGGTTTAACCTATTTGCAAGGAGGTACCAAACCTTTAGGTGTTGTTTCTGTAGGGAATGGAAATAATGGGAAAGACGGATTTGAAGGTGGCAGATATAAAAATGTATTTGGAACATATTTGCATGGTTCACTTCTTCCAAAGAACCCCCATTTTGCAGATTATTTAATTAGCTTGGCACTAGAAAAGCGTTATGGGGAGAAAATAGAGTTGTCTAAGCTTGATGACACCTTGGAATACTCTGCCCATGCTTCTGTCGTTGGGAAGAAGTATTAATTGCGCATAGCGTGAAAAATAAAATCACGTCATTACGAAGAAAGTTTATGTGCAAATGCGTCAATAGTTTTGACGGAGTGACGTGGTAATCCACAACACTTAGGTTTCCCCCACCTCGAAATCAAAGATTTCGGTCCGCCCGCTAGGGGCTGCCATTCTGACCTATTCGCATGAGATTACTATGTCACTCTGTAAGGTGTATTATTTTACTCGTAAAATATTGCTCCTTGTAATGACCTATAGTTAAACACATAGGTCAACAAATCCGACAATAGCCATAAGTGAACAATCAAACAAAACGAGTAAACGACAAAAGCCGAATTTGTTTGAGGAACGAATGTGACGAGTTATTCGGCTATGATACGAGTTTTTAGTTTGATGTGAACGTTGGCGTGTCGGTGGTTTTGCGGTGCTTTTGCCACCAAAAGCACCCCTGCACGGAGTGCATGAAAAAGAATAA
>CABUXT010000013.1 GCA_902495705.1 uncultured cyanobacterium
CAAGTCATGTTAAACTTGTTATGAAGGATAATTCAGAGGTGGATATTTATGATACCGTAACCGCAACTTATGCTAAAGATAAAGCGGATAAGTTAAAAGGCTCTATTAATGGCTGTATAAATCGTGCGGTTGATTCTAGTTATGACTTTATTGATGATTGTAAATTTGATATTTGGTTTTGATGATAAATTGAAATTCATACTTGATTTTATCTCTGTTTTTGTTATGATAATTACATACGAAATGGCGGAAGTCGTCAAGCGGTTAAGACCTCGGATTGTGGTTCCGATATGCGTGGGTTCGAATCCCATCTTCCGCCCCATTTTTAAAAACAGCACCCTTAGGTGCTGTTTTTTTCTGTAAATAATATTCAATTGCAAAATTTTACTTACTAAGCGTTCCGCCAAGGTTCATTCGGTTGAATGTAGCGAAGTTTAACATGCAAATAGTCTTTATCTGCATCTTTAATTTGTTCTGTTCCAATACATTCAAATTTGGAACTTCGTGGAAAAACTATTTCATCGCACGTATCGTTTCCTGTTCTTGAGACTCGAGAATTTTTAGGAACTTCAATCTCATACATAATTCCGCGATTGTTTGTCAAATATCCAGTAGCATAAGTTTGATTTGATGTTGCATAAGCATATTCTTTCATATCAATGACATCACCTTTTTTGATATCAAGTCTTTTTTTGTAGAGTTTGTATTCAGAACAGAAGTCAGGTTTTTCTCCAATGCAACGAATTACATTAAGAGTTTTTTCAGTTGGTTTTAATTTTTTGAATTCCATATCTGTTAGGCTGATAATTTCTCGTGGGGTCATATCAGGGTTCATAATGTTAGTCATAATATTCATGTTTTTAGGATTCCCTGAATTTATAAAATGATGATTTATTCCATTCAAATAACCATGCAAGCTAACGGATTCTTTATTTGTTGCTTTAATAATACCTTGCTCCTTGCAGGCTTTCCAATATTCATGGCAAAAAAGTGGTTTGCTTTCTATTTGCTTAGCTTGTTCTAATATTGGTGCTGATTTCTGGTGTTTCAGCGTAGTAATCGCTTTTGATGATATTTTAGAAATAGCACTTTTTATAATTCCCAATTTCATATTCATAAAAATTTATTTCCCCTATATATATTAATAAAACATTTCTGAAAAAATTATTGCTCTTTAGCAATTTTTATTGGTTGGAATTTTTTATTATAGTATGAGGATAGATGAAAATTTTTATATAAATAATGTTTCAAATATTCAAAAATGTAATGCGCCAACAAAGGTGTCTCAAATTTTTGTGACTAAAAGTTCTGAGTCCAAAAACACTATTCCATCGTATTTTTCATCACCTAAATATCTTGAATTAAAAAATATGGTCGAAAAGTATGATTTGAGTACAAATTATGTGCTGAAATCCGAAAAACTGGATTATGCATCGGCTTGCAGAAAAAATTTCGTCTCAGAATTTGGCACAATCAAATCAGGTTCAATGCAGCAACTTGTACTAAATCCGCTCTCTCCTGAGTTTGATTCGACATTAACCGATAAAATAAATAAAATGCGCAAGGAATGTCGCGGAGAAGGTAATTACGCCAAAAATCTGAAAACTCTAATGAAAGAACGCAAAATCGGCAATTGTACTGATATTGCGCTAGTTACGGCAGATGATATAAACCAAAAGCAAAACAAATACAAGGCAGAACTTTTGTATGCAAGTATTTTGAGTGACGATGTGATTTCTAATCATGTTGCCGTGTTGGTTAAAGATAAAAATGAAAATAATGATGTGAGCGCAAATTCAATTGTCTTAGATAATTGGCTTGGCGGAGTTTTTAAATATAGTGATTGGGTAAAAATCGTAAAACATTTATACAATTCAAACAGTGTCAGCACTTATGTCGCTGATTCCAATAAATAAATTTGCATGGCAACGCAAATTAAAACGCGAAGGCGTAAATCAGCCGGTGTAGTGGTTTGACGTATGTTTTGTATAATTTTGCGAAATTATGCTATTATATTTGTTATGAAAAAAATATTTGTAATAATTTTACTGATTCTTTTGGCGCTTGTTTTCTATGATGCGAAATACATTGAGCCAAATAGTTTGGTTGTGAAAAATGAAACTCTAAACCTTCCGCATTGGAGCAAATCGTTAGACGGTTTGCGCGTTGGTGTTGTGTCTGATATTCATTTTGGCTATGGGGTGATGAATTTAGAAAAACTAAAAACAATTGTTGACAAGGTCAATGAACAAACCCCTGATATAATTCTTCTCCCCGGAGACTTTGATGCTGAGGCGATTTCAGCCTCCGGTGTGAGTTTGGATGATATAAGTGATGTATTATCTGAATTAAAAGCTCCGCTTGGTGTTTTTGCAATTAAAGGTAATCATGATTACGAACCAGAAAATGTTATTTATGATTTGCTAAAAAAATCTAATATAAAATTACTTTCAGATAAAAGCGTTTATTTGATAAATGGGACTTTGAAGTTGACAGGAATCCAAGATATTTGGCACTATCATCTTAACCCTAAAGTCTTTCATAATGATGGTGTTCCAACGATTTTGCTCTCTCATAATCCTGATGTATTACCAAAAGTTCCTGATTATGTGTCGCTTACTCTGAGCGGGCATACCCATGGCGGAGAGGTTGTTTTTCCGATAATCGGCTCTTTGACTGTTCCATCTCAATATGGGCAAAAATATGCCAAAGGCTATGTTGTTGAAAACGGCAAGCATTTGTATGTGACATCAGGCGTAGGAACTCTTAGCGGTTTTAGGTTATGTAATTCTCCTGAAATCGTTATTTTGACACTGAACTCTCAAACCGATGATAACAAAATTGAAAATACGCCGACAAAAGGTTTGATAAATCGTAGTTATCATTATGAAATGCGCACATTAGTTGACAAAATGCACAGCAAAAAAGATAAAAAATAACTGAAAAATTTTAGATTACTTGTTGCAAAATATTTTTTATGTGCAATAATTGGATATGGAAATTAAGTGTATTTTAAACAATAATTATTTAAGAAAAAATGTTACCCCTCATCAGTGTGAGTTCACAGGTTCACGAAAAAAGCGTGATGTGAGTGTGGAAAAACTGAGTCAAGATATTTATGTGAAAAGACCGGATGCAACTGCGAGTGCGTCCGGTCTTTCAGGTATCAGGCAAAAGTTTTTGAAAGTAGCAAATAGTGTAGTAAACTATGGCAAATCGTATAAGAAAAATATTCAACATACGTATGAACATAAAGTTGTTTTTGCTTTGATAGAAAAAGAACTTTATGGCAAAAGGTCAATTGATAGCTACACTCATGATGCGGATAAAATGATTTTGTATCTTTTAGGATTTCCAAAATCATTTGTTTCAAAATTCCATAGAGAACATTCTGTACACCATGTGGAAAGCGGAAAGAAACCAAATTTGCGCAGTATGCTGTGTGACAACATTGCATCATCTCCTGAATTTAAACCTGAAAAGAAAAATTCTTTGAGAAAATATTATTCAATATCAAAGGAATTGCAGTCAGTTAAAGGTTTTGGTGAAATGCTTGAAAAATATAATTTTGGTGAAGATATTGATTTTGCTAAAATTAAAAGAATTAAGGCTGCAAAATTTGAAGGGATGAAAGGGCTTGCAAGAGTAGCTGCAAAATCGCTTGTACTGCTTTTTGCACACTAATCGTTCGGTAGTTCTTCATTATTTAACAATTTTTGAGTTGTTATTTGGATGATTTCGCTCAAATTGGAGTAAGATTTGATTCTTTTGACCCCTCTTTCCCTGTCAAAAATTTTGTTATCTCCATGTGTAATATCGTGAAGAACTGCGATGTTTGCCGCAAATTCGCAATCATTGTCAGGGGACATGTACGGATAAATTATACAAGGTTTAGTATAATCTTTTGGTTTTGAATATTGGCTACGACCTATAATATGATTCAAAAAGTGACTGCTTTTGATGTTGTAATTCCAGTTTTTTGTCTCTTTTGTGCCATAAATAATTTTGTCTTTATATGTTCTGTGGTGGTCGTTTATGACATTTTGGATGCTTTGGTAACCCTTTTGGGTAGCATAAACCGGAGCAAGTATAATATCGCTGTCAGGTATTTTTGCTTCAAAACCTACATCATCCAAAACCCAATAATTTTCATACAATGATACTCCTGAAATCGCACAGTCGTCTAAAAATACAATTGTTTTGTCGTTAAAATACGCCTTATCCATATCTTGAATGAGTTCGTCAAAATCTATAAATTGATTTTGTGGAATGTTACCGATTAATTGCATTTGATAATTTATTAAATCATAACTTTTCCCTTTTTCTGGAATACAATATAGTATCTCATCTTCATTTCTGCCAAGTTTTGCGTTGTATTTCAAAATTTGCTTATGCATATTTTTTAAATTTTGGCTGATAGTTTCAGGTGTCATTACAACAAGTGCATTATCAACATATTGCAAAACGTCATTTTTAACTTCGTTTCTGAGATTTTTGTCATAAGGTAATCCGACCAAAAGTGCAGCATCAATTGTTGCGTTTAGTTCTTCTTTTGACATTTTTTCAGGTTGAAGTTGTTTATATATATTATCTATTGTTGGAGAATTTTCATTTTTTATAATAATAGGTTTTATGCCAAGAGCTTTAGCTTTATCTATTATTTCGCTATCAATTTCTTTCGTTTTTAAGATTTCTCTTGTTGTGGTTTCTAAGTCTTTGCTGCGGTCAAAAAAGTTTATCCCATTATCAAACCCTGATAATACAAAGAATTTTACATTTTTATTTTTCAAAATTTTTGATGTTTCTTTTGGATATTGTTTTTTGCCTTGTTCTAATTTTTTAATCGTTTGAGAATCTAAAAATACTCCATACTTAGGACCGCGGAATTTTGTATCCAGCAAATTTCGCATTTTCTTGTAGTCAGTCAGATATTTTAATGCTCTGTTTAATCCAAAATTTGGGTCATAAAAAGTTTGCTCTTTGTTAGCAAAATCATATCCGACAATCAAAATATGGTTATCTTTTAGTGCTTTTATAATCGTGTTTAGACTCTTGATGTTGCCAAATTGAGTCGCCTGTTGCATTGCTGATAAAATCTCTTTGCGTGAATAGTTTGTTGTTTTTTCGATATTTATAACGGCATTTTTGATATCCTGTTTTGAAATTTCATTCAGTGATTTTTGATAATTATCATAAATTCTATCTAAATGAGCTTGCATTTCAACTGTTGTAACAGGGCGAGTTTGGTCAATTTTCGGTATTTCAAAAGTGCGCGTGTTTATTATTTTAGAATTTTTCTTTGGTTTACTAAGCTCTCCTGTAAAATATATTGCAGGATAAGTTTGTCCAAGTGTATTTATCTGCTTTTGTTCTTTTGGAACATTGGAGATGCTTTTTTGACATTGGGGTTTGTATAAATTGAGATTATTAAGTTTTATTGAAGAAACTGAAATCATGATTTTTGCTTGTAATAAAAAACAAAAATAAAATTTTTATTTAGTGAAATGAACAAATTTAATAATATTTTACATATAGGTTATGACTACATTTTTGAATATTTCCAAATATTATGGTAAAATTTACAAAGACAAAGGAGAGGATATGGATAAGAAGAAGTTTTCTAATGAATGGGTATTTTTGTTTATTATGATTGTAATAGCTGTTGTATTGCGATTTATTTATATTGATATTCCGCTTTGGTATGACGAAGCTTGTTCTTGGTTCACCGCTATTCAAAAATTTCCGTTTGGAATTATGGATAATCTTTTGACACTTGATTTACAGCATACTCCGCTATATTTCTTTGCGCTACATTTTTGGATGAAAATGTTTGGCGATACAGAAGTTATGTTGAGGGTGTTTTCGTTGATTTTTGGTGTTGGAACAGTGCCTCTTGTTTACTTTTTGGCTAAAAAAATCTCAACAAAACAAGTTGCTATAATTTCAACAGCTTTAGCTACAGTTAGTCCGCTTTTGGTATTTTTCTCAACAGAAGTCAGAATGTACCCTGTTGTAGTATTTTTAGTGATGTTATCACTGAATTATCTTGTTGATTTTGAGCAAAAAAGTGATATCAAATCATTGTTAAAATTAACTATAGCAAATGTGTTAATCCCTTATACCTTTGTTGGCGGTATTTTTTATAATATTGCACTGTTATTTTCTTACGGTGTGTATTTGTTGTTAAATAATCGTGAAAAATTCAATAAATATATTAAATTTGCAATCGGTGAATTTATTTTGCTGATTCCGTATTTTGTATTGATTGGTTATTATGCAAAAATGAGGAGCGTTTTTGTTATTTCGCATGAAGGACCTTTGAATTTTGTAGCGCTGGTTGATATGGTGAGAAATTTCTTTGGTTCAACAATTGTTGATAATATTTATTGGCCTGCGACAAGTCCTTATTTGTTTACTTTTGCTTTTACAATGCTTGTTGTTGTTCCTTGCTGTTATTTTGTTTACGGTTATATTCAGAGCGTAAAAAAATCAGAAGGATTTGAAAAAGTTTTAGTCTATACGATTTTATCAGCATTAGTTTTGGCTATTGTTTTTGCATATTTCAAGGTAAATATCTTTACTGTGAGATATATTTTGTACTTGTTGCCTCCGATGTTAATTCTATCAATTATCGGTTTGAGTAAAAAAATCTCACCAAGGCATTTAAACATTTTTGTGGCTTTGTTTATTATGTGCAGTTGTCGATTTGATTTTACTCATGCACCTGTTGAAAAAATCTTAAAAACAAATGCCTTCAAGGCTGTAAGCATAGAGGCTGCTAAATTTAATTTAGAATCTTATGATATTGTAATTATGCCGTTTGGGTCTGATGCGCCATATTATTTTAAGGCTGAGCGCGGGCCGCAAGTCTATAATTTCGATTTCCATAAAGAAGTCAGAAATCCTTATAACAAAAAGTATTATGATGAATATCAAAGAGAGATGATGGCAAATTCATCACGTTATGGCGTAATTTATGATTCAATATTCGCAGATAAAGGCTTTTCTGATGCGCATTTTGAATATTTTATGCAAAACGTAAATAATAAAGTCCCAAAAGGCAGATATGTTTTGTTGGCTCTATATGGTGATGATGCCTCTCAACTTGTTCAGTTGCAAGATTTGAGAAAATCTGTCACAAGTATTGAAGATATTAAAAATAATACTTTGAGTATAATGCTTGAAAAATACTTAGTTGATATCAGGGCTTATTTAGATTCTCAGTTTAATTATTTAGGCTCTGAAACTGTCGGAAATTATACATATTTGCTTTATCAAAAAAGATAAGTATATTATTTAAAAGGTATTGTTATGGCTAAATTAAGAATTTTTATATTTTCTATAATTTTTCTTTGTGTGATTTTTCCGTTGGTGAGTATTGCAAAAGAAGATGACACTACTCAACAATGGAAACATGTTGCCGAAAATATTTATATTGACCCGGATGGAATAATTGGAACAGAAGATATCTATGGGTTTTCGTTTTTATTAAAATCTTTTAATAAAGGGCAGTATGAACCGATGTATGGCAAAGATATTTGGTACACAATTGCGCAATATACAATTGATTGTTCAAAACATTCTTACAAAATCGGTGTGATTGATTCTTATGGCTATGAAAATCAATTTATCAACGGAGATTACAACAGTTTGGCAAAATTTCAACCGATTGTTCAAGGTACGGCAGTGAGTGTTGTTGCTGGCAAATTATGCAGATTTTAGTTTTGTAGAAATAAAAAAAGACTCTTGAAAATTTTCAAGAGTCTTTTTTTGATTGTATATTTTTTATTATGCTGCAACGTCTAATTTTTTGCCAACTTCAGGTTGTTTTGCAGGTTCTTCTGCTGCTTTAGCATCAGAAGGAGCTGCTTCTTTTGCTACAGGTGCTTGTTCAGGAGCTACAGGAGCTTTGACATCTTCTTTTTTGTCAGCTTTTGGAGCTTCGCCTGCAGGTTTGCTGATTTCTACAGTGTCTTTTTCAGGAGTTTTTTCTAATTTGATATTTTTTACGTTGTTAGGTAATTCGTTTTTCATAAATTCATCAACAGGCATTTGACGAACGCCGTTTTTATCTCCGTTTAGAGTAACGATTCCGTCTTTTTTTGTTGCTGAAATGTTTTCACCATCTTTAGTTGTGTATTTTACTGTTGTGAATTGTGGCAATTGTTGAGGTGCTGCCACATTAATTGAGTCTACCATTTTCTACTTCCTTTCTCTGGGGTTCTACCCTTTGTATTAATAACTGTGAATATTATTTATTGATTAATTTCTTGATTTTGCTTAACTTTTCTTAATAAATATTTGGAGCTTTTGGAGTTATTGCCCATTTTTGCCTTTCTTTTTTAATTATTTCAAAAGCCATTTGTTTTAAAAGGTCGATTTTTTCTTGGAACATAAAATTCTTATTTTCTTTTACCAAATCCCTTTTATCAATTGGAATGTGCTTTTTGTTTAAGCGTTTTGCAATTTTTGCTTGCATTTGATATGCATAATGTTCTGATAACAGACTGTATCTTGCATCTTGCAAATAATCAATTTTGTCTTCTGTCGGCATTCTGCGTAAAAAGTTGTGAACCTTATTTCGCACTTGCCTTATTATGTATGCTTTATCCTTTTTCCCCTCCGGCATTTCTATATTGTATAAGAAATTGTCGTAAAATCTGTTATATTTATTGGTATATAGCCCATAATTTGCCATTTTCTGATTTCTGGCGAGGTATTTGGGGTGGAATAATTGGTCTGCTACATGCAAAAATTCATGCATTATTGTAGTCAATTCTTCCACTCTAATTTTATTCTTAATACTATCAATGTCAAGTGTTGTTTTGCTTATAGCACCTGTAAATTTTGAATAAGTTATATCACATCCGCCGGTAAAGTCTCTGTCATCGTTTTTTCTGACTAATATTTTGACTTTTTTATCCAAAACTTTGTCTACCGACTCCTGGACATCTTGAATTGTCGCACTTCCTTTTTTGAATTTTGGCAAAAGGTCATCATAGAGTTTTTCGGTTAATTTTATTGCATTGTTTTGCCTTTGAGCAAAAGTTCCTTGAACTTTAGTATATGGCAATTTTACATGGGGTGATAGTTTATTTAGCATGTTTTTAATAAGTTTAGACATTAAATTTTTTGCTAGAATTGAGAAAAAAATAAATTAATGCTAACATAAATTTATGATTGAACTAATGATATTATATGTTTTGCTTAATCACGATTTGACGATGTATGCCATCCATAAAAGGATAAAAGAAAACTTTTTGGCATATACAAATCCGAGTTTTGGAGCGATAAAACCTGCTCTTGTGAGGTTAGAAAAACAAAATTGCATAACGTCAGCGAAAGTTATGTCAGGTGGTGGCAAATTGTCTATTTTTTACACCATTACAAAAGATGGGCTAAAAGAATTGAAAAAACTTTTGCTAAAACCCCTTTCGCAAAATCCGTTGCAATTTATGTCTGATGCCAGAGTTAAAATCTCTTGTTTATCATTTTTAGATTCAGAAGCTTGCGCGGAAGTTTTGTTTGACTTGAAGTCAAATGCCTTGCTACACTTGGTTAATGCAGAAAATATTTTATCAGATGAGTATACTCCTTTGACTTTTTACCAAAGGATTGTTCTTGATAATTCGATTTGTGAATACAAAAATTTTATTTCGATGATAGAAGGTTTGGAAAAAGATAATGCCGGCAATAGTAAATAGTGTAATATCAGGCTCAATAGCTGAAGAATTAGAAATTCAAAAAGGGGATGAACTTCTCTCTGTTGATGGCAACAAGTTGCAGGATATGATTGATTACAATTTCTATATGAAATCGGAATTGATTACTATTGAAATAAAAAAAGTCGATGGTGAAATTGAAGAAATCGAGTTAGAAAAAGATTATGATGAAGATTTAGGTATCGTATTTGAAAGCGCGGTTTTTGATAGGATTAAACCTTGTCTGAACCATTGTGTTTTTTGCTTTGTTGACCAACAGCCAAAAGGGTTGCGCGATACTTTGTACATAAAAGATGATGATTACAGACTTTCATATTTGCAAGGTACATATATCACACTGACAAATTTGACTGAAAAAGACAAAGATCGAATTAAGCGTATGCACTTAGGTCCGTTTTATGTTTCTGTTCAGACAACCAATCCTGAATTGCGTGTAAAAATGCTCAGAAATCCAAATGCAGGTAAAGCTTTAGAAAATTTGAAATGGTTCAGAAAAAACAAAATTCCGTTCCATGCTCAAATTGTTTTGTGCCCTGGGCTGAATGATGGTGCGGAACTTGAGAGAACTTTATCTGATTTAGCCGAATTAAAAAATACAGTTTTATCAACTGCGATTGTTCCTGTTGGGATTACTCAATTCCGACCTGATGGGGAATTAAAACGTGTGGATAAAAAATGCGCGGTCGAAACGGTTGAAATATCTTCAAAATATAAGCGCGTTTGTTGCTCTGATGAGTTTTTCTTACTTGCAGATAAACCTATTCCGCCTGCAAAATATTATGGCAGTTTTTGTCAGCTTGATGATGGCGTTGGTGCGTTGAGAATGACTTTAGATGATTTTAATAAACGTAAATTGCCAAAATCTGTTTCTAAACCTTATAAAATGGTGTTTGCGTGTTCTTATGCTGCAAAAAATATGCTAGAGGAAGTTGCGGCAAAGTTAAATAAAATAAAAAATCTGACAGTTCAGGTTTGCCCTGTCAAATCCCATTATTGGGGACAAGATATCACTGTTGCAGGTTTGATTACGACAGATGATTTAATTAGAACAGTCAAAGATGTCGAGTGTGATGTCGTTGTGATACCTTCTGTAATGTTGAGACCTTATACTGAAGACTTTTTGGATGGCAAAAATTTAACTTATGTAAAAGAGCAGTCTAAAAAGAATTTTTACGTACAACAAAATATCTATTCACTTGAAGAAGTCGTGAACTTGGTCTGGGATGTGTAGAAATTATTTTGTTTTGTAGCCTGCTAGTTCGTCAAGTGATACATTAAAAATTTGCGCAAGTTTTATAAATGTTGTGAATCCGATTGTTTCTCGACCTTTTTCGAGTCTATTGACGTGCTCTCTAGTGCGGTCAATTAGTTCTGCAAGATATTCCTGAGAATATTTGTTTTTCTTTCTTAGCAGCCTGATATTTTGGGCGATTTTCTCATTGTATTGGTTCTCGTCTTGCATATTTTGATTGTACATGTATAATATATTTATTCTGTGATAAAAATATCACAAAAAGGTTAGCTTTGAAAGTCTAGGATGGTTTATAATGAAATATGTTTACGTTAAAGATTCAGATGGTTTTGTAGTAAAGAAATCTGAAAATGAATGTCTACCAAATGAAGTCATAATTTCAGAGAAAGAATATAATAAGCTTTCAGGTGAAAATTTTTATAAAAAACTGTATCATGGTACAGGGTCGTAGCCTCCGGGGTTGCCGGGGTGACAGCGACAGATTCTTTTTATTCCGAGCCATCCGCCTTTTAGCACGCCGTATTTTATGATGGCTTGTTTGGTGTATTCCGAGCACGTCGGATAAAACCTGCAAACTGAAGGAGTGAATTTAGAAAAATATTGATAGATTTTTATTAGTGTTAAAAATATTTTTTTCATTTTCTTTTTATGGATTGCGATGCTAAAACTTACTTAGTCGGTAATATAAGCTTCACCAATTGTATCAATTGCTTCAACCTTGATATCTGTAATCAATTCAGAGTATGAAATAACAACAACTGTTGGAATGTGGCGCTCCAGCAATTGATATAGCGGCAATCTGATTCTTGGAGAGCACAATACTACAGGTTGTCTTCCGCAGGTTTGGTGTGCTCTTAATAGAGTTGTTGCCGTTGTTTCAATCAGTTCTTGTACCTGAACAGGGTTAAGTAAAAACATTGTACCAAGCTCTGTTCTTTGACAACTGTCATCCAATGTTTTTTCCCATTCAGGAGACAATGTCAGGGCGTATAATACCTTGTCATCTTGAACGTTTGCTAAACAGATTTGACGACCGAGTGCGGCTCTTAATCTTTCTGACAAGATATCAGGTTCTTTTGAAAATCTTGCATAATCACAAAGTCTTTCAAACACAAAGATAATATCTTTGATAGAAACTTTTTCACGGATTAAGTTGACAAAAATCTTACGCAAATCACTTGTTGAAATAATTGTCGGAACAAGGTCATTAACAAGTGTTGGGTCTTGAGAACGTACAAGTTCCATAAGTTTAAGTACGTCAGTTTTGGTCATAACTTCATCAACGTGTTTTCTTACACATTCTTGAAGGTGAGTAACAATAACATCTGTAGCATCAACCGCAGTAACAAGTCTTGCTGATTTTGCATCTTCTTGCGAAATCCAGTATGCCTGAGTTTGATATGTTGGGTCAATACCGATAATCGCATCTTCCGGTACTTCTTTTTTCATAGAATCCCATTGGTCAGCAATTACCATGAATTTCCCCGGATAAACATAACCTGTGGCAACTGTATTACCACGGATGGAAATCATATATTCATTGGCATCTAATGCAGATGAGTCCATAATTCTTATGTTTGGCAAAATGTAACCAAGTTCATCTGTTACCCTTTGACGTAAGGCGGCAATTTTTGCAAGCAATTGACCTTCTTGGTCAGGGTCAGCAATTACCAACAAGTTTGAACCGACTTGCAAACTCAAAATATCAACCCCTAAACGTTCGTACATTCTGTTAGGATTTACCAAGTCTTGCATGTTTTGTCTAACGTTTTCAAGTTGTCCCAACTGAGATTGAACATCTGCATTGATTAAAACTTGGAAACCTGCAACAAATAATGCTATCGCAAATATAAAAAACGGTAACGGCGGCAAACCTGTACCTTGCCAAAACGGAGTATGACCTGTTATCCCAAGCAAAACAAGGAATGCTGCTGCGAAGAACAATGCATAAGGTTTACTTGTAATTTGGGCGGTGACATCTGTACCTAATGAAGGGCTGGCAGCTGACGCACGTGTCATAAAGATACCTGCTGCAATTGACATCAAAAGTGACGGAACCTGAGATGCCAAACCATCACCGATTGTTAATACGGTGTATTTAGAAACCGCATCACCAATTGCCATCTGGTTCATAATACAACCAACGCACAAACCGCCGATAATGTTAATCAGTACGATGATAATACCTGCGATGGTATCCCCTTTTACGAACTTCATGGCACCATCCATTGAACCCATCAAGCTTGACTCTCGAGATAAGTCTTCACGTTTTTTAGTCGCCTCTTCAGGAGATATCAAACCGGCGTTAAAGTCCGCGTCAATTGTCATTTGTTTACCTGGCATGGCATCTAAGGCGAAACGTGCAGATACTTCGGCGATACGTTCAGCACCTTTGGTAATTACCATGAACTGTACAACCGTGATAATCAGGAAGATTACACCTCCGACAATCATGTTACCACCTGTTACGAAAGTTCCAAATGCGTGAATTACTTCTCCGGCTTCCCCTTTAGCAAGAATCAAACGAGTTGATGCAATTGACAGAACCAGTCGAAACATTGTACCAACCAAGATGATTGAAGGGAATGATGATAATTCCAATGTCTTTTGTACATACAAGGCGAACATCAAAAGAACAATACCAAGTGTGATATTTAAGCAAATACAAATATTGATAATCCAGTTTGGCAATTCTACCAACAAGATAATCAAAAGAAACAGTACAAAGACTGCCATTAAAAATTCGCTTATAGGATTACTACTGTTTCCTTCTGGTGCTGCCATTAAATTTCTTTTAATACCTCACTAATTACTGCTAACTGGGAGTCGATTGTTGCATCAATGACTCCGTTGGTTGTTGTTAATATACATCCGCCTTCTAAAATACTTTCATCTGGAATAATATATATTTTAGCCTCCAAGCCTAAAGAGCTTGAAACTTCCGGCAAATCTTGTTTCAGCATAGGTGCTTGCGCAGGATTTACCTTTACTGTAATTTTTGTTTCTTCTTTAGAAAGCCCTTTCATAATATCTTTGATGTTATCTAAAATAATTTCAGGGTGTTCTATAGTTTCTTTTTTAATGATTTTTTTTGCAATATCAAAACTGATTTCCAAAATATCAGGAGCAATGTTGTCATAAACTTCTTGCTTGGCATTGAAAAATTCTTGTATTGCAGATTTAACAGAATCAATATCGTCTTTTGCTGCTTGTAATCCGTCTTGATAACCTTCTTTTGCTGCAGCTTCTTTAATTGCTTTTGCCTCTTCTTTTGCGCGAGAAATCAAGTTGCGGTCATCAATTCGTCTAAAACCTCGGCGACGGTCACCTCTTCGGCGCTCTTGACGTTGTTTGAAGTCGATATTATCCAAGTTAAAAAGGTCGATATCTTTTTCTTCATCCGTTTCCAGAGATTCGACTACCTTTTCTTCCTGTTGTACCGGAACTGTCTGCTGTTCCTCTACTCCCTCAGTCTGTTTTATTTTTTTCTTTTTGATAATCATGATTTGATATCATTATACACCATTAGCTAGGTGTGAGGCAACAATACTTGCAACTTTAGGCGGCATTTTGTCATAATATTTGCCCTCAATTGCGTTAAAGACAAGGCGTTTGACCCCAATACGTTCTTTTATCAGGATTGTATCTAAATCTTTACTTGAATATTTAGAGGCAAAATGTCTAAGTTTCATAACAACTCTATTAGGTGCCATATCTGTAACTTTTGGCAAGTTGGTTTTTATTTCTTGGAGGCAACGTAGAGCATTTGCAGTACCTACTTTTTGAGCTAAATCAGGTACTCTCATATATTTGATTACTGTTTGAGCATCCTCTGGTGCAAATTTATTTAAAATTGTTTGAACTTTATCTTGATTCATTTTCTTAAACAACATTGCAACAGTTGCAAGTTTTAGAACTTTTGAATCAACTTTTGGAAATTCATAAGGCTCACTATCAGCGCCTGTTTGGGTTGAAGGTATACCTTCGTTATTCATTTGTACTTGCGCAGCTTGCGGGTCTTGAATATTTTGTTGCTGCATTTCTTGTGCCATTTTATCCATGTTAGACTGGGAGGCAGCATATTCCATTAATCCTTCATCTATCGCGCCTTTATTTTTTAATTCTGTAATCGCATCAACGTATGTCTTTTTTACGTGGTGCTCAATAAGTTCTAATATTTTGTCATGAGGTAATCCTTGAGAGAAGGTTTGTTTTGCAATTTCAAAAATAGTGTACGCAATTTTTTGCATAACACCATCCCAATATTGTTGAGGAATACCGGAGCGAATAACATCGATTGATTTGTGGAAAGACCATTCCGCAATAATTTGAGTAATCGTGACAGCTTGATCCGCGTTAAAGTTTAGATTTGGGTCTTCTGCCAAGGTTTTTCCAGATAATAGTGCAAAGTTTCCTAATGTATTTATAACATATTGCTTTTGAACATCTGTAAAGTCTTGAGGTACAATCTCTTGAGCTTGTGCAGCCAAGTTTTGGGCAAAATTTTCGTAATCAAAATCTTTTGTTGCCATTATTTATTAACCTTCCTTTTTAGAACCTTCTTCAATCCAACTTTTTATCTTATCTGCTGCATCTTCTGTAATTTCGTTTGAAATACTATCTAGTGAATCTACAAGTAAGCTTTCATCAAATTGAGGAATTGCAACTCTTTGCTGTTGTTGATTTATCAAATCTTGAGCCAATTCAGATTGTCTTTGGGTCAATTGGCTTGCGCGAGAATTGATATCGTTAAGTTGTCTTTCTTGTTCCATTGCTCTTTGTCGAAGATTTTCAACTTCCATTTCATTTTCTTCTCTGATTCGTTTAACTTTAGAAGAAATAACCTTAAATACGATAATCAAACCAAGACCGCATAACAACAATGCTAACCACCAAGGGTTTCCGGATTCGTCAACTTTTGGCAAGTTTTCTTGACGTTCAGGTGTTAAGTATGGGTCGTTAGAATTCGAAAATGCAATAGAAACATTGGCTGCAGAAACTTTAGGACTTGCTGAACGCGCAATAAGTTCTTTTAATTCTTCAATTGTTGTATCTGCAGGTAGATTGTTTCTATCAATAGTAACCGCGATTGAAATATCTTCAACAACCCCAGGTTTAATATATTCATTTGTTTGAGTTTTGGTTACGCCGTATTGAGTTTCAGTAGCCTGACGAGAATAGTTTCGGTTTTGGCTAGAATCAGTTCCGCTGGTCGGTAATCCGTTTGGCAAATATGTACTAACTGCATTAATTCCTTGTGATTGGTCTTTTGTTTGGTCGCCCAAACCTTCTCTAAAAGATTGCTCAGATACAGATGCTTTTTTTGTTGGGTCATATTCTATTGAAAATTTTTCAACAGGAGCTTGTCTTAAAAATGTGCTGACAGTTGCAACGTAATTTCCCGGACCAACTAATCGGTCTAACTGTTTAGAAATTTTTTGTTGCATGTATTTATCATTTTCTTCCAATTTTTGGAGCATTTCATCTTCTGCATTCATAACACTATGGTAAACGTTACCGTTGGTGTCCGTGATTGCAATATTTTCTGCCGTCAAACCTGAAACACTGCCTAATAACAAGTTTGTAATGGCTTTAACTTTTAATTGGTCAAGTTTTTCGCCGTTTGGTAGAACAATTTGAACAGTTGCAGTTTTTGGTTTTTGTTCATCAAACATTGTTGTGTTTTCAGGAATTGAGATAAATACTGTTGCGTTTTGAATTGGCGGAATCTTTTTGATAAGTCTTGCCAATTCTCCATTCATCGCACGAGCCAAACGGATTCTTTTATCTTCTTTTGTAGAGGTGAAATCCCCTTTATCAAAGATTTCTAAGCCTACATTTTGGTCAACCAAACCGCTTTGAACAATTGCAATTAACGCGTTATCTCTATCAGTAACGGTACATTTTTTAGTTAATGTAGAACAATTATTTTTGTTTAATACAAGTTTTGATTTTGTACCATCAAGTTGACGTTCTACCGTTATACCTTGTTTAGCTAAAAGTGCTTGGATTTCTAATGCTTTACCCAAGTTATCGGTAGTTAATAAGTCAACGTTAGCGGCTAATGGTTCAGAACCGACAACATCTGCCTTGTTGTCTCCGCCACCACTGTTTGCTGCAAAAATCGCGCCAACAATAACAAGTACAATAACCAGTGCTACCCCACCAATTATTCCATATAATAAAGGTTTATTTTCTAAAATTTTGCTAAAATCCATCTGAAGTCCCGTTGTCTGAATAATAAATTGTAATTAGTATTTCCCTAATAAAGGCAGCTTATACTGAAATTTGAGAAACTCTATCGTAAGCGTTGATTACTTTACCAACGATTTGAGTTGCCACATTTACGCTAATTTCTGATTTTGCCATAGCAGTCATTACGTCATGGATATCAACATTTTGATTTCCTGACATAACGTCTTTTAGCAAGTTATCCGGCGCATTCATATCTGTATTCAAATCTTCCATCAAGCCTGTAAATACTTGTTTAAAGTTAGGGCTTTCGGTTGATTCTACTCTATCCATACGCAGACTTGGCATCTTTGAACCGATACCTGTATCAAATTTTGTATGTTGGATTCTTGAAGCTAAATCATATTGTGGAAAATTGCTATACATACTACTACCTCTCTATTTCATATTACCTATTTTATTTGACTTTTTCAACTTAATTTACAAAAAATCAATCAATAGGTGTACAATGCATTGCTTTAGGGACTTTTTATACTTCATATTTAATAATATTTTTTGAAAAATCAAACTGATTTGTTTTGAAATTTTTCTTGTATAATATTTTTGTAATTAGCGGAGGGGATATGGATAAAACTTTTTCAGGAGAAATAAATTTATTAAAAGCATTAGCTATTATGCTCGTTGTTTCAGGGCATTTAGAGTTTTCTATATTTGGAATGTTTCCGCCATATTCTTTTCAGTTGGCGTTGTTTTTCTTTATTTCGGGAATGTTATTTAAAGATAAATATATAGATAATGTCTCAGAATATTTTTTAAGAAGAATTAAATCACTTTTAGTGCCGTATTTTTCTTATGAAGTAGTTTATTTGTTGATTACATTGGCGCTTGTTCCTGTTATTGGTGAATTTTTCGGAGCAACTCCAAGTTTGAAAAACTTTTTTATAACTCCGTTTTTGAACGGTCATCAATTGTTTTTGTGTGCTCCATTGTGGTTTGTTCCACAATTGTTTATAACATTAATTGTATTTTTGTTTTTGATGAGAGTGTTAAGACCTATAGAAAATAAATATATTCATTTGGCATTTTTCGCTTTGTTAGGGCTAACAGCCATTCCTGTTTGGAAATACACCCCTGCGCACACACCATTGGCTCTTGTTGGTATGCGGACGGCGTTTTCTTTGTTCTTTGTTTATTTAGGTCATTATTATGTAAAACATATAAAAGATAACTACAATATTTTTACTCCGAAATGGTTGGGCGGAGTTATTTTAATTCAGTCTGTTTTGTGGCTATTTAATAGAGACTTTGACCCTGTGCATGGAATAGGTTTATCTTATGTTTTGGTTTGGGGAAGATTTGACCAACAAATTATCGTTCCGATATTCACCTCTATTACAGGTATTTGGGTATCATTGCTTGCAGTCAAATTGTTGTATCCGTATTTAAAAGATGTGAAATTTTTACAACAAATGGGTAAAGTTACCTATCATATTATGGCAAATCATTTGTTTGTTATGTATATGCTAACTTTGTTGTTATTCAAACTCACAGGTACTCCGTTATCTGCAAAGGGTGATAAAATTTATTCTATTTTTGACCCTGTTCAGACAACATACTTATATTTTGTTGTCGTTATGGTTGTGACAACATATTTTGGAGTATTTCAACAGTTTATTTGGAAGAAAATTTCTACGGCAATTTCAACCAAACTACTGCAAAAGGATACATAAGCAATCTTGTCTTTTTATCCTTTAGAGATACTTTCAGTTTGTATTCATCATCTGTTAGTACATTTTTAAGATAAACATTTTCATTGTTTTTCAAAGATTTCAGCAAAACTTCTTTTGGTAAATCAATTTCTGCCGTACAGCGTTTATTGGCAAGATTATTTACTATCAAATATTTTTCGCCTTTGTAACTTCTGATATATGCAAATATGTATGGCTTTTCAGTCTTTAAGATAGACAATGTTCCACGTCTTAGTGCAGGAATTTCTTTTCTTAATTCAATCATTTTTTGAACTTTGTGGAAAATTTTACCGCTATAAGTTTTAGTAGTCGTTGTCGCATCATAGAAAGCTTGTTTTGTCAGTGTTCCTCTGTTTATGTCACGGCTATCAAAGAAAGATAGCAATTTTATCTTGCTTTTGAATTGTTTTTTCTTTCGCAAATCAGCACTTTTTTTAGCGTTGTCAAAATTGTTTTTTGCTCCGATTTCATCGCCATAGTAGATTATCGGAATCCCCGGCATTGATAAAAGTACGGAAAATGCCATTTCTATGTGGTCGTGGTTTTCGTCAAGGAAATTTGCCATTCTGCCTGCAACTCCAAAACCTTTTCTAAACGGTGCTCCTTTTGGCTCAAGTGCATTGTAAATTAAATCTCGCATTTCAGGTGTTACCATCTCAAGAGTCAATTCATCGTGAACCCTTAAAAATGTAGCCCAACTTGCAGATTCAGGAATAGCAGGAGTTTGTTTTACCGCCTCTTTAAAATATTTGCTGTCTTCTGTGATAAAACTTGCCCAAAGTGCAGGCATGTACGGAAAATTGTATGCGATTTGCACTTCGTCCGTCCGTTTAAAATCTCGAGTTTGCCCATCAACTATAGTTTCTGATTTTCTTTCCGTTCCAAAGTAAGGGATAACATCTTTGGGCAATTGACACGCCTCGGCTTGCAAAACCGTTCTTGGTGCTACAGATTGCAAATAAAGGCTCAAAATTTTTATTATAGAGTGCGTTTTAGGCAAATTCTCAGCATTTGTGCCATTTTCTTTTATTAAATAAGGAATGGCATCTAATCTAAATATATCAACTCCCAGATTTGCCCAGTAGTTAAGTGTTCCCAAGTTGTAATATAAAACTTCCGGATTTTTCCAGTTTATATCAAGTTGGAACGGATAAAAGGTATGGTAAAGGTAGTAATCTTTCCCCTCAATTGTGACTTTGCGGTAATTGTTTTCGGTAATTTCAGGGAAAATAAGACGTCGTTTGCTTATACTTCCGTCTTCTTCTTTGTATTCAACAACAGTGCCCAATTTAGGGTCGACGTATTTTGTGTATTCAGGCATGGTCTCTGTTGTTACGAAGTAATTTAGTTTATCAAGATCTCCTTTTTGAGCTTGTTGAAACCATTCGTGCTGGTCTGAAAAGTGATTTAGTACAAGGTCAGCTTTTATGTTGAACCCTTTTGATTTAGCCTCTTTTACAAACGCTTCAAATTGAGGTTTCCCACCTAAATCTTTTCTAACATTTTGTGGATTTTTTACGTCAAAACCTGCATCTTCCATTGGAGAGTCCGCAAAAGGCAGCATATATATTGTGGTCACGCCAAGTTTTTTCAAATAATCAAGCATATTGACCGTATCTTTGAACTGGTTTGGCTTGTCAGGAGTTACTGTCCCAAATTGGTCAACGTAAAACATATAAATTATTTCATCTTTGTACCAATCGTTTGGGCGCGTCAAATCATCTTGTTTCAAATTTTGAGGACGTTCGGATTTTGCTTTTTGGGCAATTTCAACAATTTTGTTATAAATTTCATTTGTTTGGTCTGCTCCATAAACTTTTGAAATTTCGGATTTTAATTCTTTTTCAAGTTTTGGTGAAATTACTTTTGGTTCAGGTGCTAAAGTTTGGTCGGTGTTTTCAGAAAGTGCGCTTTGCTCATTTTGAGTTGTCGAAATAGGAGCATCGACTTTTTCTTGTGCCTGTATCGGATTTGCCGTAAGCATTGCAAAAACTAAACCTACAATTGCTAAATTAATCAATTGTTTTTTCACTTTATATCCTCCCTAAAACAAAATTTTTGAAATTTTATCTTTGTTCTTCCAGTTCTTTTCTGATATCGTCGACAGAAATTCTTACAATTGGTGAATTTTCGTCTTTTTTAAGCACGCAATCTTTTATCCCTGATTGGACGATGAATCTTTTACACAATATACAAATAAAATTGTGACCCCAGATGTAAATAGTCCCATCTTTGCAGCGGTCTTGTCCTGCTTGAATTATTGCGTTTTGTTCGGCGTGGATAGAACGGCATGTTTCATATTTTGTGCCGGACGGTATGTTGTTTTTTATTCTGTAACATTCTCCGCGTTCTGCGCATGATTTCACTTTTGAAGGTGTTCCGTTATATCCTGTTGCTTTTATTTTCTTGTCCTGACCTACAATAACCGCGCCAACTTGTGCCCTAATGCAATTTGAGCGAGTTGCGCATGTTTTAGCCAAATCAAGAAAATATTCATCCCATGGTTTAATTTCCATTTTATAAATCCTTAATATTTGTTGTTTCTTAATCCTGTTGTAATGATTGAAATGTTGTATTTATCTGCAAGTTTTGCAATTTTACTTGAATTTGCACCGTCTCCTGCTTCAATAATCAAGCCGATACGACCTTGGATTGCAGCATTGATGGTTTCTTCGTTTTCAATAACTCCATCTACTGCCAAAACTGCATCTTTTGAATTTTCACAAGCTATATCCATTGCAAATTCTGCGGTTTCAATACCGTTTGTTCTGCCTTGTACAATTGCTTTTACTGCTAAATCTTTTGCGATAACGGCAGATTTACTTTTTGTATATTTAGAAACTTTCCAAGCGAAAATCGCATCTTCAGCTTGTTGTTGAGTCGGCTTAGTTTTGCCAGCAACTTTGAATGACGATTTTGTAAGTTTGCTCAAATTTTGTTCTTGGATAAGGTAGCCAAATGGTGTAACTTTGATATCTGTAGCCGTGAAACCTAAGATTTCTTGCAACGGACTCTTTATTTGGATAAGGTTAGTCTCGCTGTTTGATTTCAAGTAGTCTAAAGCCTCTTTTGCATATCTGATTGCAATAATGTTTCTTATATTCATTGCTTTTAATTGTTTTGCAACCTCAAGAGTTAATTCTTTGCTGAATCCGATTGTGCCGTTTGTAACAACAGTTGGGTCACAGTCGACAATTTTTTCAAAAGCGTTTTCAATAGAACTTCCTAAAGCTACAGAACATAAATGACTTTCTTTTGCGATTGCTGTTGCGTTTACGTCGAAAAATTCTGCTAAAATTTCAACAACTTTTGTCAAATTCAAATAGTCAATATATTCAAGTACATTGTTTTCGTTTAATATTTCATAATCCAAACCGTTTTCAACAGGTGCGATAGCTGCATCTTGAGATACGTTTGCACCAAATGGTAATTCTTTAAAATCTTTTATTTCTATTGTTTCCATAATATCCCTCACTTTTGAACCGATATTAGCATAAACGATTGATGCTATCAAGTTAATATATCTTAAACTAATTCCTGTTCTTTAGTAAATTTTTCTTGATAAATTAGCATGTCTTTTATATTATATTTATGAAGTTTAAAACAATAATTTAAGAGGAAAAGATGGCAATAAACAATATGAATGACGGAGTAGGAAAAAAGATTGTAGAAGCTTTAAAAATGCAGTCAGCAGAACATTCAGATGGTGAAGTTTTTGTTAATGAAGACCCTGAAATTACAGAAATTTCTGAACCGGTAGAAGATGTTGTTCAGACTCCTGCAGTTGAAGAAACTCCGATTGCTCATGAAAATAATGTTTATACTCAGCCTGTTTCAGATTTGCAAATGAAAGTTCAATCTCAATTGCAATTCCAAGCTGCAACTCAGCCACAATTCCAATCAAATATAGATAATGCTTTTAATCAAAGTTTGGCTCAAAATTTGGGCACTCAAGCTTTTGAACAAGTTCAGGATGATTTTGATTACCCTGCAAATGTTGCCGTTTTAAAACAGCTTATTGCAAAACTTCCTGCAGGTGTTTCAAAACAAACCGGTGCATTGATTATTAAGCAAACAATGGAAGCTCTTGGTATTTCTATGGGCAGTGTTTTGCAGGAGGCAAAACAAGTACAGGAAACTCTTTTGAATAACGCAAAAGAATGTCAAAACAGTGTGGTTGAATACCGCAAACAAATTGGTATTCTTGAGTCAAGAGCTCAACAATACCAAAAGCAATCCGCTGTTATGAATGACATTATCAACTTATTTATTCAAACTCGCTAATTAAGAAATGTTATAAGAGAATGAAGATTTGATATTTGCATCAATCATTGAGTTACAAGATTCGATTTCTTGTGCGTATTCTTTGATTTGAAGTTCAAGAGTTGATTTTTGTCTGTCTAATTTTTCTTCGAGTAACTTTAATTTGTATTGGCGCTGTTGAAGTTTCTTTGCAATCAAACTATCAGCCTCGTAATCTGTACCAATCTGAATAAGATTGTTTGCAGAGTTTTGAGCTGTCATTTTAGCTTGGGTTATTAATTGCAGTTTCCACTCAGCAGTTGACTTCTGCATCATTAAATATCGTTTTCTGATTATTCCGATAAATAAACCCATTTTACTTTCCGCCTTTACCTTTTTTGGTCTAAGTGAGACCCTTTCAAGAAGTTATGTTGGCTGTTTTCGGCTATCAACTGTTCCATCTTGTTAAGCTGGTGTCGGTGATAATTTAGCCTATACTGTGCCATTTTTAATTTCTTTTTAACCGTCAAAAAATCTTTGATTCCTTCAACTATTTGGTTCATAATAGACTGTATCGGATTCTTTCTGATGAAATAGTTTTTGGTATAGATTAAGAAATCTGCGATTCTTTTAAGGTATAGCTCCAGAGTTTCTCGAAACATTTTGCTCCTTACACTTTGAACCTACATATATTTAAAAACATTACATTACAAAATATTGATAAATTTTTAAGCATGACGTAATATTTCTTAATATTTGGTTCGGTCATAGTTGTACATAATAATATACGACAAAATTTTTAATATCTTTAATTAATAAATGAAGGATAGACCATTTAGTCTATCCTTATTATGTTTTCTATAAGTTTTGAATAGCTTTACTGTCGCTATCGATACCTTCTTTGAGCATTTTCTTCGCGACATCTCCTTGGGTATCAAGCATTTTGCAAACCGTTTCAATGTTACGAACTTTAGTCGAAAGAATTGTATCTGCGTTTGCCGTGATATTTCCTGTTACGTTTTGATAAGCCGCCAATGCTGCAGATGAAGTACCTTGCATCAAGTTACCAAGAACTGTTGTCCCAGCTCCATATACACCCAAATAAGGTGATACGGCTGTTAAAATACCGCCAAAACCTGAAATACAACTTGCAAAAGGCATAACGATGTTTGATGCGATTTTACCCAAACCTGAACCGCTGCCGATACCGTATGCCGCAGCGCTTGTGATATCTGCAAGACCGCTTACACTTGATGCGTAGCCTGTTGCAGTTCCTGATGTTGAAGTTCCCCAACCGTTAAGTATTGAGGATGCTCCACCTGTAGTTAGTCCGTAAATTGAGTTAATTGAGGCAGCTCCGCTTGGAAATCCTGAATAATTGTATAAAGAGTCAGTTCCGTAAGCTGTTCCGTTATTTGCTTTTGAATAGTATGAAGTACCTGCAATATTCATTGTTTCAGAACTTCCGAATACTGTAGCAAAAGATGATGGCGCAAGTAAACTTGCCAAATTGTAAAGTAAGCCGCCTGCTGACTCAAAACCTGTACCGGTTCCACTACCTGAAACAGTCAAGTCTCTTAATCTGTCGTAGGTTTCCCACATTTGAGCTTTGGCTGCACCGCTGGCATCGCCGAATCTGTTTGCTATTACCAAGTTACTATCATTTTTATAAGACATTTTAACCTCGTTATCAGTTTTATTTTACTAGCTTTCAAATGTTTTGAATGTACTTTCAATGTTTTTAGAAATGATTTTGTGAACTGCATCCATTTCTGTTTGAAGTGCATTTTGTTCGGTATCAAGCGCCTTCAATCTCAATTCCAACGTTCTGTCTTCTGTTTGAATTTGTTCTGTTTTTGCGTTGATATCTTGAACTTTCTTTTCATAAACCTGTTGTTCGTAGTTATATTGGTTCATTGCATCGTTATATGCGTTGTCATCGGTTACGCTTGTAGCCTTCAAATCATGAACTACACTTGAGCCTTCAAATTGAACAGATGTAGCTCTTCCGCTTGCATCATAATCTACGATTGCATATTTTGAAACTTCTTTATTTGTTGTTTGATAATCTGCGTAATATGAATGTAGAGCAGCCGTTTTATCTTGTAAACAAGCATCTAAAGAGTCAGTTGTAGAGGCTGTTTTTGATGCAAAGTTTACTTTTCCGTTTGAATCTGTCCAAAAATAGATATTATCAAGAGCAGATGTTGTTCCGTCATTTTTGAAACTGTTCCAATCTTTAGCCAATTGTGTGTCCGGCCAATCGTTTGCGATTTGGTCTAATTGCGCACTATAAGTACCCCAAGCAGCAGTTGAACTTGTATCTGTTCTATCAACAGTGTTCAAGCAAGAAACTTTTTTGGTACCAATCATATAGTAGCCTTCAGTTTCGCCTTCGCTTGGTTGAATGTATTGAACTTGTGGATTTGAATTTGTGTTACGGATTCCTGTGTATTCTGAAACTTTTGAATAATAAGTTACATAAGAATTGTAGTGAATACCGTCACTGTCTGTATAATCCGCATCTTGAATATTTGAGATTGTTTGAGATACATCACCGCTATCAAAAGTGTATTGAGTAGTGGTGTAATCCGTTGTACTTGGAGCTGTAGGAACTTCCATACTGTACAATTGATTCCACAATTCAGAACTTTGATTAGAAAGAGCCATTCTGGCTTGGTTTATCTGTTGTCCTTCATATTCAACGTTTGTTTTTCTTGCGGCCAGTGAAATCCACCTTGCCTGAGATGCTGCCATGCCCATATATACAATCTCCTTCTAGTATGTGTGTTCTACCTTTTATTCTCGTTATAATGATTTTTTACAAATAGTCAATATAATCTGTTTAAATTATACAATATTTATTAAGTTTTATGTATCTGCTTTTACAAAAAATCAACCATGTAGTGTATTTTGGATGTATCTTTGGTTATCAAAAGTCGATTTTCTTTACAGATTTTTTATTTTTCTGTTAATATACTTATATAATTTGTATTTAAAGAAAGGTGTACAATGAAATTTTCTTCATCGTTTAAAGTAGGAATATTGACATTAGCGGCTTTAATACTCTTGGTTGGTGCTGTGCTAAAGGTTAAAGGCAGAGCTTTTTCATCTGCAAAGAGAATTGAAATTCAATTTAAAGATGTCAATGGTTTGCGTCCTGGGGCAGGTGTTCAAATCATGGGCTTAAAAGTCGGTCAAGTCGAAGAAATTACCCCTGTTGTAAAAGGTGAAGACAGTTTTGTAAACGTGAAATTTGTAATCACAGACCCAACAGTACAAATTCCTCGAGCTTCATCATTTTCAATCCAACAGTCAGGTTTGATTGGTGAATTGTTCTTGGAAATCACACCGCCTAAAACTTTAACAATATATATTCCGATGAAAGACAGTCATTTGTTATACAAAAATGACCCTGTTCAGATGAAGTTGAGTGAAAAATATTATGACGTAGGTTTTATTAAATCTGTTGAAGTAGTTTCAAGAGATTCTCTACCTTACAATTACAAGGATAATATTAAAACAAGAAGTGCTTATAAGGTTGAATATTTTATCAATCTTCCGGGGTTGGTGTTGCCTGAATTTATGAAAGGTTCTGCAATTGTTGAAGGTTCAGCTCACAAGTTGAGACTTGTTCCGCTTGATGAAATGCCTATTGCTTACCCTCGTCAAAATTCACCATACACAATTATTGAGCCGATGAGATTGTCTGACTTTATGGATTGGCAGTACAAGGCAGCTGAAACTTTGACTGAGACTAACAGAAAAGTAAATCAGATTTTGTCAGACGAAACTATCGCAGATTTGAAAAAGACAATTGCAAACTTAGATGCACTTACGGCTAAATCTAATGTAACTTTAGGCAAAGTTGACCAGTTGTTGGATTCTTCTCGCGGTGATATTGAACAATTGCTTGCTATGACTCAACAAGCAACCGATGATTTTTCTAAATTGTCTGCCAATGTTAATAATATTATCGGTGACCAACAATTTAAGAAAACTGTTATGTCTACAGCTGATTCGGTTGACAAGTTAGCTAAAAACTTGAATAAAGTTATGAACGCGGCTGATGCCGAGGCTACTGGTAAAAACTTGAAAATCATTGCAGAAAACTTGTCTCAAATCAGTGAGAGCGTAAACTCAATGACAAAAGATGATAAGTTGAAAAATCAATTAACAACAGCTATTACAAATGTAAATAATGCTATGTCAGAGGCAGCTACTGCATTAGATACGGTGAACAAAGTTAATCCGTCTAATCCAAATCAAGCATCTGATTTGCAACAAATCGTGAGTGATACTGTTGTAACAACAAATAATTTGAAAAAATTCTCAGAAAAATTGAATAAACGTTTCTTGTTATTCAGATTGATGTTCTAAGAGTTTAGAGAAGTTGTAAAATGCAAAATATAAAAACAAAAATTACACAAATGCACTATCAAAGGGATTCTAAAGGAGTCCTTTTTGATATTTTGAAATTCTGTTCATATTTTTACGGTTTTGGTAGTCGTATGAAAAATTTCTTATATGATAACAAAATTCTAAAACCTAAAAAAGTGAATGCCTATGTGATATCAGTTGGCAATATGACAACTGGCGGAGTGGGCAAAACTCCTGTAGTATCAGAAATTGCAAAGTATTTGGTGAACCTTGGACAGCGTGTTGCAATTGTTTCGCGCGGATATGGCGGAAAACTTGATAACAGCAAAATTAATATGATATCAGATGGAACATCTATTTATTTTGATGCGGTTCAAGCAGGGGATGAACCTTATTGGCTTGCTGAAAATACGCAAGGGGCTTATGTTTTCACTTGTCGAAACAGATATCTCGCAGCAAAAATGGCAGTTGAAAAATTCGGAATTCAAGTAATCATCCTTGATGATGGCTTTCAGCACAGAAAATTACACCGAGACTTGGATATTGTTTTGATGGATAGTGTTAAGGGTTTCGGTAACGAGCATTTGCTCCCTGCAGGTCCTCTGAGAGAAGGACCTGAGGCGCTTGAGCGAATTGATAAATTTGTTGTAGTTAGCAAAAGTGTAAAACATGACACTGCTGAGCGTGTTGCAAAAATTATGCAAAAACGCTTGAATATTCCAACTTCAATATGCTACACAGAACCTGATTATGTTTATAATATTAAAACCGGACAAAGATTGATGGAAGGCTTGGCTGTAACTGCAATGTGTGCGATTGGTCAACCTCAACAATTCTATGACTTTTTATCTGATTATCAGGTCGTAAAAACTGTTACATTTGACGACCATCACCAGTATGCACCGATTGATATTGTTGATATTTCAGGAAGTATTATCACAACTGAAAAAGATGCAGTAAAACTTGCGCGCTTTGACCGTGATAATATCTACGCTCTGAAATTAAAGACCGTTATAGATGTGGAAAATTTGTTGAAAAAGTAGATGCTATTTTGTTGAATTGAAGACATACCAAGCGGCTCTGCTTTGAGGTTGTGCAATTCCATCATAAATTAGGACAGGGTAAATATCTGTAACATCCTTTTTTTCTACAATGCAATCTCCGGCATCGGTTACGTTCGTATATTTATTCTCTCCTTTTGTGCACTCCACTTCTTTGTTAGGTCCTGATGTGCCGTTTACATCTACCATAGCATAGCAACCGTTTCCCATACCTGCTCCCTCTTCTCCTGCTCCGATTACACCTGCAGCAGAACCTATTGCTCTTGTGCAAGTTCTAAAATTTCCTGTACTTGCAACGCTTAAATATGCTGAAAATATTATAAGACTTCCATCTTGTAATTGATATACCGGGTTTCTGTTTCTATAATTTTTGAAACTATCAGCATTTTCAAAGTGATATGATTTAGGGTTATAGTTATTTAATTTGTCTATACCTGAATAATAAGTCGTCCCTTGTAATGTTCCGTTTAATAATGAACAAATAGAATGTTGAGTTTCAGGATTGTTAAGCGAGTTATCTGCATTGCATTTTGTGTCAATCCCTGCAAAATCAAAACCGTATTGCTCTTGTGACATTCTTGCAGCATTACTTAATGTAGATATAACTTTTTTGAATTTAGCTCTATATTGAGCACCTTTGATATTCGCTAACAACGTCGGTATTGTCATAGCTGCGACTACGCCAATTATTCCCAGTGTAATCAATACTTCCGCTAATGTAAAAGCTCTACGATTTTTCATTTTTATTACCCTTTCTATATAAAATGCGAATATATTTTATTTATTCTTATATAATCTTGATTAATTCTATATCATGTGCGAATTATTGTCAAATATTCTTATTTTATAAAGTATCAAAATGTAAATAGATAATTTATGATTTATGCAAGGTGAGATATGGATATAAAGGTTTTATTAGGCAAGAGGATTAGAGAATATCGGCAAAAGTATGGGATGACTCAATTTCAGTTGGCGGAAAAACTTGGAATTGACGATAAACATTTGAGCCGTATTGAACTTGGCAAAAATATGCCTCAAGCTGTTGTTATTTCTAAACTTGCAGAAGTTTTTAATATAGAACCGAAAAGTCTTTTTGAGTTTTCTCACCTTGGTGCAATTGATGATGTTAAAAAAGATTTGAATAAAATTTTGGAAACTTTGTCAGATGAACAGGTGATTTTGACTTACAAATATGTCAAAACTTTTGTTATTTAGTGTTTTGTATATAATAAAATTATGATTGATGAAATAGTAAAAGGTCTTGAAGATGCGAAACAGCCGCAAAGTGATTTTGTAAAACTTATGGATAGTTTTAAAAATCCTTATCTTGTTTTGATTGCGTGTATTTTGAGTTTGAGAACGAACGATAAAACGACTTATCCTGCAACATTGAGGATGTTAAAACTTGCCGACACTCCTGAAAAAATGATGAAAGTCAAAGTTGAGGATTTAGAAAAAGCTATTTCCCCTGTCGGTTTTTACAAAAATAAAGCAGGACAAATTATTGAATTATCCAAAATTATTGTTGAAAAATATAATGGAAAAGTCCCTGATAGTATTGATGAGATGTGCAAGTTCCGCGGAGTTGGGCGAAAAACAGCCAACCTTGTCATGTCTTTAGGTTTTAACGAGCCTGCAATTTGCGTTGATGTTCATGTTCATCGGATTTTTAACCGTCTTGGGTGTATCAAGACCAAAAATCCTGAAGAAACCGAGTTTGCATTGCGTGAAAAACTTCCTAAAAAATACTGGATTCCGATAAATACCCTGCTTGTTACTCATGGGCAAAATGTTTGCAAGCCGATAAAACCTCAGTGTGATATTTGTCCGATTTCAAAATATTGCGCCAAAATAATTTAATAGTATAATGCTGTCAAAAAATATTTTTACGTGTTTTATTATGTTTCGTAATCGGAGGTTTAAATTATGAAAGTTTCACCTATCACAGTCGGACAATATTATACAAATAGTGCAATAGATAATGCTTTGGAGACAGTTAATCAAGCTAAAGGAATCTTTGTTCCTTATGCTAAAAAATACGGTGTAACGGTTGATGTGGATAAAGCCGCAAAGATGGTCTCACCTGATTTGTTGACTCCATCTATGCAGAAATTGGTTGATAATAATATCGTTGTATCCGTAAGAGACAAAAAGACCGGAAAAACAGGGCTATCACTTGTTGGAGCGACAAAAGACAGTTTTATGCACTCAGAAGACAAGTTGGTCAATGTATTGGATAGAAATGGGATAAAAGTTGTTACAACAAAATTTAATCATGAAGATAATTTGTTAAGAACAATTTGCCGTGCTGTTGAAAACTTGACTAAGTTTGTCAAAGGGTAAAAATTATTTTTTGCGGGGTACCGCATTTTCCCTCGCCCCTTGAGGGAGAGGGGAAGGGAGAGGGGGCAATGCCTAACAAAATTTTAAATTGTCCGAACCCTAACTCGAAATTGTAATTTTTCGTGTTCCACTCAAAAACAATTTCGGTCTCTCCCATTTGGAGCGACAAGACAAAAAGTGCTATGTCATTCCGAATTTAGTTCGGAATCTTTTTAATAATCATTATTTATCAATAGTAATATTTGCTAAATTATTAATTGGAAAAGATTCTGAATCAAGTTCAGAATGACATAGACCTTAGTGCATAATTAGAGAATTCTGTGGAATGACATATTTTCCCTCTCCGAGGGAGAGGGTTAGGGTGAGGGGTGTTCTGGAATGCCAAGGACATTTAGCTGTTGGGCGGCTTTACTAAGCCGACAATATTATATAAATAAGTGGCGGAGTTTTTGTAAAAAACTCCGCCTCATTAAAATATTATTACTTTTACTACTTAACAACTTTTACAATTTCAGATGTAATATCTTTACCACCGTAAAGTACAACACCTTTACTCAACACAACATCATAACCTTGCGCTTTTGCTTGTGTTTCGATTTGTTTTGAAATTGAAGCATCAATTGCTTTTAGTTTTGAAGCGTATTCTGTTTCAATTTTTTCTTTTTTAGATTGCAATTCTTTTGAATATTTTTCTTCTGCGGCTTTTTTCTTAGAAGAATCTGTGATGCTTGCTACATCTTTTCTTGCGTTTTCAATAAATTTTACAAGTTCTTCTGCTTTAGCTTGTTGTTCTTTTTTTAGAGCTTGAACTTGCGCTGATGATGTTACAACTTGTGGAACATCAACAACTGCCACTGTGAAGTCTTTTGCCATAACAGCAGAATTAAATGATAAACATCCTGCAGCCAATAATGATACTGCTAATAAACCTAAAGTTTTGTTCATAATGCATCTCCTTATAACTGGATTTATATTAACACAAAAGCATAAATAATGTATTGTCGTCCGTTTGGTTTATTTTTTTTGTAACATCTTTACATGATTTTAGGAATTTTGTATAATGGTAGGGTAGGTATAGAACTATATTATTAAATTTTTGTAACTAAATCTTAATAAAAGTTCAAAAAAGGTTTTTATTTAAGTGCTATCGTAACACAATATACTTACATAGATATATTATTAGATATAAAATTAGATATACAAGTAAAATATAGAAGGTAATACAAGATGAAGAAGGTTAAGAAAAGTAATCAAATATTGGGAACGGTTTTGGCTGTTTCTGCTATCTGTGCTTTGTCAATTCCGAGTTGTAGTTCAAAAGCTTATGCTGACGGACCTAGTGGTGTTTCAGGTTCTATAAATGCCGGTTACGGTTATACTCACGGTATGGTTCCTGTTATGAATGAAGTCGGTGGCGCATCAATTCACGATAGTGATGTTATGAGATATGATAAAAACCGCCGTAGAGGTGAAGAAGATTATTATCAATATGAACAAAAACGCTACGGTACAGGCGGTTCTGCTGTAACAAATACTGCACCTCCGAATGCTATTCCTGATGCAATGAAAGCTACAGTTGATGAAATCGGTTCAAAAGGTGTGTATATTAACTCAATTGAAGTTTCACCTTCTGAAATCTTAACAAAAGAAGAAATTAATGGCGTTATCGGTCAATATGTTGGTCGTAACGTTTTTATGTCTGATATTCAAGCAGCAATCAATGCTTTAAACAATATTTACGCTGAAAAAGGTTATGTAACAGCAAGAGCTTATCTTCCTGAGCAAACTGTTTCAAACGGAAATATCAGAATTGAATTAATCGAAAGTAAAATCGGTAATGTTACAGTTGTTAATAACAAATATACAACTGATAAATATATTTTGAAAAGAATGCCTGAAAAACCGGGTGAATTGTTCGATATCGTTAATTTGGAACAAGATGTTTTGGATTTCAACAGATATCATGACGGTGTAAACTTGGCTGCAAACTTAAAAGCAGGTACCACTCCTGGGACTACTGATATTGAGTTGACTGCTCAAGAAACATTCCCATTCCACCTTATCGGTATGATGGATAATGCAGGTCGTAGAAGCACAGGTCAATTGAGAGGCGGTCCTGCTATTGTTGCAGATAGTTTATTCCACCACAGAGACCAAATGACTGCAGGTTCATACTTCTCAAGAGGTGCTATCAGTCCATTCTTTGATTACAGTTATCCAATCAACAAAAAAGATGGTAGAATCGGATTTTCTTATTCTTCCACTTTTGCAAAAGTTATCAATGGTCAATATGATTGGATGGGCTTGAAAAGTAATTCATATTTGTACAGTTTGTACTATGACCAACCGATTGTAAGAACAAGAGGTTTTGAATTTAGAACCTTCGCATCTTTGAACTATAAACGTTCAAGAAGTTGGTCAAATTTGGGTAACTTGTTCTCACAAGCTTACGGCCTGCCAATCGAAGACCCTATCAAAGATGTTGACCAAGTTACAAGTATCGATGTCGGTTTGAATATGAGAAAAGATACCAAATACGGTATTTGGTACATGAACCAAAATGCATCAATGGCATTGCCTATTTTTGATAGTGAATCAAGCTACTTCAAATATTCAGGCGGTATCTTGAGATTGCATGACTTTTCTCACGGTGTAATCGGTCAATTACGCGGTAGTTACCAAGTTATTCCAAACAGCAAACACATTCCTTACTTAGACCAATTCCAAACAGGTGGTTTGGCAACGGTTAGAGGTTATTCTGAAGGTGTTATGCTTGGTAAGAGCGGTTACTTCTTCAGTGGTGAATTGATGTTCCCATTGTTACCTCGTACAATTACTACAAAAGAAGGCAGAACAAGGTCATTCATCGGCAACTACTTGAAAGGTGCTGTATTTGCTGATACTGCAGGTGTATTCCCTTATGTTGGTGAAGATATCTATGGTGGAAGTTACTTCTTAGCATCAATAGGTATGGGTTTAAGAGTTCAATTACCGGGTGACTTGAGTGCTCGTTTATATTGGGGCTATCCGTTGATTAACAACGCATACGAACAACACAGACACATGGGCAGATTCCACTTTGAACTTACTTTGGAACCTGATTTGGATAACTTGTTGAGTAAACGTTCAACAAAAGCACAACCTGCTCCTGAACAACCACAACCTCAACAACCACAATTGGCTCCGGTTGAACCTATCCAAAACAATTATGATGATATCAGACACTATGACTACTTGTTAGATGGTTCTGCTACAGCATTGTAATTTGAAGAATCTTTTTGAGATATAATAATAAGCGGAAGAAATTATTTCTTTCGCTTATTTATTTGTGAGGTATGAAAAATGGGATGTAAATCAGTTTTTGTCACTGCGACAGGTACAGATGTCGGTAAAACCTATATTTCAGGTTTATTGGTAAAAAAAATGAGAGAATTTGGCTTGAATTGCGGTTATTATAAACCTGCATTAAGCGGAGCTATAAGACAGCATGACGGTTCATTACTTCCTGGGGATTGTGATTATGTAGTTTCAACTTCTGGGTTAAATGTAGAGCCTGTCTCTTGTGTTTCTTATTGCTTTGAAGAGGCTGTCTCTCCGCATTTGGCAGCCGAAAGACAAGGTGTTAGAATTGATAAAAATGTAATAAAGACAGACTTTGAAAATCGCACGCATTTGTTTGATTACTTGGTAGTAGAAGGTGCAGGCGGAATTACATGCCCATTTAATATGAAGGAAGAACAGCTTTTGCTCCCTGATATTATTAAATTTTTAGGCTTAGATATCGTGATTGTTGCAGATGGCGGTCTTGGGACAATCAATTCTGTTCTTTTGACTGTTGAATATGCAAAATCAAAAGGCTTGAATATCAAAGGTATAATTTTAAATAATTATGATGAATATAACTTTATGCATGTAGATAACAAATGCCAAATTGAGCGTTTGACTGGAGTGAAAGTTATTGCAGAAGTGAAAAAAGGTGAAAAAGATTTGAATATCTCAGAACAAGATTTGCTCAGGATATTTGGTTAATAGTTGATAAGAAAGAAGGTTAATAATGAATTGGCAGGAAGAAGATTTAAAATATATTTGGCACCCATGTTCTCAGATGAAAGACTATGAGACACTTCCGCCAATTGTAATTGACCATGCTAAAGGGATAAATCTTTATGACATCGACGGCAATTGTTATAAAGATATCGTAAGTTCTTGGTGGTGCAATTTGTTAGGGCATTGTAATCCAAGAATAAATGCTGCGATGAAAAAGCAATTAGATACTTTAGAGCACGTAATTTTTGCGAATTTTACCCATAAAACTGCGATTACATTGTGTCAAAGATTGATGGAAGTTATTCCGAAAGGTTTGTGCAAGTTCAATTTCGCTGATAATGGTTCTGCTGCAATTGAAATGTCTATGAAAATGAGTTTTCAATACCATCAACAAACAGGTAACCCTCAGAAAAAGCGCTTTATGGCTTTGACTGATGCTTATCACGGTGAAACAATCGGAGCATTGTCTGTTGGTGCATGCGATTTGTATTCAGAAATTTATAAGCCGATTTTGATGGATGTTGTCAGGGTAGAAGGTCCTGATTGTTTTAGATGTCCTTATGGAAAATGTCGTGACAATTGTTCTTGTGAATGTTTTGAACATGCCGAAAAAACTTTTGAAGAATATGGTGATGAAACTTGTGCAATGCTTGTTGAACCGTTATTGCAAGGTTCTGCAGGTATGAAAATTTATCCGCCATTGTATTTGACAAAGTTAAGAGCTTTGTGTGATAAATACAATGTTCATTTAATTGCCGATGAAATCGCAACAGGATATGGGCGTACCGGAAAGATGTTTGCGTTTGACCATGTCGGTGTTTCACCTGACATTATGTGTTTATCTAAAGGGCTTACAGGCGGTTATATGCCGATGTCAATTTGTGTGACGACCCAAGAAATATATGATGCGTTTTATGATGATTATGGCAAAGGAAAGGCATTTATGCATTCTCACACTTATGCAGGTAATCCGTTAGCATGTTCTGCAGCGATTGAGGTTTTGAATGTATTAAAAGATGAGCAAATCATTCCGAAAGCTGTAGAAAATGGCAAATATTTCAATAAAATCATAAAAGAAAAGTTTGAAGATTTACCTTATGTTGGCGAAGTTCGTCATATCGGATTAGTTAATGCAATTGAAATAGTCAAAGATAAGAAAACAAAAGAGGGTTATCCGTCAAATCTTCGTTTAGGGTATCAGATTTATAAAAAAGCGCTTAAAAAAGGTGTTTTGCTAAGACCATTGGGCGATGTGATTTATTTCAATCCGCCATTGATTATTCAACCGGATGATATGGATTTTGTGACCGATGTTGCAAAAGAATGTATGGTTGAAGTAATGAAAGATATGTAGGACATAAATATATGTCATTCTGAAAGGATTTAAAATCAAGGAGCGTCGCGACGTAGATTTTTTCCTGTTCAGAATCTCATATCTTACAAATTATCACTTCATCGGTTTGCCAAAGATAATTCTTGCACCGCCGAGACGTTGTTGGAGGGTCTTTTTCACTCCGACAACAATGTCATTGACGTTACAAATGACAAGCTGTACACCATCAATCAAGGTGCTTAATTTTGGTACAAGTACGGAAAAATCCGAACTTGATTTGTTGAAGTTGCCTGAAATTGAGATAAATTCTTTTGACGAATTTGCAAAATTTGAGGTCATTTGCTCAATATTAGAACTACTGTTTTTGATATTTTGCTCGGTTATTCCATTATCCACTTTTTGAGTCATATTTTTCAAATTTTTGGTTGAGATTTCTAAATTCGCCATACCGTTTTTTAGATGGGTTGTTGATGCGAAAATATTTTCACGATTTTCTTTTAATATGTCAGTAACAAGTGTGAATAATTCGGTCAAAGAATCGGTTGTTTTTGTCGCAGAACTCAGCAAACTTCCGCCCTTTTCTGATAAATCGTCCAAATAGGCTTGGTTAATGTCAGATATTCCGCTAATCGTAAATCCTGATTCGCCTTTTATGATGTCGCCTGTTCTTATATATCTTATCATCGGCGCAGGCGGATAGATGATATCGACGTATTTTATATCTTTGTCGTAATTTTTTATTTTCGCGGAGATGTTTCTCGGTAAATGCAGTCCTCTTTGGTTTAGTTTTATGTAAAGATAAGTTGTTTTGAAGTCTTTTGAAATTTTTAATTTGGTAGTTGTACCAAGTTTGTAGCCTTTATAGTACACTCCCATTTTTGATGGCATTGGGTCCATTTTGTTAAATTCAGCCTTGATATACGTGTGGTTAAGGTAATCAAATAAAAAACTTATCACACCAATAATCAATAAAAACGCAAGTACAATTTTTAAGTTATTCATATACGAATACTTGTCGAATTGTATGAAAAATAAATCCGTCAGGCAGTTAGTTCAATATGTCTTGAAAATTTTTGTGAATTTTTACGTTATGAACTCTTATGTAATCAATTTTTTGTGTCATAAGTATGCTATCAAGAGCTAGTGTGTAGAGGTCTTTTTCATCATTTGTAGCATCAGGCATACCTAGCAGACTTTTGCGAGATAATCCTATCAATACAGGACACCCAAGAGTTTTCAATTCCTGCCAGCGTTTTAAAATTTCCATATTGTGAGCTTTTGTTTTGCCAAAGCCAATCCCCGGGTCAATTATGATATTTTCTTTTTTGATACCTTTTGATAGTGCAAAATCAATTTTTGATTTCAGATTTATAAATATTTCATCCATAAGGTTTTCATAATGCGGTGAATCCTGCATTGTTTCAGGTGTGCCTTGAGAGTGTTGCAAAATGATTTTAACTTGCGGATTATTTGCAATTACATCTGCCATATTTTTATCAAAATCAAAACCTGAAACATCATTTATAATATTTGCACCAAAATTTATACATTTTTTCGCAACTTCAGCGCATCTTGTATCAATGCTTATCGGTGTTTTTATATCATTTGTTTTTATGTATTTTAGAATCGGAAGGAGTCTTTTTAATTGTTCATCTGGCGGAATCGGACTTGAATACGGCTTTGTTGACTCTGCGCCGATATCAATAATATCTGCACCATCTTTAATAAGCCCATTTAGGTGATTTTTTGCATTTTCAAAATCTAAAAATTCCCCACCGTCAGAAAAAGAATTTGTTGTGATATTCAAAACTCCCATAATTTGAGTTCGTTTTGGATATTTATTTTCTCTTAGAGAGATTAATTTTTCTCCGAGATGTTTTAAGCCAAACGGCTGAAATTGCAGTTTTTGACCGATTTTTTGTAATTGAGAAATACTTCCGCCTAAAATTACACAAGACTTTTCGACTTTGCCTGTGATAACTTCTCTGTGCGTTCCACAATCTGCCCCAACAGTTAGTGCGGTTTGTTTTAGAATATTTGCTTGTGCACAGTTTAGGTTAAAAAGTTTAAAATTTTTGTACTCAAATTTATCTTTGGCTTTGTTTGTATAGGTTTTGTCAAAGCCAATTTGTACAAGTTCTTTTTCTATATCGGAATTTGATATTTCTTTAATTAAAAAATCGTGCATAACCTAAGTTTAGCACGATTTTTTATATTCTCAAATTTATGTAATTATTTATTAAGAATTAAATTCATGGAATTGATGTTTGAAATCATCAACTGCTATAGCGCCTGTTTTAACCGCTTTATTTACACCGGTAACAAGTACGAAAAATGCCAACGCACCACCTGCAGCACCTGCAATTTTCTTAGTTACAGGGCTATTGATAATCGGACCGATGAATCTTGAATTTTTAAAATGCTCAAGTCTTGTCATAATATCTTTTGTATACATTTTGATATTACTTCTGAATGTAGCCCACAAGCCTTGTGCCGCCTCAGCGTTTTTGTTTACCGCATTTGTTGTATTTGTAACAGTTTGCATCATTTGTTGCAAAACATGTTCGCCAGCCTCAGCTTTCAAGCCTTTTCTGCTTGCATATTTTGTAGCAGTTGTAGAAAGACCTGCCGCGCCACCGACACCTGCTGCTACTTGTTCTTTTCTTTCTTTGCGTTCTTGAATTTGAGCCTGAGTAAGAGGTTTGTGGTACGGTGTTTCTATTCCTTTATTAAAGTCAACACTTAGCGCAACCATAACTATACAGCCTCCCTGTATTCTTTCTCGATAGGTTCATCAACAAGTTGTTCGTCTAAAAAATTGTTATCAAAGTCATCATCAACATTGTCGCCTGTACCTTTGAAACTGTTTTTGTCGTCATAATCGCGTTCATCAACTTCATCTTTGACTTTGTTTCTGTCTTCAGGTTTCATTGTTGCGTTATAAGCACCTGCAGCACCTGCACCAACACCAAATGTTGCTGATGTAGCTTTTGCTGCCTTGTCATAAATTTCTCCGGCAGACATTTCTTTTAACGGTGTGATAACTTTATTTGCACCTTTTTTAATTAGTCCGCCAACATAATTAAAGCCTTTTCCAATGCCTTCAAATGTCATTACGACATATTTGCCGACAGCATTATTTCTCATAGCCTCTGTTGCTGAGGTGAATTTTTCGGCAGTTTTTGTAGCAAAATTTGATGCCTTAAACTTGTCGATTAAGTTGCCAAATTTAGTTTTAATAGTTTTGCCTGCATTTTTTAAGCCTTCGCCAACAGGTTTTAAAATATCTTCTGTATGTTTAGCAAATTTGCTGTTCAATCCTTTAATTGTTGTGCCTTTAATGATTTTTAAACCTTTAGATGCACCCCAAGCTACAGCCCAACCTTCTAATAAACCTTCTGATACAACTTTAAAGCCCTTAATAACTTTTTTCATAGCATCAGGAGTATGTTCATTTAACAAAGCCTCATCAAAAGCTTGTGATTGCTCTTTGTAATAATTCGTCTTGTCTTCAAAATACCTATCTTCAGGAGTTTCCTGAGGATTTCTCATACCAAATGCAGTTTGTTTCGCAGTTGCATACTGTGTGAATTTCGGTTGGATTGATAACATATTAAATTCCCCACTACTTACTTGTATTTATCTGCTCGTATAATACCTGTGAATATTATTTTTTGCTAACACACCAGAGAGCCATTAACAAAATTTTACATTTTGACACACATATTATCCCATATTAATTCAAATTTGTAAAGTGTTTTGACCCTTGATATGAATCTCTTTTTAACAATTCTCTATCAATTTTATTCAGGCAGTCAAGTTTAGCGCCAAGCCACCTCGGAGCTATTAAATTTTTCTTTAATCCGTTGCCTGCAAGTCTATGGATTGTGGTTGTTGGCGGTAATATTTCCAAAAAATCGCAAACTAGATTTACATACTCTTCTTCACTCATAAAATCAATTTTTTCATTTTCGTAAAGTTGAGCAAGTTTTGTATCTTTTAAAGCACAAAGCATGTGGATTTTTACCCCATCAACTTTAAGTTCGGCTAATTTTTGTGCTGTTTCTAATATTTCATCTCTTGTTTCCCATAGTCCGAAAATTACGTGGGTGCAGACATTTATACCTTTTTCTTTTGTTTTTTCATAAGCTTTTAAAAAGCAATCAAAATCGTGTCCGCGGTTAATCTTTTTTAAGGTTTTGTCATGAATTGACTGTAATCCGTATTCGACCCAAGTGTAGTAATCTTGTGCAATATCAGAGATTAAATTTAGTTTATCTTCATCAACACAGTCTGGGCGTGTTCCGATAGATAAACCGACTACATCAGGGTGATGAAGCGCGGATTTGTAAATTTTTTCAAGTTCATTAACAGGTTTATAAGTGTTTGAATATGCTTGAAAATAGGACATAAATTTTTCGGCTTTAAATCGGTCATGGAGCGTTTTTGCGCCGATATTTACTTGTTCTTCAATTGACAACAGATTTGAATGTGCTTGAGAAAAACTTCCGCCATCATCACAAAAAATACAACCACCAGTCGATATTGTTCCGTCTCTATTCGGACATGAAAAACCTGCATCAAGAGTTATTTTGTATACTTTCGCTCCAAATTTGTTTTTCAAATATGCGCTGAATTGGTTGTATCTTTTGTCTGTATTATTAAAAAGCATTTTTACTATTTTTGTTCGTCTTCTTCGTTGTCATAGATTGGGTAAACGTAGTGTTCGCCACAATTTGGACATACAACTTCTTGTTGTTTACCGTCTTCAAGTTTAGCTACTTCAAATAAGCATTTGCAACCTGATTGTACACATCTTACAGCCCAAGTCGGTCTGATTAATCTTGCCATAATTAAAACCCTCATTTTTCTATATACGTTTTAATTTTATCATTGATTTTTCTATCTTGCAAGGGATAATTTATTGTTTACTTGTAAACTTCATCATCCCAGTATTCAAGTTCAAGTTTCCCTACTATGATTGTGTCACCGTTTTGGATGCCTATGCGTTTTAGTTCATCCATAATGCCCATACTAATCATAATATTTTGGAACCTGATAATTTGTTCTGTGCTGCGTGGGTCTGTAACTTGCGAAATCCTTATGATTCTGCCACCTGTAACCATAAATGTATCTTTGCTGATTTTTTGTACATCCCAATAGCCGTCGTTATTGTCGGTTGCTGCTAAATCTTCTTCAACATTGACTTCAGAAACTGGTTTTTCAATTGTATTAACCTTGTTTTCAAGTTCATGTTTTAGAGATTCAAGATTTTCGCCTGTTACGGCAGAAATAAAGAACGGCTTTATTCCGAGTTTGTCAAATTCCTGTTTTAGTTCTTCGATTCTTTCAGGTTCAATTGCATCAATTTTGTTAATTGCAACGATTTGATAAAGATGAGATAATTTTTCTGAATATTTTGCCAATTCTTCGTTAATAATTTGGTAATTTTTGATAGGGTTTTCTTCTGTTCCGTCAATTATGTGGAGCAAAAATCTGCATCTTTCAACGTGGCGCAAAAAGTCGTGTCCAAGTCCGACACCTTCAGATGCCCCTTCAATAAGCCCAGGAATATCTGCGATTACATAACCATCGCCTGTAGTTTTTCTCACTACGCCTAGGTTTGGTACAATTGTTGTGAACGGATAATCTGCAATTTTGGGTTTTGCAGCAGAAACTCTACTGATAAAAGTAGATTTACCTGCATTTGGAAAACCTAACAAGCCGACATCTGCTAACAGTTTTAATTCAAGTTGCAGTTCACGCTCAATCCCCGGTTCTCCAGGTTCGCAGTATTGTGGTGCGCGGTTTTGAGGGGTGCAAAAGTGAGTGTTTCCTCTTCCGCCTCTTCCGCCTTTTGCAACAAGAACTGTTTGCTCGTGCTCTGTTAAATCGGCGATAATGTTACCTGTTTTCAAATCTTTTACGATTGTACCTGCAGGAACTTTGATATATAAATCTTTAGCGCTTTTTCCGTGCATACTTTTTTTGAATCCGTTTTCTCCGTTATCTGCTTTAAATATTGAACGGTATGTAAAATCAAGCAAGGTTGACAAACCTTCGTCAGCGATTAAGTAAACACTTCCGCCTTTTCCGCCGTCACCGCCTGCAGGACCGCCTTTATCTACAAATTTTTCACGTCTCCACGCAACAACGCCGTTTCCGCCTTTGCCTGAAGAAATCTTTATTTTCGCTTTATCAATAAATTGCATAGTATAAATCCTTTTTGATTTGATGATACTATGAACATGCCTGCTGTGCAAATTGATGGATTGGATGATGAGTTCTTAATATTGTCATATCAAAATGACATAGACCTATGTGATAGATTAGAGATTCCGAAACGAGTTCGGAATGACAAATGTTTACTTTGTAATATTGTAGGTCGGCGTTGCAATGCCGACAAAATAAAGTGTCATTCTGAAAGCTTAGAAAATTTGTGTGAAGAATGAACACATAATTTTCTTGCTATTCAGAATCTATCAATGTTGATTTAAAAATTGACCTCGGTGCATTATATTTTAATCAAATGGATAGACCCTGAATCAAGTTCAGAATGACAGTTATGTTTTTATAAAATCATGTCATTACGAGGAGCGAAATTTTTAAGTAGAATAATAGACTTCACAGCGCGACGTAGTAATCCTATACAAGTCTTGTTGTGGAGTTTCCTCACTTTGTTCCTCTTGCTGTTCAGAATGACTTTTTGCAGGTTTCTTGCTAATCCTCCGGAACAAACATCGGATTTTTGTTCAAAATTTCTCTTGTGTGCTCATAACAACAGCTTTTGTTTGTCACAAGTTGCTGATATTCACGGATAATGTTTAGGACATCGTCTGTAGATAGTTTTACAACTCTTCTTTTTCCTTCGATAATTGTAGCCATAAAAAATTCCTTTCTTTTGTAGTTCATACATCGGAAAGGAATTTAGTTGTCTTTAATTATTCAATTGTTTGGTGTAATAATCTTGTTTCAGATTATAATTTGAGTTTAACCTCCTTCAAGCTTTTTCTGTTGTTGGGCCGTTATATCAACTTTGTCGAAACCTTTATCACCTTTGTATTGGTTTAGTGCGAATGTTCCATCACTGTTTTTTTCTAACCTGTATTCGTCGCCGTTGCCTGATACCGAACTATATATTGCGTGATTGCCGTCCATTCGTTCAAATTTATATTCAAATTTTCCAACCTTAATCTTTGTAGGAAAATCTTTTTCAGAACCGCCTTCGACGCTACAAGAATCGCGCTTGATGTCGCCGTTTACTCGACTGTCACCTCCATCATGAACGATGAATGCTCCTTTGTAACCGTTTATATCTTTTGCGCTTGCCGGAGTTCCATATTTGTTATCCGTTTTAGGGTCTTCAGTTTCAGGTTTTGGGTCAGCTTGTTGAGTTGTCGGAGTCTCAGGTTTTGGCGTTCCTTGTGTTTCTGTTTTGGGTTTTGTGTTATTAGCTCCGCTCAATTTGGCTTTTGTATCTTCATAGCTGTCATTATTTGCTACAAGCTCACCTGTCGATTTGTTAGTCGCACTGAATCTACCGTCAGAGTCTTGTACAATTTCAAATTTTGCACCAAACAGTGCCTTCAAGTTTGCAAGTTGATTGTTGTTAGAAGGTTGTTGAGCTGTTTGAGTTTGTTGAGTTTGGTTGATTGTGCTGATTTGACTGGATGTTTTTGAACCTAAAAATGGTAAGAAACCTTGTGCAAATCCTAGGGCAAATCCCCAGAATCCTTTTGGTCCAATTGTATTATCAATATTAACTATGGTTGTAGATTGCTGCGGTGGCATTTGCCTTGTCGTAATTGGTCCATAGTGCCTTTTTACTTGCGTTTGTTGGTAATTCACGCCTATCGGTTTGTAATTTAGACCGAACGCCTGTCCTGCGCCATACATGCCCATTGCTCTGTCCTCTTAGTTGTACTCTTATATGTATAAAGTATATATCTTTCGTTCAATTTCATAAGAGGATGATTTTTGTAATATTTCGTTACAAAAAATTATTGCCATTGAGTTCTGCCACTGGTTGGGCGTGGAGTCATCGCATCTGACCTTGCGCTAGGATTTGTTGCGTAATATAAACTAGGGTCTTTCTTTTTAATATAATCAGCTTTTAGCTCCATACCTTGAGCGCTGTAGTATTTGTAACCGTTACCGCTCTTTTCAGCATATCTGCCTTCAGTACCTTTTATTCTGGTACCTTTTTGAGAGCTGTAACCGCCTGTTCTGATATTAGAAACATTGATTGTAGGGTGTTGTTTTCTAAATGCAGTTTCGCTCATTACTTTGCCGTTTTTATCGTAGAAACTGTAATTTCCATTTTTATCTTGTTTTACGTAGTCTCCGTTTTTCGCTTTGTGTTTGATTGTACCTGAATATTGGTCGTCTTGTCTTGCTACTTTTGCTCCGTGTGTTAGTCCAAATTTCTTTTCTATGTAATCCATTGTTGGTACGTCAAGTTTTGAGTAGTCTGCATTTGGTTTTGGATTTCCGTTACTATCAAATACACTTCGGTTATTACGAATAATTTCATCTCTTAGTGTAGCTTGTTGTTCTTTTGTTAAGACTCCTGCAAGTTTTGAACCTAAGACATTTGATGTAACTGCGCTTGCATTTTTTCCTTTTGAACTTTGTATTATAGAGCTGTTATCATTAGCTGCTCTATACCAATTTTTAGGTGAACCTGATGCGCGATGTGAACCTGATGCTTTGTGTGCGCCTGATGAGCGACCAGCACCACTTGATGTGTTTACTCTTCCTCCTTGAGGTTCATTGTCTGTTGTTGGATTTGCGCCACTACCGTTTCCGTTTTCTGTTTGGGTAGATGGAGTATTTGTAGTTGAATTGTTATTGTTACTTACATTGTTGTTATCATTATTTGTTGTACTTGTACCTTGAGGTTCTGAGTTGTATTTACCCAATTGGTCTTTCATATCTTGATAGCTCAAATTGTTACCGGCAAGTTTTCCGTTTTTATCTGTTGCGGAGTATTTGCCACCGTCTTCCGCAATAATGGTAAATTTTGAACCAAAAAGTTGTCGCAAATTTGCAAGTTCATTATTTTGTGACGGTTGTTGTGTTATTTGAGTTTGTTGTGATTGGTTAATTGTACTGATTTGGTTTGATGTTCTTGAACCTAAAAATGGCAAAATTCCTTGAGTGAATCCTAAGGCAAATCCCCAAAATCCTTTTGGTCCAATTGTATTATCAATATTTATTTCAGTATAACTTGTGGTTTGAGGTCTGGTTTCAAACATAGGAGGCATACCGCCTGCTTTTGACGGTCTGACATGTTGAGGCATAAACGTGTTATGCGCTATTCTTGATTGTTGAAATTTTCCGAAATCAATCATGTCGGTTGTCCTATAATTTGTGTTCTTATATATATAAAGTATATACTATCTATATAATTGACAATTTAGAAATTTTTCTTAATATATTTTAACAAAATAAAAAAGGACGACTGAAAATTTCAGTCGTCCAAAAGCTATTATGAACTTTGAGAAGTCTTTGATTTAGCCTTGCTTGCTGCTACGTCAACCAGAGTTTTGTAGCCGTTAATCCCTTTTGTTCCTAAATTTGCAATAGTATCTAATGTTTTTAAGAACATTTGTTGTTGCTGAACTTTAGCTTTATACACTCTGTCGTTGTAGTTGTTTCCTGATTCAGAGTTTTTCAACGCGAATTGCATATAGTTTAGAATATTGTTATTAAAACCGTTATAAAGGTTGTTAAGGGTATTTACGTAGTTCATTCTGTTTGCAATTTCTGTATTATACAAATCACTTTGTTTAGATAAAATATTGTCGCTCAAATCTGCAACGGCTTGAGCTTTGTTATCCGTAATACTGCTCAAATTATTCATAAATATTGAGTTGTCCAAGTTTCCAAACCTTGATGCGATATCATTTTTCAGAGCGGTTTCCATTGGCGTATAGATATCATCAATCGCTTTGATTCCTTGTTTTTTGTAGGTCTCTAGTTCGCTATTCCATTGTTTTTGTTTTTCGTTTGATATAGAGAACAAATTGCCCAAAGATTGAGCCAAATTGCTTTGAACTCCGTCGTAAATTGATTTTTCCAAGTCTGACATATTGTAAGAACTGTTTACGGAATTGTTTTGTTTAGATGTGGATGCAACATTATTTCCGTTGATACTGATATTTCCTGTTGCGTAAGCAGGGTATTTTGAAGATTTTCCCATAGTAAAAAGTTTCCTTTCTCAAGGAAAATATCTTTGTTCTGGCTGGGGTTGGAATACTTGATATTTTACCATATTTTTGAGATTTTGTAAATGTTGAGGGAGACATAGCTTAATTTGTTTGGTTTGAGATTCTGAACAGCAAGAAAATTTTATGCTCATTCTTCGCACAAATTTTCTAAGCTTTCAGAATGACAATTATGCTGAATGTGTTTCAGCATCTCTAATATGATGAAAATCTATAACTTCTTGCCTTCCTGACATCCTGCCTTCTAGCCCTCCGTAATTTCTATATTTGAAAAATCTTTACTCTCGTATAATAATGTTTGTATGGCTGATAAGATTAAAATAGTGGGAGCAAAAGAGCATAACTTAAAAAATGTCTCTTTAGAAATACCGAAAAATGAATTGATAGTTTTTACAGGAGTATCAGGCTCAGGTAAGAGTTCTTTGGCTTTTGATACGATTTTTGCAGAAGGTCAAAGACGATATATAGAAAGTTTGTCGACTTACGCAAGACAGTTTTTAGGTCAGATGGATAAACCAAATGTTGAATATATCGATGGTTTGTCACCTGCGATTTCTATTGACCAAAAGTCAAAGAGTAATAATCCGCGCTCTACTGTCGGAACTATTACGGAAATCTACGATTATTTAAGATTGTTATACGCAAGGGTCGGAACTCCTTATTGCCCTGTTTGCGGAAAAAAGATTAAACCTCAAACACTTGATGAAATTGTTAATAAAATCCTTGCAATAGGTGAAGGGTCGAAAATTCAAATTCTTGCCCCTGTTGTCAGAGGTAAAAAAGGAGAATACTCATCGCTTTTTGAAGAATTAAGGCAAGAAGGGTTTGTAAGAGTTAAGGTTGATGGCGAAGTTTACAATCTTGATGAAGATGAAATTGAATTGGCTAAGACTAAAAAGCACGATATCAGCGTAGTTGTGGATAGAATTGTCGTAAAAAAATCTGCAACTTCAAGAATTGCTGATAGTGTGCAAATCGCTCTTAAAAAGGCTGATGGTATTGTTGTGGTTGATGTCGTCGGTGCACAAGAGGTTGTTTTTAGTGAAAAGCTGGCATGTCCTGATTGTAATATCAGTTTTGAAGAACTTACTCCGAGAATTTTTTCATTCAATGCACCTTATGGTGCGTGCGAAAGATGTTCTGGTATCGGGGCTGATTTTGTGGTTGACCCAGATTTAGTTGTGCCTGACAAATCTCTATCACTTAATCAAGGTGCAATTTATGCGTGGGCTACTCGTAGCGCAACGACTTATTATCACGACCTTTTGTCTTCTGTTTGTTCTGAGTGTGGAATCGATATGGATACTCCGTTTGAAGATTTGACAAAAGAACAGCAAGATATAATTTTGTATGGTACCAGAGTGCCGATAAGGATTAAGGTTCAACAGTTTGGAACGCACAGATATCAAACAAATATTCAGCCGTTTGTGGGTGTAATTCCGTTTTTAGAAAAACGCTATAATGATGCAGGTGGAGATTATTGGCGAGAAGAAATCGAAAAATTTATGGTTGCAAAACCTTGTCCTGCTTGTGGTGGTGCAAGGTTGAAACCATTCCCTTTGGCTGTAAAAATTCGTAATAAAAATATCTATGAATTTACCAAAATGTCCATAGATGATGAATTGCAGTTTATAACCGATTTGTATCTTGATTTGACAGAATACCAAATGAAAATCGCTAAGCAGATTTTGGACGAAATTCGTGCTCGTTTAAAATTCTTGAGCGATGTCGGTTTGCATTATCTTGATTTGGCACGTATGGCAGGAACTTTGTCAGGCGGAGAGTCTCAGCGTATCAGGCTTGCATCTCAAATCGGTAGCGGTTTGAGCGGAGTTTTGTATGTTTTGGATGAGCCGTCAATCGGTTTGCACCAACGTGACAATGATATGCTCATCAAAACTTTGTTTAAGTTGAGAAATTTAGGCAATACGTTAATTGTTGTTGAACACGATGAAGATACAATTAGAAGCGCCGATTATATTGTTGATATCGGTCCTCGTGCAGGTATTGCAGGCGGAAAAATTATTGCTCAAGGGTCGGTTGATGATATTATCGCGGCAAAAGATTCTATTACAGGTAAATATTTGAGTGGAGAAAAATATATTCCGATTCCGACAACCTTGCGTGAAGGCAACGGTTTTTTCTTGGAAATAAAAAATGCTCACCTTAACAATTTGAAAAATATTGATGTCGAAATTCCGCTTGGCAAAATCGTTATTTTGACAGGTGTTTCAGGTTCAGGAAAATCAACTCTTATGCAAGACATTTTGTTTGAATATGCAGCACACAAATTGCGCAAAAATAAACCAAAACCGCAAGGTGTTGATGAAATTTTCGGTTTTGAAAATATCGACAAAGTTATTGATATTGACCAATCGCCAATCGGTAGGACACCTCGTTCAAACCCTGCAACGTATACGGATGTGTTTACACCGATTCGTGAACTTTTTGCTAAAACTAATGAGTCAAAAGTTCGCGGATATAAGCCGGGTAGATTTAGTTTTAACGTAAAAGGCGGTCGCTGTGAGGCTTGCAAAGGTGACGGTTTAGTTAAAATTGAAATGAACTTTTTGTCTGATGTTTATGTCAAATGTGATATTTGTAAGGGCAAACGTTACAACAGAGAAACTCTTGAAGTTAAATACAAAGGCAAAACTATCGCGGATGTCCTTGATATGAGTGTAAAGGAAGCCCTTGAATTTTTTGACAGTATTCCGTCTATCAAAAATAAATTACAAACGTTAAATGATGTAGGTTTAGACTATATGAAACTCGGACAGAGCGCGACAACTTTATCAGGTGGAGAGGCTCAGCGTATCAAACTTGCGTCTGAACTCAACAAACGCTCAACCGGCAAGACGTTGTATTTGTTGGATGAACCTTCTGTTGGTTTGCATTGGGCGGATTTGGATAAACTTGCAAAGATTCTTCACGCATTGGCAGACCAAGGCAATACAATTCTTATGATTGAACACAACTTAGATTTAATCAAAATTGCCGACCATATCATTGATTTGGGACCGGAAGGCGGTGTTGATGGTGGTAGAATTGTTGCGCAAGGTACACCGCAAGAAGTTGCGAAATGTAAAGATTCTTATACAGGAAAATATCTTGCAAAATATTTTGAAAAGGCTTGATATTATTGAGTATTTGAAATTTATTTTAAAATTTGCTATGATGTTTTTCAAAAGGGCTGGTATAAATGAGGCAAAAATTTTTATATTTTGTTTTTTTATTACTATTATCAGGTATGCTCAGTAAGGCATACGCGCAGACCGTCGAGGTTCGTGCTCTTGATAGTTTTTCAACGGCAAAACCGCCAAAGTCTGTATCTGTACAACTTCTTGAACCTCTTGTTCTGACGGATTCACTAACGCTTAGTATAGGCGATACAATGACAGGAGACTTGTTTGATGTTGTCAGCCCAAAAAGATTAAAACGTGATGCAGGTTTTTCGTTCTGCTTAAAGTCTTATAAAGATTCGGAAGGAAAATTGCATACGGTAAATTCGTACATTGTAGCATCTTATTCAAAACCAATAGATAAAGGCAACCTTGCAAAAAATGCAGCACTAGGTGTCGGTAGTTTCTTTGTAAAAGGCTTGTCCGTCGGAGTTGCGGCAGTATCAGGAGCAGTTAAAAATGAAGAAGGCAATCGTGTAAAATCTTCGGCGGTGTCTGCTTATGAATCTTCTCCGTTATCGTTGGTAGAAAAAGGTGAAGACTTAAATATTGAAGAAAATATGCACTTTTTCTTAAAATTTAAAGAAAAAAGTGATAAAATAAAAAATGTAGAATCTCAAAAATAAGAATAAAATCATATAGAAAAGGAGTAAAGTCAAAATGAAAAAGTTATTTATGTTGTTTGCAGCATTTGTTCTTTCTTTAGGAATGGCACAAGCAAAAACTGTTCAAGTTACAGCGTTAGAAGATTTTCAAACTACTAATCCGCCACAAGTTTTGCATGTACAAATGAATGCTAACACAAGATTGGATTACGATTTAATGTTGTTCCAAGGCTTCCAAGTTACAGGTAAAGTTGTTCCACAACCAAACGGTGGGTTTGTATTCGTTCCAGTTAGTTATGTAAACTACCAAGAAGAAAGCCTTCCAGTAACAAAAGAATTTCCTGCAGTATTCAAAGGTAAAGCAGGTTTGATTCGTCAAAACCAACCATTCTCATTGGTTTTCCCTAACAACGGACCTGATACATTCCAATACTATGTTCCAAGTGTAAGTGATATGAACTAATTCTTTGGAACTTGTAAAATTCTGAAAATCAACGTTGTTGAAGAAAAAGATTAGAAGTCGAGGCATCAAAGATGCCTCGACCTCTGTTTGTCCCCTTACTTATCAAATTAAATTTGCTAAGTTAGAGATTCTGAATAGCAAGAAATTTATGTGTTCGTATACTCACACAAAATTTCTAAGCTTTCAGAATGACATTGTACTTCTATCATGCTGAACTGACTCGAATATGAGTTGAGATGAAATCGAAACGTAATATTCTGTTCCTACTCAGGTTTTCGGAATCCTTTCAATTTTAAGGTGGGCTAGTGAGCCCACCCTACTTTTTAATTTAACATATCAGTCTATGTCATTCTGAACTCGATTCAGAATCTTTTCTATTTAATACCTTAGCAAGATGTTAGCTTTGATAAATTTCTATACCTTTCCACAAATTCATCCTTTATGCTATAATCAGCACAGAAAAAGATTAGGGAGAGAAATTTATGTTAGATAGTATATTAGCAGGGTTGGTTGTGTGGATTGAAGGTGTTATTTCTGTAATGGGTCCAGCAGGTATCGCATTGTTAATGGCGATTGAATCATGTAATATTCCGTTACCATCTGAGGCCGTTTTGCCATTTGCAGGATTTTTGGTAAGTAAAGGTGTGTTGAATTTCCACATGGCAGCTATTGCAGGTGCTGTTGGTTGTGTGTTAGGGTCTGTACCATCTTATTATTTGGGCTACTTTGGCGGTAGAAAGTTTTTTGAAAAATACGGAAAATATTTGCTTGTCTCTAAAAAAGATTTGGATGAGGCTGACAAATGGGTTGATAAATATGGTGATTGGGCATTTTTCTTATGCAGAATGTTGCCTGTAATCAGGACATTTATTTCCCTTCCTGCAGGAATTTTGAAAGCAAGAAAAAGAACATTTTTCACTTTGACCTTTTTAGGGTCTTTGATTTGGAGTTACGTATTGGTTTACGTTGGCTTAAAGTTAGGAGAACATTTAGACAAGTTGAAATCAATTTGGCATAAGTTTGATGCTGTAATTATTGTTGCTTGCGTAATTCTTGGCGGAATTTATATTTGGAAACATGTTAAACATTTGAAAGAAGAGTAGTGATAGGGTGACTGAGCCCTCACTCGAAATTTCTATTTGGGCAAAATAGTCAATGTCATTCCGAACTTGTTTCGGAATCCTTTCAAAAATTAAGATTTATAAATAATAACAGTTGCTAAATTATTAATTGGAAAAGACCCTGAAACAGTCTTGGATTATTGGCGGCTCGACCGGCTCAACGCAGCTCTCGCCAAGACGTGCTGGGTTCGCTACGCTCACACGGCGCACTTGCCAAAATCC
>CABUXT010000014.1 GCA_902495705.1 uncultured cyanobacterium
AACTGCGGATTTTGGCAAGTGCGCCGTGTGAGCGTAGCGAACCCAGCACGTCTTGGCGAGAGCTGCGTTCAGCCGGTCGAGCCGCCAATAATCCAAGACTTTTTCGGAATCCTTTCAATAATCAATATTTATCAATAATAATATTTGCTAAATTATTAATATGTAAAAAATTCAGAATCAGCTCAGCCTGCGCCCGCATACAGGCTCACACATTTCGCTCTAGCTCAATGGTTCGCTTTGTAAAGTTCAGAATGACATAGACCTTTTTGTCTTTATTGGCACAACCAAAAACATTTCAAATCTTTTACAATCTCCAGTTCAAGCCGCCTTGGCAAATGATACCTGTTCTGCCGATGTTGCGCATTGTAGCCTGAGCGTACATATTGAACCTGTCAGAGAATGATTTTGTCATGCCAAATCCATATTGCAAGTAGCCGTTAGACATTCTGATATGTGGCAAGTCGACATTTCCTGCTCTGCCGTCCATTCCGCCGAAGAAGTTCCAAGCATAAGCAATTGTTGCGTACATGCTCCAGCTTTCTTGTTGCAAAATGAAGTTTACCCCAGGGGCAACATTAAAGCCGTTCAAGAATCCTGAAGACATGCCCATTTGACCAAAATCACTGTGCCAATTTTGTTTTCCAAACATGTTATAAGCCAATGTCAAAGACGGTTGAACCTTAAAGTGTGAGCCCCAATTCCAATCGTATGCGGTTTTACTAGCAACGCCAACAAAGTAGTTAAACGCATCTTCAGACGAGCCGACGATATTCATTTCTGTACCGTAAGCTCCGGCGTAAATAAGTGCAGTTTCCATAAACTTGTCTTTCATAAAGCTGCTCATGAAACCAAGTTGACCGCCGTTTTCGTAAATCCCGACCTTGTTAAATGTTTGGTGTCCGCCATTATATGCAATATACATTGTAGGCATCCATGACCAACCGTTTTTAAGCTCTTTCAAGCCAAAATCGCCACCAATAATAAAGCCCCAAGAATTGTTTCTGACTTTGTCTAAATCATGATTGAATTTCAAAGTTTCAAAGTTGCCAAAAGCCTCTGTCCAAAGCTGTCCTTCTTTTAATGTTCTTTCAAAACTTGCATTGCCGTCTAAGATTGCAGTTTTGTTTTTGAACATTTCATTGTAACTTGAGCCGTAGCGTCTGATTTGAGCGCGGTTGAACAATGTATCATTAACGACTAACTGGTTCATATAAGATGCAGCCGTTGACACTTGCCCTCTGAACACTTGCGGATTGTATCTTGCAAGGTCAAAAGTATAGCTGCCGTCGTTTGCAGATGATGGGTTCAGTTTATAATAACCGATTGGAGTGAAAATTTCTTTATCTGTTGCGTCAAATTGAACTTCACTATCTAAATTATCGGTTTTGAAAATTTTACCAAGTCTTATTGATTTGTCTATTGGTGCATCATAGCCAAAGATATCTCCATTCAGGTTGTAATCAGAAATTCTTATTGTTCCGTTTGTGCCTGATGTTGCGACTTTGATTGAATTTGCGGTAATTGTATCTGCACTGGAATCGTTGTTACTTCTTGCTCTGATATCTATTGCAAAATCCGCCTGTCCGTCGCCAAAACTTCCGTTATTAATTGTCAAATTATTGATAACATTGTTTGTTCTGACATTGTTTGCCATATTGATTAAACCTGACGTGTCAATATTTATCTGATTTCCGTCAGAATATTGAATCAAACCTTTTTGTGCCAAATAATTTAACACGGAAGAATCATCAATGGTGATATTGCCTCCTGTGATTGCACTTCCACCGCTACTTGTAACATTCAATGTTGAATTGTTAGTCAAATTCACGTCACCGCCTGAAATTGAACTTGTTTTATCTGCAAGTGATAATGTTGAATTTGACATAGTCAAGCTTCCGCCTGTTTGTACATAGTTACCGTTTTCATCGGTGACTTTTGTCAAATCGTCAGAAATGTATAATTTACCTTTTGAAAGTTCAATACTACCGTCAACGGTGTCAGTTGTGCCATCTAAGGTAACATTAGCATCATCTCCGTTTACACCAAGTTTTGCGGCTGATTCAACTGTAATCACGGCATCTTTGGCAACTGTACCGCCTGTAATTGTGTGTTTTGAACCTTTTCTGATTGAGAATTTGCCACCTGTTGCGTTGATTGCGGAAGAGTTTTCAGAAGAATTGTTTATATCAAGTTCGGATGATGTTCCGATATTTACGGTTCCACCTGTAATTGTGCTATCAGAGGAGTTTAGGACAAGTTTTGAATTATTGATATTTGTTGTGCCGTCGGTTTGATTGAATTTAGCTTTTGATGTTGTAGTTTTTGACAAATTATTTGTCAAATTCAACGTACCGCCTGAATTTGAAACTTCTCCGTTCCAAGTGTCAGAACCATCCAGTGTAACATTTCCGCCTTTAACTTTTAATGAACCTTTTTCATTAATCGTAACATTCGCGCCTTGAGCAATTGTTCCGTTTTCGACATTCAATTCTCCATCTGCGTCAGATGTGCCGACAACAAGATTTCCACCTGAAATGTTGTCATTTTCATTATTCAAGATGTTGCCTGAACCTGTAACGGTCGTTGTTCCGCCTGTTTGAGTCAAAACACCTGAACTGTTTTTAGCAATTCCTGCCAAATTCAAATTTCCGCCTGTAACATTTACATTACCGCTCCAATCGTCATTGTCATTCAGGGTTACACTGCTGCCTGTAATATTTATTGTGCCGTTTGTTGCGATATTAACAGCTGTATCTGCGCTAATTGTACCTTTTGAAACTGTCATTGATGAAGAATCAGACGTTGTTCCGACATTTAATGTTCCGCCTGAAATGCTGTCTGCTGAATTGTTTAAATCAAAGCCTGTACCTGTAACATTTGTTGTTCCGCCTGTTTGAGTCAAAACAGAATCGGTACTTTTCTTTGCAGAATCAAGTGTCAATGTTCCGTCTGAAACTTCTACATCACCATTTATTGTATCACCGCTATCTAATGTTACTTTTCCGCCTTTTACTTTCAATTTTGAATTTGAATTAATAACTGTTGTTGCGCCTGATTGGATTGAACCTTTTGAAACCGTTACGTCTGTGACCTTTGTACCATCACCAATATTAAATGTTCCACCTGCAACGCTGTCTGATGTATTATTCAAGTCAAAACCTGAACCTGTAACGGTTGTTGTTCCGCCACCTTGGGCAAATGTGCCGTTTTCGCTTTTGCTTATAGAATCAATATTCAAAGTTCCGCTTGAAACATTTACATTTCCATCCCAAGTTCCGTTTTTATTTAGGTTTACGTTGCCTCCTGAAACATTTAGGGTCGCGTTGTCTTTAATATTGACGGTAGTATTTGCGCCGATTGTTCCTTGAGAAACGCTCATGTCAGAAACAGTTGTGCCATCGCCAATATTTAGCGTTCCGCCTGTGATACTGTCAGAAGAATTATTCAAATCAAAACCTGTTTCGGTTACTGTTGTTGTACCTTTTGTTTGATTGAAGGTTCCTTTTTTATTGTTGATGCCGACAAGTGCCAAACTTCCGCCTGCAACATTTACATCACCCTCCCAAGTGTCAGTATTGTCAAGTGAAACACTACCGCCTGAGATATTCAAATTTGAACCTGAACTAAGGGTCAATTTTGTATCTTGACCGATTGTTCCGTTTGAGACATTTAAGTTTGTTGCGCTAGAATCTCCAACAATAAGCGACCCGCCTGTTATTGAATCATCTGTGTTATCTAAATCAAAATTATCACCGTTGATTGTGGTTTTTCCGCCTGTTTGAGTGAATTTCCCTGAAGAACTTTTGTTAATGCTAGAAATTTTCAAAGTTCCGTCGGTTACATTTACATTACCGTTCCAAGAATCACCATCGTCAAGAGTTACATCACCGCCTGAAACATTCAGCGTTCCTTTTTTAGTAATATTTATTGTTGCATCAGATTCAATAGTACCTGCAGAAACGCTCAAATCACTGGTAGTTGTTTTGTTTCCGATATTTAAGGTTCCGCCTGAAACAATATCTCCTGCGTTATCTAAATCAAAACCTGTACCTAGTACATCTGTTTTACCGCCAGTTTGCGTAAATGTACCGTTATCACTTTTTGATGCGCTGTCTAAAGTTAAATTACCGCTTGAAATGCTGATGTTTCCGTTCCAAGTACCTGTTGAACCGACTTCGACATTACCGCCACTTACGTTTAGGGTTGAATTTTTTGAAATCGTAATATCAGTATCTTTTGAAATTGCACCTTTTGAAACATTCATGGTCGAAGATGCTGTGCCGTTGCCGATAGTCAAACTTCCGCCTGAAATGTAGTCATTTTCATCATTAAGGTCAAATTTGTTTCCTGTAACGGTTGTACTGCCACCTGTTTGGGTTAATGTTCCTGTTTTGGTCATTCCAACAAGTGCCAAACTTCCGCTTGACATGTTGACATTACCGCTCCAAGTGGAATCCGCACCCATACTAACGTCGCCGCCTGATACATTAAGAGTCGCTTTTTCGTTAAGATTAACCGTTGTATCTGTTGTGATTGTACCTTTTGAGACCGTCATTTTAGAAGAAGTTGAACCGTCGCCGATATTCAAAGTTCCACCATCTAATAAGTCATCTTCACTGTTTAAGTCAAACTTTTTACCTGTAACATTGATTGTTCCGCCGTTTTGCGTTAATGAACCTGATTTTGTTGCGTTTGAAATATTCAGAGTTCCGCCGTTGACTTCAACATTACCTGCCCAAGTATCAGAATTATCAATCGTAACATCACCCTTTTTAAGGTCAATTGTACCGTTAGATGTGATGTTTAGTGTTGCATCTTCTGTGATTGTACCGTTGCTTACGGTCAATTTGCCTGTAGATGTTGATGTTCCGATATTCATTGTACCGCCTGAAACCGTGTCCGCGGTATTATTCATTGCAAAATTTGAACCTGTAATGGTAGTAGTACCGTCTGTTTGGGTGAATGTACCGTTTGCGTTCTTTTTAACATCTTTTAGCGTTAATGTTCCTCCTGAATTTGAAACATTACCGTTCCATCTGTCTGTAGCACCATCTAGTGTAACATTTCCACCTGCAACATCAAGAGAACTTCCTGAACTGATTGTGACATTCGCACCTTCATACAACACACCTTTTGAAACAGTCATATTTCCTGTTGTGGTATCGTCGCCGATATTCAAATCTCCGCCAAGGATACTGTCAGAAGAATTGTTTAAATTAAATCCGCTCCCTGTTATTGTTGTTGAACCGCCTGTTTGAGTGAATTTTGCAGAATTTTTCTTGCTTATTCCAACAAGTGCTAATTCGCCCCCTGAAACGCTAACATCTCCGTTCCAAGTGTCTCCGCTGTCAAGTGTTGCATTACCGCCGGAGACATTTAGGGTAGAATTTTTGTTGATATTAACAGTAGAATCCGCGCCGATTGTACCTGCTGAAACTCCGACGGTTGTGCTTGAACCGTTGCCGATATTTAGGGTTCCGCCTGAAACATTATCTGCATCGTTGTCAAAATCAAAACCTGAGCCGACAATGGTTGTAGTTCCGTCGGTTTGAGTAAATGTTCCGTTTTTAGATGAATCTGTAAATGAGGAATTTCCGCCTGATATACTTACGTCGCTAAATGTTGTAGAATTGAAGTCATTAGCTCCGCCTGAAATCGTAGTTGTACCGTTTATTACAGCGTTGTTGTCACTAACAACTCCGCCGCCTGTGATAGTTAAATCATCATTAAGAGTAGCTCCATCAAGTCCTAAAATTCCTGATGAGACAAGGATTTCTCCTTCTAAAGAATCTAAATCGGATAAATATGCCGAACCGCCTGCAATGTTAAGAGTTGAGCCATAAGATTGGTTCAATACGGCACTGGAAATTGCGCTATTACTACCGATTGTCAAAACTCCGCTGACCAAATTGATAGTTCCGCCAGTTGCATTCAATGTGCCATTAACAGTAGAATTGGAATAGTCGCTTACGGTCAATGAGCCACTTGTTAGGTTTACGTCAACCGAATCGGTTGAGCCGCTTTTCCAAGTGTAATCAGTAGAAACAAGGGATGAATTGCGATTAGAAATTATGCCTGTTGCCCCACTAGCTACAGCGCTGATACTGACAGTAATCGCATCAGAAAAAGCAGGTGTTGCAGTAGAACCGATTACGGCAATACAGGCAGCAAGTGTCATAAACTTCTTAAACTTTTTATTATTGTTCATCTAATTCTTATCTACTGTTAAAGATACCTATCCCACTAATATTTTAGAGTATCTTTCAGTTTTTTCAAGAAATTAGTATTTTGTTACAATTTTGAGGAGTTGGCATTGCTATGCCAACAAATTTTACAGTCGGACTGGTGAGTCCAACCTACTTTGTATCAATGACTCAGCATGACATTCTTTGACCTTCTTACAAAATAATTCTATTTCTAAAATTTTCTTGTTGAACGATGCTGATTAATTTGTTCAAAAATGCTTTGTAACGTGCTCTTACGGCTTCGCCTGACAATATGATGTCAGCCTCTTGCTTGCAAGGTCTGATATAGATTTCAGCTTTTTGAGATGCGTTTTTATAAATACCGTCAGCAGAACTTCCCAAATCTCTTTCTGCTGCACGAACATAGAATCTCTCTTTTTGAACTTTTGAATTTACATCAACATAAATTTTAAAGTCAAACGCATCTTTGATTTTTTCCGTAAGCGTAAACAATCCTTCCGAAATAATGATTTTGGAAGGATTAGCTAATGTATAATTATCAAATCTTTTTGCAGTTCCTGACATGTCATATTTTGGAAGAAATACTGATTTGCCCATCAATAATTCTTTAATGTGAGCACTCATCAATTCCAATTCAAGAGCTTGAGGAACATCTAAATCGTAGTTTTTTGCAAATTCAGCAAAACTACCTGCAGCTTTAACCATTTCTGAACGGTCGTAGTAATAGTCGTCTGTATTCACTCTTGTAATGGCATCTTCAATTTCAAATTCTGTTGCAAAAGATTTAATAGTGTCAATAATATCAAGAGTAATTGTTGATTTGCCGCTTGCGGTTTCTCCTGCAATACCGATAGATGCAGGGCGAGCAATATGTCCTGATAAGTATTTTGCTAACTTTGACAACACTTGAGGTTTGTAATCAATAAGGATAGAACCTTCGGATTTCTTTTCGTCCTCAAAAATCTTTTTCAATCTCTCTTCTACTGCTTGAACTCTGTTGTAAGGAGTTGAAACATACATTTTTTTTGTTTTTAATGCAGTTTCTTCTTTTGTTTTGTGAAGAATATATTCAGCCATTACTTACCTTTTACTTTTTCAAAATACTACATTCATAGTCTTTTTTATGACTATACCAAAAGTAAGTCAAAAAAAAAATATTTTTTGTCAAAATATTAACTTTGGTAAATATATTTTAACATTTATTTGTGCTAAAATTAACCTCGATAGCACATAAAATGAGGATAACAGATGAACGTAAACAAAAATTACAAAAATATAGCAGACAGTTATTTATTTTCAACAATTGCAAAAAAAGTCAGCGAATTTGCACAAAAAAATCCTGACAAAAAAATAATCAAATTAGGTATCGGAGATGTTACTCTTCCGTTATGCAAAGTTGTTGTAAATGCACTTAAAAAAGCATCTGAAGAAATGGGAGTTAAAGAAACTTTCCACGGATACGGACCTGAACAAGGCTATGATTTCCTAAAATCAAAGGTTCAAAGCTATTACAAATCAAACCATGTAGAATTAGATAATGATGAAATCTTTATTTCTGACGGTGCAAAATCAGATTTAGGCAATATTTTGGACTTGTTTGATGTTAATAATACCGTTTTAGTACCGGACCCTGTTTATCCTGTTTATGTAGATACAAACACAATGGCAGGTCGAAAAATTGTATACATTGATGCGAATGCAGAAAATAATTTCTTGCCGTTACCTGATGAGTCAATCAAAGCTGATATTATTTATATTTGCTCACCAAACAATCCGACTGGTGCTGTATATAACAAAGAACAATTGAAAGCTTGGGTTGATTATGCAAACAAAAATCACTCAATTATCCTGTTTGACTCGGCTTATGAATGCTTTATCACTGATAAAAACCTTCCAAGAAGTATTTATGAAATTGAAGGTGCAAAAACTTGTGCTATCGAATTTTGCTCATTGTCAAAAATGGCAGGTTTCACAGGTACAAGATGTGGTTACACCGTAGTTCCGAAGGCTTTAGTTTTTGATGATATGTCACTTAATAAAATGTGGCTAAGACGTCAAACAACAAAATTCAATGGCGTTCCATATATTATTCAAAGAGGTGCTGAGGCTGTATTCACAGAAGAAGGTCAAGAAGAAATTCAAGAAAACTTAAATTACTACAAAGAAAATGCAAAAATTATTTCTGATGCACTTAACCGTCACAATATTTGGCATATCGGCGGTCAACATTCACCGTATATTTGGTTGAAATGTCCTAACAATATGACATCTTGGGAATTTTTCGATTATTTGTTGAATAATGTTCAAATCGTCGGAACTCCAGGGTCAGGTTTTGGTAAAAACGGTGAAGGGTATTTCAGATTAACTTCTTTTGGTAGCAGAGAAAATACCCTTGAGGCTGTAAAAAGACTTGATGAGTTTTTGAAGTAAGTTGAAAGTTTATAAAAGTAGGGTGGGCTCACCAACCCACCCTACTTTTATATGAAAATATAAACAAAAGGTACTATGTCATTCTGAACTTGATTCAGAATCTTTTCCATAATTAATATTCAACTGAGAGGATTCCGAAACTAGTTCAGAATGACAGTTAATTGTTTTGTCACTCTGAACTTGATTCAGGGTCTATCCATTTGATTAAAAAATAATGCGCAAAGGTCAAATTTCAAAATCAACATTGATAGATTCTGAATAGGATAAAATCTACGTTGCTTGCGCAACTTGATTTTTAATCCTTTCAGAATGACAATAATATAAGTGTTCAATTTGAGACCCTGAAATACCGAGTAGGAACAGAATATTACGTTTCGCTTTAGCTCAACTTATATTCTAGTCAATTCAGGGTGACAATTGTGGAAAATCAACATTGATTTAGTGTGCAAAATGTTCAAATAGTTCTGCACTATCGAGGTTGCCGCCATTTCTTCCAATGCCGTTTTTTGTCACATCGACTGACCAAACTCCGCATTCAATTGCTTTCAAGCTGTTTGGCAATGCCATGGCAATAGTGTTATGGGCGTGGAAACTTATTTTTTCAAATCCTATCATTGCCAATTTGTTATAATAGTGTTCAATTTCTGATGGGTGCAAAACGCCGTAACTATCAGCAAAATAAAGGCTTTCCAAAATCTCTTTATGTTCCCATTCAAAAAGGCTCAAATACCCTGCCTCATCAACATTATTGATTTCCATAAGTTGGACAAAAACTTTGTACCCTTTGTTGTATAAATCTTTTGCGATTCCTAGAGTTTCGCGGATTCTATCAGGGTGGCAGGCAATTCTGACAAAATCAATAAAGTCTTCCGCGCGATTTGGAAAATCTTCTTCTGAATATCTTGAGGTATCTGTCATGACACCTAGTTGCAAGTTACCTTTAATTTGATAAAACTTTTGCAAAAATTCAGGGGCGCACCTGTAAAATTGTCCTTTGCCATCTGTGTCAAAGTGGTTTCTGTAACCGATTTCATAATAAGTTGCACCGTTGAAATTTAATTCAGATATTAAGTTTTCAACGAAATCATCACTAAAAGTCCAATTTGTGGTATGTCCACCGTCTCTTGTTGTACAGTCTAAAATCTTAACCATATTTAGATATTAGCACATGGGTAATCTTTTTTGTCAAGTTTTGCCATGGTGGATAATTTATTTTAAATCCCAACTGACTCAACATGAACATGTCAATTGAGGAGTTTTTATTATGAAAAGTATTTATCAATCAGAAGTTATTAACATGAAGGCTTTGAACAATTTGTTCATTGAAATGACTGCAAAAAATTGTAACCAGCACTGCAAACATTGCTATTTGGAGTTTCCACGCTATAAAAAAGAATCAGATTTTATCAACATTGAATTGATTAAGCAGGCGCTAAATGAAACAATGAATGAAAAAATCGAATGTATAATCTTAACAGGTGCTGAACCTATGACACATCCTGATTTTAATGCGATTTTGAGGCTGTGTTTGAAACGCTCAAATGTGTGTATTTGCACAAATGGTTCTTTTATAAACGAGAAAAAAGCAAGATTTCTCAAAAAAGTTGAAGACGAATCTTCAAATGAGATTATTTTTAAAATAAGTATTGACCACTATGATGAAGTGAAAAACGACGACATCAGATATCGCGGAGCGTACAGGCATGCTATTTTCGCGATTAAGCATTTGATGAAATACGATTTTAATCCGATTATCACAGTTACTAATTATTACAAATTACCTAAAAGTGAAATTATATCAGGATTTAGTTCAGTTTTTAAAAAGAATAATTTTGATATGGATGAATCAAATTTGCAAATAAATCCTTGGCATGATAAAAATAATGACCAACAGGAAGAAATTTCATCTGCGAAAAATTTGGACTGTGAATATGGCAGAATCCTTACAAATTCAGGTATCTACACTTGTCCGTTTTTGGCAAATGATTATAGGGGGCGTTGTGGCAGTTCTTTCACTGACTACAACAAAAAATGCTCACTAGAGACAAGTTTTTGTAGCACATGTGCAAAATCAGATGGAATTTTGTTTGGGATAGATTATTCAAAATTCGCATAAAAAAGGAGATACAATTTGTATCTCCTTTTTCAAAATATTTATCAAACTATTTTTTAGCATATAATTTAACTTTAAAGTTAATCAAAAGTACTCGTTTGTTTTTCTTATATGGAACGATTTCTGCTGATTGAATATCGATAAAGTGTTGGTGTCTGTATAATTCTTTCAAGAAATTATCGTAGTTAGAATAGTTTGCAATCATTTCCATATTCAATCTTGCTACGTTGTATTTGTCGCCTGCACCTTGAACGAAAGCATCATCAGCAGGGTCATAATCGTATTTGATTGAACGAACTTTGATTTGATTAGCTCTAACAAGTTGAAGAACTTCTGCAAATTCACCTGCGATAACCGCCTCTGTGTCTAACCCAGACATAACAGGTTTGTAGAAAGGTTTTTCGCTCTTTGCGCTTTCTTCTTCTTTTCTCTGTTCTTCTTCAGCTTTACGTTTGTATTCATCAAGCTTAGCTTGTTTTTCTTGAACAGTTGTTTTCTTAGTTTCAATTTCAGCTTGTGCAGCTGTGTAGCTTTGATAATTTTCAATTATTTTAGGAGTAACATAGCAAACACCTGCAATTAGTAAAACTATCAATGCTATTGGAATTATAAACTGTTTTAATTTTTCACTATCCATTTATTTTATCCTTTAAATATTATTGTTGTTGTTCGTTATTTGCAGCAGCATTGTTATTGTTTTGTGCGTCTTGCTGCTGTTGAGCATTGTCATTTGAGTTAGAATTGTTATCTTTATTATCTTTTTTGTCAGAATTTCCTGATAACTTGTTCATAAATGATTTTAACTGATTTTCATCCATATTTGTAATTTCAAATACGTATGGAGCATTATCAATTGTAGATGCTGTGCTGTTTACAACTGTATCAAGCGAACCTGATTTCAAATCCAACTTGCTCAAGCGAAGTTTTGAGTCAGTCAAAGATTCTTTCATGTTTTTGAAGAATACATAAACATCTTCAACAGAATCTGCACAACCTTTGATATTGATTAAACCATCATCACCTGTGATGAAGTATGTTAAATACAAATTTTTAGGAATAAATTGACCTAATGCTGCATATACTTGGATTTTTGTTCTGTTATTTTTCAAAACTTTTTCAATTTCTGCAACCGCATCAAATTCGGCTTTACCGTCTTGTTTTTCGTATTGCTTAATTTGTGCATCTAAGTCCGTAATTTGATTATCTAAAGCTGTATTTTCTTCTTGAGCTTTTGTAACAAGTCCGTTTGTCCAAGCATAAGCACCACCTAACGGAGCCATAACAAGTGCTGCAAGAATAATAACAAGCACGATAGCTTTTTGAGGGGTTAATTCAAATACTTGACCGTTACCTAAAGGAATTTCGATAACAGCTACTTGAGCTTTTGCTTTACCCTTTTCTGCGATAAAGTCAACATCTACAGGCATTGCACCTGCCGGAGACATGTGACCGATTGCGTGTAAAGAAACTTTTAATTGGTCATCTGATAAGATGTTCAAGCTCATATCCATCAAAGGTTCTTTACGGAATTGGTTGTCTTCAACATAGATGGTTGAACCACCGAATTGTAAACGACCGGCTAAGATTTCAGCAGAAACTAAATCTGTTTCAGATAAAACAACTAAAGAATTTGATGGAGTGCTCATTAATGCAATTTGAGCAGCATTTTCAATTGCTGAATAAATTTCTTCGCCTTCATAAGATTTAATCGGTAATGGTTCTTCGTAGTATTCAAGGATTCTTTTACCTTGAAGTCCTAGCATTTGGAAACCACTGTTATTTACAATCATTAAGCTCCAAGAATTGCCATCTTGCATTTGCTCTCCTGCAATTCCTGTTGCTAATAAACCTTTTAAATCAGCAAAAAGTGAACATTCAACCCCTGCTAAATTTGCACCCATTGAGGTGATAATTCCGCGAATAGAGTCAATTGCCTCTTTTTGAACAGCTGTATAAAATACATTTCTTGAATCAGAGTTAGTTGATGCTAATGCGTCAAACCAGAACGGTAAAGGTTCTTTTCTTTTGAATACATAAGTTTGTTCCAATTCACCGATAACGATGTTTGTAATAGCGTTATCATCAAGCAACAAAGGCAAACCTTCTTTTGTTCCGAACCATACAGTCGGTACACTTAAATAAATGTTTGCCTTGGCAGGGTTAATATTACGCATTTGGAATAAAGTTTCCAAACCTGCTTTAAATTCATCATAATTGGAGATTTCTCTCTGAGCTTCATTATATTCCAACGGTGTTTGAGCATAAGACTTAACATTACCATGTTTATCAAGCTCAATCATTTCCAATCCACAGGCAGGCGATACAGATATGTATAAATCTTTACCTCCACCCATTCCAAATAAACTGTTTAGTGACATATCTACCTTTATATTCTTCTTACTATATTCTTATTTTTATTATACAATATTTTTTATAAATGAGAATATCTTAACATAAATTTACACCAAACGGAGGATAATATATTTCAAATGCAGAACATAGTTGAGAGTATTAATAAATTAAAAAAAGAAAAGAAAGCTGTTATATTGGCACATTGTTACCAACCTGTGGAAATCGACTTGGTTGCAGACTATGTCGGAGATTCTCTAAAATTGAGTCAGGTTGCGGCAGAAACTGATGCCGAAATTATTGTATTTGCAGGAGTTTATTTTATGGCACAAACTGCAAAAATCTTATCACCAAACAAAAAAGTTTTACTGCCGCAAATTGATGCAGGCTGTAGAATGGCAGATATGATTAACCACAGACAACTTATGGAATTTAAGTCAGCACATCCTGATATACCTGTAGTTTGTTATGTAAATTCTACTGCCGAAGTAAAAGCAGAATGTGACTTGTGTTGTACAAGTTCAAATGCTGTCAAGGTGGTTAAAAATCTAAATGCAGAGAAAATATTATTCTTACCTGATACATATTTAGGCAAATGGGTTGAAAAACAATTGGGTAATATTGAAGTTATTACATATCCGGGGTTCTGTCCGACACACTTGCAAATTCGACCTGCAGATATTGAAAAAGCAAGGGAAGAACATCCGAATGCGCTTGTTTTGGCTCACCCTGAATGTCACATGTCTGTATCTGATATGGCCGATTATGTCGGAAGTACAACAGGTATTATGAATTATGCTAAAAACAGTGATAACAAGTCATTTATTATCGCTACAGAACAAGGTGTTGTCGACAGATTAAGACGTGATTATCCCGAAAAAGAATTTATTCCTGTTAAAAATAACATTGTATGTCCAAATATGAAAATGACATCACTTGAGGATATTTTAGAAGTTTTGGAAACAGGTAAAAACGAAATTACTGTTGACCCTGAAATCGCAAAACGCGCAGTTACTTGTATTGACAGAATGTTGGAGGTTTCAAAATAAGATGGAAAATTCTGAAATAATTTTCGGTAAAAATTCCGTAATGGAAGCCTTGATTGCAGGCAATAGAGAAATTAACAAAATTTTGATTTCAAAAAACATTCACTCTGATAACAAGATTTCTAAAATCAAAGAATTGGCACAAGAGCGCGGAATTGTTTTTCAATTTGTTGCAAAAGAAAAATTTCAACCTTATGCCGAATATAACCACCAAGGAATTATTGCTCAGATTTCACCTGTAAAATATATGGACTTGGATGATTTTATCTCAAGTAAAGACCACACAAATTCATCCCTTGTAATCCTTGATGGTGTGGAAGATTCTCACAATCTTGGTGCAATTATAAGAACTTGTGTTTGTGCAGGAGTTGACGGAATAATCATCCCATCAAGAAGAAATGTTCAGGTAAATTCTGTGGTTGAAAAAATCAGTGCAGGCGCGATAAATCACATTCCAATCATAAAAGTAAATAGCCTTGTCAACGCAGTTCAAAAACTAAAGGATAACAACTGGTGGATAATTGCAACTGACGCATCAGCAAAAGATAATTATTATGATGTTAAATATGACGATATGAACTTTGCAATTATTATGGGAGCTGAGCATGCAGGGGTTTCAAAATCTTTATTAAAGGCATCTGATTTTGTGGTAAAAATCCCTATGCAAAACAGTTTCAACTCTTTGAATGTATCAAATGCATTAAGTGCAATTATTTTTGAAACACTTCGCCAAAAATTGATAAAAAAATAATAATACAATCAGATGAGCACAAAAGTAATTCTTGGTTATATCATACATGTGTAAGATTGGAGCATATTGTGAAGAAAGAATTTGAACATTTTGGTATAATGACTGACGATATTTCGGATGAAAATATCGATTTTAAAAAGTTGCAAGACATGGAATCTACTCCTGAAGTTGAAGATGGAGAAGATGTCTTAAAATCCGTCGAAGACCCAAAAGTTCAAGAAAGTTTGCTTTCCGTAAATTCTGATGATAGTGTGAAAATCTATCTAAGACAAATCGGAAAAATTCCGCTTTTATCTTCTGCTGAAGAATTGGATTTGGCTAAAAAAATACAAGAAAACCATGATGAATTTGCAAAAGATGTTTTGGTTAATGCAAATTTGCGTTTGGTTGTAAGTATTGCAAAAAAATATATCGGCAGAGGTTTGTCATTCCTTGATTTGATTCAAGAAGGCAATGTCGGCTTAATCAAAGCTGCAGGTCGTTTTGATTATAAAAAAGGTTATAAATTTTCAACTTATGCAACATGGTGGATTCAACAATCAATCACACGTGCAATTGCAGATAAGGCAAGGATTATCAGACTTCCTATCCACATGATTGATTCTATCGGAAAAATCAGAAGAGCAACAATTGATTTGACTACAGAGCTTGGACATCCGCCAACAAAACAAGAAATCGCGTATAGATTAGGTTTACCTGTTTCAAAATTAACATCAATTATTAAATCTGCTCAATCAACAGTGAGCATGGATACCCCTGCTACATCTGATGAAGATTCTTCAAAAATTGCAGATTTTATCGTGGATAATTCAACAATCACACCGGATGGCAAAGTTACTCAAGATAACTTGTTAGAAGATATCAGAACAATTTTAAATCAACTTAGCCAAAAAGAACGTGATGTTTTGATTTTGCGCTACGGTTTAGATAATAACGGAGTGAAGAAAACTCTTGATGAAATCGGTTCTCAATACGGTGTTTCAAGAGAAAGAATCCGCCAAATTGAAAATCGTGCAATTTCTAAACTTAAAAAGCTTTGCAAAAACGAAAAACTTCACGACGGTTTAATGAATTATTTCGGTTCATAATAAGCGCGCTCGGTTTAGCTAGAGTGTCACACCATTTCAGGAAAAATCTATAAAATATCAAGAGGGTCAACATCAATTGTCATTCTGATGTCTTTTGGCGCAGTGATTTTGTTAAGGAAGCTTGAAACAAATTGATGTCCCTTTGATTCCAATTTGTTTTTAATAAGGATTTGGAATCTGTAGTAGCCGTTGATTCTTTCAATGACACAAGGGGTTGGTCCTAAAACTTCTAACCTTTCGCCAAATCCGAATTTTTCAATCATTGTACAAAGTCTCAATGCAATTTCTTGGGCAGCTTTTTCTGCTCGGAAATTGTTTTGAGAACTCAAAATCAGTCTGATAATTTGGCTAAATGGCGGATAATCAAAATCTTCACGAGATTTGATTTCTTTGCCGTAAAATTCTGAGTAATTTTGAGATTTCGCGCTTTCAAGGGCATAATATTCAGGGTTATATGTTTGGAAAAGCACGCGCCCTTTAAATTCTCCACGTCCTGCACGTCCTGCAACCTGAGTCAGTAATTGAAATCCTCTTTCAGATGCTCTAAAGTCAGGCAGGTTGAAACTTGCATCTGCTGAAATAACCCCAACAAGTGTGACATTAGGGTTGTCAAGCCCTTTGGCAATCATCTGTGTTCCAACAAGGATATCAATTTCACCCTTTTGGAATTTTTCAAGCAATCTTATGTGCTCCCCTTTTCTGACCAAAACATCGCTATCAATACGTTCAACATTATAATCAGGATAAAGTTCTTTGATATATTGTTCGATTTTTTGAGTTCCTGTTCCTGAATTTTTTAATCCGTCAAAACCGCAATTTGGGCACACGTCAGGGAAATATTCAACATGGTTACAATAGTGGCACTTCAACATATTATCTTTGGCATGCCAAATCATTGGGATTGCACAATTCGGACATTCGATAACATGTCCGCAGCCTTGACACTGCGTATAGGTTGAATATCCTCTACGATTTATCAACAGAATAACCTGTTGTTTGTTATCCAAAGTTTCTTTGATTGCAGTTTGTAATGGTTTAGAAATTAAACTTTTATACGCTGCTCTGCCGTATTCTTGCATATTTATAACCGAAACAGGAGCAACTTTTGCGTTATTATAGCGTTTGAGCATTTCATAAAGGTGGTTTGAATTAACTGCTCTATAATAGCTTGAAATATCAGGAGTTGCTGAACCAAGTATCAATGGGCAAGAATTGTATTCGGAAAGCTTGCGTGCAACAAGTCTTGCATCATACCTTGGGGCAGGAGATGTTTGTTTGTAGGCACTTTCGTGCTCCTCATCAATGATAATTAAGCCGATATTTTTAAGTGGTGCAAAAACCGCAGACCTTGCACCTGCAAGGATTTTTATCTCGTTTTTGTAAAGTTTTTGCCAAACATCGTATCTTTCACCTTCTGAAATACTGCTGTGCCAAATCGCAACATCTTGCGTTCCGAATTTTCTGGCGAGTCTTTTGGTCAATTGGGAAGCAAGGGCAATTTCAGGTGCTAGGAACAATACATTTTTACCTGATTTAATTGTATCGTCTATCAGCTTGAAATAAACTTCTGTTTTACCGCTTGCGGTTATTCCGTGGAGCAAAATTTGCGGTGAAATTTCCTCTTTTATCTGTTTAGAAATTCCTTCATAAACTTTTTGCTGAGTTTCTGAAAGTGTAAATAAATCTTCTTTTTTATCGATGTGCAAAATGTCTAACGGATTGCGATAAATTTGTTCTTCGATTAGTTTTACGCACCCCATTGCCTCAAGTTTTTTAATTGTAGCTCTTGTTGTTTTGGCTAGTTTTTCAAATTCAATTAATGGCATTTTGCCCTTGTTTTCTAAAAGTTCCAAAACTTCTTTTTGACGTTTTGTAGCGCCGTCTGTTTTGACAAATTCAATAATTTGTTCTGTTTTAAGAGATTTTTCAATGAGTTTTAGCGGAATTGCCGCATTTAAAACCGTAATCAAATCTGTACAATAGTAATTTGCGACCCATTCAAGTAATTTCAAATATTCAACAGAAAACAAAGGGGTTTCATCTAAAATTTTACTCACTCTTTTGGCGCGAATTTCAGGTGGTAAATAATCTGAAAAACCTACGCAAAACGCGTTTATTAAACCTTGCCTGCCAAATGGAACCATCAAGGCTTGACCGATTTTGATTTTGTTTTGCATCTCGTCAGGAATCAAATAGCTAAAAGTTTTTACTCCCAAGGCTTTCAAATTTACAAGACAAACTGCATATTTATGAAAAGGATTATCAGGCACTTCTGACGGTTCACGTTTTTTCAAAACCAATTTACGTGACGGAACTTCATATAATTTGTTCTGAATACCATCTTCCATTTATCCGATAATCCTTTTTTAATAACTAAATTTTTGTGTTTTTACTCTTCAACTTCTGCTGACATAAATTCTTGTTTAGCTTCTTCAATAGCTTCTGTCAAGATGTCCAATTGGTCAGGAGTGAAAGTTACACCTTTTTTTGTAGGCAACCAAGTTGCACCATCATCAGTTGTGTAGTATATTCTCATATTCAAATAGCTTTTGCCTTTGTATTCACTAACTGAGATTTGCAATTGTTCTGTATCAGTTCTATCAATTGTTGCTAAAATTTTTGCATCTGCCATTATATTCTCTCCTTATTTCCCTGTGCTAAATTATATTAGCATAAAGTGATTTCAAAAGTAAAATAAAAGATGTTCCAAAATGAAACATCTTTTATCAATTTTTATATTTGTTAAACAAAATTATTTTTGTTCTTCGCCACCTTCAAGCAAGCTTGTTTGCTGAACATCTTCTGCAGGTTTTGCAGAATTATCAGTAGCTTGAGTTTTGATTGTTACATCGTTATCATCAGGGTTCAAAATCTTGTTTACAGAACATACTGTATCGTTGTCTGACAAGTTTTGAGCTCTTACACCTGTTGCAGGACGACCTTGTTGAGAGATTGAACCTGCATTTAATCTTGTAACAACACCGTTTGCTGTAACAAGCATAATATCGTCAGATTCTTTTACAATAGTCAAAGCAACAAGTCTTGATGCTGATGATTTGAATTTAGTTGCAATTAAGCCGATTCCGCCTCTGTTTTGAGTTCTGAATTCTGATAATTTTGTACGTTTACCAAAACCGTCAGAAGTTACAACAAGCAAATCTGCATCATAGTCTTGAGGAACGATATCACATCCGATTAATTCATCACCTGAACGTAATTTCATTGATGTAACACCTCTTGCACTTCTGCCCAAAGGTCTCAAGTCTTGGATTGGGAATCTGATTGCCATACCGCAAGATGTACCGATAATGATTTCATCTTTTGCTGTTGCAAGTTTTACCCAGTTCAAGCTGTCGCCTTCATCCAAACCGATTGCGATAATACCGTTACGTCTGATGTTTGTAAAGTTATCAAGTTCAATACGTTTGATATAGCCTTTTTTAGTAAGCATAATCAAATTCAAATCATTTGAGAATGAACTTACAGGAACAACTGCCGTAATTTTTTCATCTTGCGCAATTGGCAATACGTTGATGATTGGCAAACCTTTTGCTTGACGTCCGCCTTCAGGGAAGTCGTAAACATTCAAGCTGTATACAGTACCTTTTGATGAGAAGAACAATACTTTATCATGCATCATTGCAGTAAAGAAATGTTGAATATCATCATCATCTTTTGTCTTCATTCCTGATTTGCCGCGAGTTGCACGGTTTTGACGTTCAAATGTATCAAGTGAGATACGTTTCAAATAACCTTGGTGAGTAATAAATACTGCCATTGGTGTGTTTGGTGTCAAATCTTCAATTGTAACTTCACCTTGTTCAGGCAAGATTTGAGTTTTTCTATCATCGCCGTATTTTTCTTTATCTTCAAGTAATTCACCTTTGATGATGTCAAGAATTTTTTGACGGCTTGCAAGAATTGATTCGTATTCTGCAATTTTCTTCAATAACTCATCATATTCAGCCTTAACTTTGTCTTGTTCCAATCCTGTCAAACGTCTTAATTGCATTTCAAGGATTGCGTTTGCTTGGTCAACATCAAGACCGAATCTGCTCATCAAACCTTCACGAGCCTCATCTGTTGTTTTGGATTTTTTGATAAGTTCGATAACTTCATCAATTGAACCCAATGCAATAATCAAACCTGCCAAGATGTGTGCTCTGATTTTTGCTTTCTTTAAGAAGAAAATTGTTCTTCTTGTAACGATTTCGATTCTGTGTTCAACAAATTCGTTCAAAACTTCGTACAAGTTCATCAAACGAGGTTGTTTACCGCATAATGCAACCATATTCACACCGAAAGTTGTTGCAAGTTGGGTATATTTGAACAAATTATTTTTAACAACATCAGGCTTAGCATCACGTTTCAATTCGATAACGATTCTCATACCTTCACGGTCAGATTCATCACGAATATCAGAAATGCCTGTGATTCTTTGGTCTTTTACAAGTTCTGCAATTTTTTCAATCAATTGAGCTTTGTTTACCTGATATGGAATTTCAGTTACAACAATTGCTGTTCTTGCTTGACGTCCGCCACCGCCTGCGATTTCTTCAAAACCTGCAACAGCAGACATTTTAATTGAACCACGACCTGTTTCGTAAGCTTGTTTAATATCGTTCAAGCCGATAATTGTAGCTGCTGTAGGAAAATCAGGTCCTTTGATGTATTCCATCAATTCAGGAATTGTAATTTTCGGATTATCAATCAAAGCGATAGTACCATCTACAACTTCGCAAAGGTTATGAGGCGGAATGTTTGTCGCCATACCTACCGCGATACCTGAAACACCGTTTAACAATAACATTGGAAGTCTTACAGGTAATACTGAAGGTTCTTGTAATGAACCATCGAAGTTAGGTTCAAACTCAACAGTTTCACAATCAATATCAGCAAGCATTGACTGAGTAATTTTGTGCATACGAGCCTCAGTATAACGCATTGCAGCAGCTCCATCACCATCGACAGAACCAAAGTTACCGTGACCGTCAACCATCAAATAACGAGTTGAAAAGTCTTGAGCCATACGAACTAATGCTTCGTATACCGAACTATCACCGTGTGGGTGATATTTACCAAGAACTTCACCGACGATACGCGCACATTTCTTAAACGGTTTATCAGGATACATTCCTAATTCGTTCATTGCGTATAAAATACGTCTGTGAACCGGTTTCAAACCGTCACGAACATCCGGTAAAGCACGTCCGACAATTACACTCATCGCGTAATCGATGTACGAGCGTTTCATTTCTTCTCTTATATTAACGGGAACGATTTTCCCGTGGTCAAACATGTTCTGCTGAGTCAATACTCTTCCCTCCAGTCTATACTCCTTGATTCAAGTATAGCACAAACATAACAAATTGGGCTAAATCTTTACAAATGGAGCACAATTCAATTAGACCAAAACAAGAACAAGTGAACTTAAAAACGCAAAAATTCCGACAATTGTGTTGAATAAATATATCCCAAATCCGATTTTGGTAAGCTTTGCTCTATTGATATCTTCAACATTTTTTCTGAATTTTGATTCACCCAAAAGTCCGCCAAGCAAAAGAACATTCATCGGAAAAACTACCAAACTTATGCATACTGCAATTAAAACCGTACCGTAAGGGCGCAGGTTTGGGTTTTCTATTAAATAAATATGCCACAAGTATGTTGGGATAAGAAAAATTTCTACAAATCCGACAACAGATAAAAATTTATACATTGCATATTTTGAAAACTTTTTCATATATTTATTATAACATATTAATCAAGAAAACATGTAAATAGGAAGAGAAATGAAAATACTTATTACAGGCGCAAACGGAATGTTAGCCAAAGATTTGATACAAATCCTTGAATCTCAAGGTCCTTCAATTATTGGCAAAACTCACCAAGATTTGGATATAACAGACAAAGATTCCGTTATAAAAACTCTAAAATTTGAAAATCCTGATATAGTTATTCAGTGCGCTGCTTATACAAAAGTTGATGATGCCGAAAAAAATCTAAACCTTGCAAGAAAAATCAATGCAAAAGGATGTGAAATTGTTGCAAAGGCTTGCAACTTACTTGATTGCGCGATGATATATATTTCAACCGATTACGTGTTTGATGGTGAAAAGTTTTCGCCATATACAACTTCTGACACTCCCAATCCAATAAATAATTACGGATTGACAAAATATGAAGGGGAAATTGCAGTAAAAAATAATTGCAAAAAATATTATATTGTTAGGACAAGTTGGCTGTATGGCAAATATGGCAAGAATTTTGTAGACACGATGTTGGCACTTGGCGAAAAATACTTAAACGGTGAGTTGTCGGAAATAAAAGTTGTAGATGACCAAATCGGTTGTCCTACTTGGACAAAAGACCTGTCTTGCGGAATCTCAAAAATAATCCAAAATGAACCGAGTTATGGAATTTATCATATTTGCGGAGGCGGTAAAGCCAGTTGGTGTAAGTTTGCAAAAGAGATTTTCAAAATAAAGGGGATGAATGTCAAAGTTATCCCTTGCACGACAGAAGAATTTCCACGTCCTGCCAAACGCCCACACTATAGCGTAATGACTCCGAGTTTCACCACTCGCCCTTGGCAAGAGGGATTGGCAGAGTATTTGCAGAATTTAAGGCATTAGGATTTTTAACATTTTAACTAAATTGTCATTCTGAAAGCTTAGAAAATTTGCGTGAGGTATGAGCGCATTATTTTCTCGCTATTCAGAATCTCTAACCCAGCACCCCTCTCCCTATCCCTCTCCCACAAGGGGCGAGGGAACATACGTCATTCCGAACTGCGGATTTTGGCAAGTGCGCCGTGTGAACGCAGTGAACCCAGCACGTCTTGGCGAGAGCTGCGTTGAGCCGGTCGAGCCGCCAATAATCCAAGACTGTTTCGGAATCCTTTCAATAATCCGGATTAAGCAAATGTAACATTTGTTGAATAGTAATTATAGAAAAGATTCTGAAATAAATTCAGAATGACATAGACCTTTTTGTAATATTAGAGACCCTGAAATAAATTCAGGGTGACAGTTCACTACCGTCCCATAATCTCATCAGCCAAGTGTTTGTAGGCAGGATTTTTCGGTGAATATTTTGCATAACGCGCTAATCTTCTTTGCGCAATAACCTTCAATTGCTCCAGTCGCTCAGGGTTGCCGTTATTTACAAAGAACAACATCGCTTGCTTTCTGTGTTCAAAAAGTTCAGATTCAGGCATTTTTGCAAGCACATCCCCAAATGTTTCAGGACGCGTCTTTCTATCCCACTCGTAAAACGGTGTGTTCAAAAAACAAAAATTTTTCATCCAAGACAAAATGCACGGAGTCCACGAAACATCTTCATATTTCAAAATCCCAAGCGGATGAGCCTTTACGATAGATGCGCGATACAATTTATTCCAAATTGCGCAGTTGTAAAACCCCGGAGTGTACATTATTTCAAAATATTTGTCTATCGGAATTGCCTTGTCAGTATCAAACGGCAATTTGCAATGTGTTGTATACCCACGGTCAACAAGTCTGTATAACGGTGCAATTGCAACATCACAGCGATTTTTCTCAATCGAATTATACAAGCTGCTAATCATATTTGGGCGAATTAAATCATCATTGTCCATAAATGCGATGTATTCACCTTTTGCGGCTGCTATACCGACATTTCGAGTGTCTGCGACCCCTCCGTTTTGTTTTTGAAGTGCGACAACATTTTTATAATTCTGCGCGTACCAATCAATAATTTCTTGGGTGGAATCCGTGCTGCCATCGTTCACAATCACGATTTCAAGATTTTCAAAATCAGAGGCTAAAGCACTATCAATACTTCTTGCAATATAATCTTTGGAATTATAAGCCGGAATAATCAATGATACCAAAGGTTTTTCGTATTTGCGCTCACTCAAACCGACTGGCATGGATTCAGTCACAAATATTTTGCCGTTTGGGGCTGATATGAAAGCCTTAACGACAAATTCAACATCATCTTTAAACCCTTTTAGGTATGCAAAATGTCTCAAACCGTCTGTGGTTTCAAAAATCGGTGTGTCCATTCCTTTTGTAAACACTGCAAACCCATCTGCTCTGCCTTTATAAAGCCAAGACAAAAAGACCTTGTCACCATAAGATTTATACGCGCTCAAACTGATAAATTCGTTGTCATTAGGGGCGAACACCTCAGATGAGCCTAAATTTACTCTTTTGTTATCCAAAATCGCAAACGGTTTTATTTTGTAAGTCGAATTTTCGCTATGTGAAATTTTCGCGCAATGTGTTCTGAAATTTTGTTCACCGTTAAAACCGTTGCCATTATTGACATACAAACGATAGCCTTGTGCAGATGGGTAATCGTTGTAATACGCTTTTACTTCATTTGAATTTTTGCCACAAATCACATCAATTGAATTTACGCTGATAACAAATTGCGCGGAAGTATCAATGATATCCCCATCTTTTACCGCTTGTATAAGACATTCATTGTCTCCAAACGGTAGTAGTGACAGGGTTGTAAAAGTGTCATCACAAACTTTGGCAACTTCTGACAGCACGCCATCAATTTTGACTAAAATTCTATAATAATCAGCTTTGACATCTTCCCACCAAAGCGAAACACAAGACTCTTTTACTTCCACGCCGAATTTCATATTACTTAATCCTCTTTTTAGAATAAATTATAGCAGATTTTTTAATTTTTACCAGTATCATGTGGCTTGTGGTAGGATTTTTCGGTAATTTCGACCCATTTTGCGTGGTTATAATTTTCATAACTCTTGGCAAATTTAATCAATGCACTGACTAAAACCCTTCCGCTATCAGATTTGCCGACAATGAGGTAATCGCCTTGGGGATTTTCGCAATACATAATTTCTTTGTGGACGATTTTGTCTATATTTGTTTTCGGATTTTTGTTTATAACGGTTTTTAACCACACAGGCAAAAGCTTTATTGGTGTGGTTTTTCGCATCAAAAGTTCTTCGTTATGTTCTTGTAAAAATTTTGCAAATTCAGATAGTATCATTTTATAAATATTCCATTATTCCCATGGGGTGGTGGCTGCAAAACAAACAATATCACAAATTCCATTTGCGTTAAAGGCTTTAATCATTTCTTCAAATGTTGAGCCTGTTGTACAAATATCGTCAATTATCAACAATTTTTTATCAGGCAAAATCTTGTCTGCGCATACCTCAAACGCGTTTGACAAATTCATCATTCTTTGAGATTTGTTCAATTTGTATTGTGGTTTTGTATCTTTTATGCGCTTGATGCAATCGAAATTAACCTCATATCCTGACATTTTGGCAAACTCTGTTGCCACAAGTTCCATGTGGTTGTATTTTCTTTGCTTTTTACGTTTTGGAAAAATCGGCACAGGAACAATCTGAAAATCCCCTTCTAAATCGAGTTTTTGCCAATATTGCCACATAAATTTTGCAAGATAATAAGCTAAATCCTTTTGTCTGTGGTATTTTAGTCCACGAATCAGTTTTTGCAAATTTTTGGAATATACTCCGGCACAATAAACATCTGTTTTCAACACTCTGCGATTGACATCGATAGATAAAAAATCCAAATCATCAAAGCATTTTGAGCACATTTTGACAGATTCATACGACCTGCCACAGAAGTAACATTTTTTCTTATAAATCCAATCTAACAGCCCAATTAAAAAATCTTTCATAGTAGAAATCTTAGCATAAAAATCACTTATTTACGCGCTCGTAGGTAATTAAATCTTGAATTTTGCAATCTAAAACGGTACACAATTTGTCCAAAGTTTCCAGTCCCAAATTTTGTTGTTTGCCATTAATTATTCGAGAAACAGTAGTAGCATGAATCCCTGTTTCTTTCTGAATTTGCACCGCAGAAATATTCTTTTCCCACATAAGTTCTCTAAGATGAATTTTAATCATAGTGATATTCTAACTTTAAAGGGATTAAGGTTGATTAATATTAGCGTATATGCTAATGTATTAGCACATGCGATAAATTATTGTTTTATATGTTAATATTAGGAGACTTTGCAGTATGAAAAATATGTTATTAAATTTGCTACCAACAAAGGTGAAACTAGGTTTTACATTGGCGGAGGTTTTAATCACCCTTGGCATAATCGGTGTTGTTGCAGCCATGACTATTCCGACATTGATTTCTAAAAATCAAAAGCGCGTAATTGAAGCAAAGCTAAAAGAAGATTACTCCATTATTCAACAAGTTATAAAATCAAACGAAGGCAATGATGTTGATATGGGCATGTTACTATACGATTCAAATGTAAATTCTCAGAAACAATGGTTTGAAACATACTTTGCACCTTATATGAAATATTCTCATGTTTGTTATGACCAAGCAGGTTGTTGGCAAAAAAAGGGTAGTAACAGAAATTTAGCAGGAAATGCTACAAAATTTAATAGAAATGCTATAGGAATTGGCAAAGATGTCGTAACTATAAAGTTAAATAATGGTACAAATATCTGTTTGGATGTTTGGTCTTATACAAGTGAGTTGTTTCAACACTTCGGTGTCAAATCAACAGAGCAAGGAATGTCTATTTATATTGATACAAATGGAGATAATGGTCCAAATGTTGTTGGAAAAGACATTTATATTTTAGTTTATTCTCCTGATAATGGAATTGTTCCAGCAGGTTTACATAAAACGAAAAAAGAAATAGATAAAAATTGTAGCAGTGCAGAAAAAGGCGAAGATGCTGGGTATTACTGCATTATGAGGGTGAAGAATAACGGTTGGCAAATCCCTGATGATGTATGGAATATAAAAATTTAAACCTGTTAGTTTAAAAATAATTGTGCTAAAATCTTATACATGAAAAAGATTATTTTTACATTAATTGCAGCAATGGCTCTACAGATTGCTGTTCCTGCTCAAGAAACCAATTTAACTTTCATGTACATCAATGGTTCAAATAACAATGATAAAAAAATGAAAGATTGGTATATCAGGGGAGTAAACAAGCTCCACCCTGTTATGAAAAAGAAGTTTGAGAAAAATTCACAAATTCGTAAATGGTCAAAAGAAAACAAACTCGTTATTGAAGACAAACCTGTTATATTCTTTTGGGGGTATAACAGTAAGACTGACCTTGATTTTGTGAAAGACAGATTGAATATCTCAAAGGCATTTAGTTCAACTTTGGCTTACGAAATCAGAAGTTTGTTGACTCAATTTATGCATGACGCGATTTGGGTACAAAAAACGCACAATATGCTACCGATTTTGGATGAACTCAACGAACAAGTGAAAATTCAAGCACAAAACGGTCAAAATGTTATCCTATATGGGTATTCGGCAGGTACATTTGTTACATATCAATATTTGTTATACAAATTGCCTTATATCAAAATTGATAATTTGCTTGAGGCGCTTGAACCTGACGAAGATATAAAAACTTTCATCAAAGAAAATCCGAAAAAAGATACCTGTTTGTCTGCGCTATCTTATGACAAAGGAAACATCGGTGTATTCACAAACACAGGGCATTTGGTTCTAAATCAGAACAAAGAACAATTAAAAAAGAATTATCTAAACTTGGATGAAATGACAGACAAATACTGCGCTCCAAAAGGATATGTCAGAGGGGTTGTGAATTTTGCCAGTCCGATTCCGTTATTTTACTCGGATTTGGCTGACCCTAACTACGAAATCAATTTTTACAACAAATACATGATGAAATATGTTCTTGAAAATGGAATATATTTCTTGACGGTAAACTTTAGAGAAGACCCACTGGGATTCCCTTCAAGTAACAATTTGACAATTCAGCAAATCGAAGACCGTATGGGTTTGACAATCGAAAATCCGACAGGGGTTGTCTATGACAATTCGGCTGTTTGGTCAAAACGTTCAGCCTTCCTTGCGCATACTTCATACTGGTCAGCAAGAGGGACTTTTGCAAATGGAGTTGTGAAAAGTTTTGTTAATGGAACAAGATTTCAATATAACGAAAAGTATCAAAATAAAGTTTTAAAAAAGAAAAATAAGAAATCAGAGGTGTTATAAATGACAGAAAATACAGCTAATTCGGTACTATTTGACCCGGGGTATGCTCAGCATACTACGATTTTATCAATCAATGCCGAATATATTTATGCAAATATTGCTCAATTCAAAAACTTTGGACAAAGAAAAATGAAATTCAAAGCTTGCTATCCGCAAATTATAAAAATGGTGGATAACAATGTGGGCTTTTGTCTTGGATGTTTGTTGTGGGCGGTTTATATAAAGTCATTGGGCGATTTGCAAATCGAAGGTAATCCATGTCTTGGTGACACATACAACAAAGAAGAAACCGTTGAAGAGGCAGATTATTCTATAAATTTCTTTGACAAGTTGAAAAAAGATGCCAAATATTACATCAATGAAAATTATGAAATCAATCCGCTCCATGTGAAAATTCTTGAATTATACAAGGAATTTTTGACTCTGAATTGCGGATTTGTAAACACAAGAACAACTAATGATGTTGTTTTGCCTGAAGGATTTAAAATTCCAAGTAAAGAAGACTTAGAAAAAATCCACAGTAAAATTCAAGAAGTAATTAAAACAGGCAAACTTTTAGAATTAACCGAAGTTCTAAGTTTGGCATACGAAGGATAAAATGGCAGAGTTAAAAGAAAAATTGTACCAAATGTTCATCCTCGGACTTGATGGTGGAGGTTATAAACAAGCACTACATCAAGGTTTGGGTGGTGTGATATTTTTTACAAAAGATATTCAGTCGCAAAATCAATTCAAAAATCTGATTTCTGAAATTAAATCAGAGTCTAAAGTCGCGCCGTTTCTATCTATTGACCAAGAAGGTGGCAGGGTTGAACGTACCGAAAATATCCACAACGGTAAAAAATATCTCTCTGCAAAGTACGCGTTTGAAAAAGGTTTAGACTTTTTAGAATCTCAAACGGCTGAAATCGCCGCAGAGCTTAAAAGTTATGGTATAAATTTGAATTTTGCACCCTGTATTGATACCAATACGAACCCAAAAAACCCGATTATTGGAGAAAGAGCCTTTTCTTCAAACCCTGACGAGGTTATAGCAGGGGAAAGGGTAGTTTCTAAAATATACCGTCAAAATGGTATTATTCCATGTGCGAAACATTTCCCCGGGCATGGGGACGCAAATGCAGACAGTCACTTGTCTTTACCAAAAATTGACTTGACTTTAACTGAAATGGAACAAACTCATATAAAACCATTCAAAGCTGCAATTGATAACGGTATTGAGATGATTATGGTTGCTCATTTGCATTGCACATGTTTTGAAAAAGAGCCGATTCCGACATCTCTTAGCAAAAATGCAATTTCTTATCTCAGAAACATTTTGAACTTTGATGGTGTAACAATTTCTGATGATATGGTGATGAAAGGAGTTGCTGCTTTTGGAGATGTTGAGGCGTGTGAAATGGGGATACGCGCAGGGCTAAATATGTTTATCTACAGATATTCTGATGAAAAAACGATTAACATAATTGAAAAAATTTATCAAAAAGCTATAATTGATGAAGAGCTAAGAGGAAAAATTGAGGAGTCTTATTCAAAGATTATGGCTCTGAAAGATAAATATTTGAACAAGTAATGTGGAGAGTTTTAATGAAATTAAATATCGTTGATAAATGCATAGTTGGGGTGTTAGTTATACTTGTGATAGCAGCAACAATCAATATTTGTAAAAATCTTGGAACTTATCTCAGGTTAAGAGATTATAATGCTGTAATGATGTCACATCTTGATGACCCATACAATGAGGTAGAAACATTACCTTCAAATATTCAAGAATTGTCAAAAAAGCATAACGCGTTTGTTGAGTTATTTAATTCAAATGAAAAAACATTTGCTTTCAATATGGAAAAAAATATATTCAATGATTCTGAATCTTTTTGGTTCGCAAAACGAATGAAAGAACGATTGGCTAAAGAAACAAATTTGAACTATAGAGTTGTAAGCGACATAAATTGGGCTAAAGAAGAAATGAGAATAGATTTAGCTCGTAAGAAGTTTATTGATGGAAAGCAAGATGCTTGCGAAGAGGAAAAACAAGATGATAGAGAAATACAAATAGTTGTTCAGGTTGCGGAAGATTGTCTTTCCAGTGCATGTATAATAGATATTCCTAATCACAAATATATTAAAATGAGTAAAAAAGTTGATTATGTAATAGAGCAACTTCAAGCAAATAATCCACCGACTAAGGCAAATTAACAAACTTGCGAAAATTTGATTTATAACTATAATTAAACTAAAAAGGGAGAGTGTATGAATCTGGAAAATATAAAAAAAGTTGACCCACAAGTTGCGGAACAAATTGAAGAAGAATTAAAAAGACAACAAGAAACAATTGAACTTATTGCAAGTGAAAACTGTACATCTCTTGCAGTTATGGAGGCTTGTGGAAGTGTTTTAACAAATAAATACGCAGAAGGTAAACCTCACAAAAGATATTACAACGGTTGTGAACATATCGATGTAATTGAAGAAATCGCACAAAAAAGAGCTTGTGAATTGTTCCACATGGACCATGCCAATGTTCAACCACATAGCGGTGCTCAAGCAAATATGGCGGTATTTATGGCTACAATGAAACCTGGGGACAGAGTTTTGAGCATGGATTTGTCTAACGGCGGTCACTTGTCTCACGGTTCACCTGTTAATTTTTCAGGTTTATATTTCGATGTAAAAAGCTACGGAATTAATGAAAATGGCGAAATTGATTATGAAGATGTTCGTCAAAAAGCAATTGAACATAAGCCAAAACTTATTATTTGCGGAGCTAGCAACTATTCTAAAGTAATTGATTTTAAAAAGTTTAGAGAAATTGCCGATGAAGTTGGTGCATTGTTGTTGGCTGATATTGCGCACATTGCAGGTTTGGTTGTTGCAGGCGTTCACCCTTCACCTGCTCCATATTGTGATTTTGTTACAACAACAACTCACAAATCTCTAAGAGGACCTCGAGGCGGAATCATTATGTGCAAAGAAGAGTTTGCAAAAGATATTGATAAAGCGGTATTCCCCGGCATGCAAGGCGGTCCTTTAGAACATATTATTGCAGGTAAGGCTGTTGCACTTTTGGAGGCATCAAAACCTGAATTTGTTGAATATGCAAAACAAATTGTTAAAAATGCTAAAGCTTTGGCACAAGGTTTGATGGATGAAGGTTTGGATATCGTTGGCGGAATGACAGAAAACCACTTGATGACATTGGATTTGAGAAAAACAGGTAAGACCGGTAAGGATATGGCAAATGTACTTGAAAGAGTCGGAATTACAGCCAACAAAAATACCGTACCGAATGACCCTCAAAGTCCGTTTGTAACAAGCGGTATCAGATTAGGTACTCCAGCTGTTACAACAAGAGGTTTTAAAGAAGAAGATATGAAACAAGTTGCAAAAATTATTGCATCTGCGATATTTTCATCAGATAATGAAACTGAATTAAGCAAATTGAGAGAACAATCTCTTGAATTATGCAAAAAATATCCATTATATAGTAAGTAAAAACAAGGAGACGAATTATAATTATTAAGTTAGCACATTCTCAAATAATCGGAACAATTATAGCCTATATCTTTGGGGTATTTTTAGTTCCTATGGTAATCAGTTTTTCAAAAAGAGAAGGACTTGTAGATGTCCCAAATGAAAGGAAAATCCATACAAAACCGATATCAAGAATTGGCGGGGTTGCAATTTGGGCAAGTACAATGCTGACGTTTTTGTGTCTTGTTCTTATGAGCTATTATCCTTATGGAAAGCTTATGTCAGGAATTTTGCTTGGTAGTTCTTTGATGTTCCTACTTGGTTTAATTGATGATGTATATGGACTTGGTGCAAAGTTTAAATTACTTATTCAAGTCTCAATTGCAACAATAGTATACCTTTTGGGTGTTCAAATAAATAACGTTCCATTCTTTGGCGGAATGGACTTGGGTTGGTTTTCGTACCCAATTACTCTATTGTGGATTGTAGGTATTTCAAACGCAATGAACTTTATTGACGGTGTGGATGGACTTGCAGGTTCTGTTGTAACCGTGAATGCTATTACTTTGGCAATTCTTGCAATTACACTATCTCCGCCAAATCCGATTAGTGCGTTGATTGGCTTTATTTTGGCAGGTTCTATGTTGGCATTTTTAACATTCAACTTCAACCCTGCAAAAATCTTTATGGGTGACAGTGGTTCGTTGTTTTCAGGCTTTTTGCTTGCAACAATTTCAATCACAGGTGTTATGAAAGTTGCAACTCTTGCTATTTTGCTGCCGTTTGTTGTTTTAGCAGTACCTATTATTGATATCACTTATGCAAGTTTAAGAAGAATTTGCAAAGGTCAATCTCCGTTTGTTGCAGATGCTGAGCATATTCACCACAAATTGTTACATGCAGGATTTTCTCAAAAGAAAACCGTTGTGATTTTGACATCTGTTGCAATTCTTGCAGGTGGTTTGGCATGCTTATTTGCTAGTCACAATGCTATCAAATATGACTTTTTCCTAACACTTGCATTAGTTGGCGTAATGCTATTATTGAACCTTGTCAGAGTATTGACAAAAAAATAAATTTCCAATATAATGCTAACAAATATGAGGATTTGATTACTCAGTTTTAGGCAGAATTTACTCTGAATAAAATATTTAAGTGCAGGTCCTTGTCACATACACAACAATGTTAAGCGCACAGCTTAACTGCTACACTGAATATTTTTATTAATTGAGTCTAATAAAAATAAAGACAAGGAGTGACCTTGTCTTTTTCTTTTTGTGTACTATGTCAAAGCTGCATCAAATTCGCTTTTGTAGCCAAAATCAGAGAATAATTTCATCCGATTTTGCGCCATTGCCTCTTGCGCGTTTGTTTCGTATTCAGCAATTTTAGCTTTTAACTCTTTATTTTCTTTTGGGAACAATTCAAATAGTTTCCCTAAATCAAATAAACAAAATGAAATTTCCGGCATACTCATATCTCCTCATATACTTCACTTTTATATAAAGTATTTTCAGAAGTCGAAATTTCACAAAACCTTGATATATGAAGTTATGTAAAGAGTATATATCGGGTAAATTTCTCTAAAAGTCCCATTATACGCGCTTTTTCGCCAAAATAAAACTCATTCCGACAATGCCGATAATGAACAAACAACAAGATACGATTTCCGCAATAGGAAAACTTCCTAAGTTTAATGCACTATCAATTCGTATGCGCTCAATAAAGAACCTTATCATTGCATAAATGGCTAAATATAAGAAAAAGACAAATCCTTTATATTGCTTGCCAAATCGCTTTAAAACAAAAAATAAAATAACAAATCCGCAAATGTCGCAAATACTTTCGTATAAAAAAGTCGGATGGAAAAGTGAATAATTTGAATATTCAAAAACTCGCCTTGTTTCAGGGATAAATAGTCCCCAATTTTGACTTGCAACAGGCAAACCGTAAGCTTCTGAGTTGAAATAATTTCCCCATCTGCCGATAGCTTGACCTAGAATTGTTGCACATCCCATAGAATCAAGCAAAGATAAAAATGAAAGTTTTGCTTTTTTGGCAACAAATAACAGGCTCAAAACGCCAAACAAAATTCCGCCATGGATAGATAGCCCGCCTTTTCTGATATCAAGGATTTCAAGCGGATGGGTAAAATAATAACTTGGGTTAAGTGAGCAAAAATATAGCCTTGCTCCTAAAATTCCGCAAAAAATAATTAAAGGCGAGTATTCAATAATAACATCCTTGCGTTTTGTGGGATTTGTTTTGTTGTGTAAAAAATTAGCTACTAATATTCCAACAAAAATAGCAAGTGCCATAGTTATTCCGTACCAATAAACAGGAATGTTAAAAATGCTAAAAGCTACTGATTGTGGGGCAGGTATAATCATAATTTATTCCTGAATTGTTTTGTCATTTGCTTGAGTTAATTTTTGGATTTGTTGTACAACATCTGCTTTGTCTTGGGCAGTTGGATTTAGTTCTAAATATTTTTCATAGTTTTGAACAGCAGATTCTTTCAGTTCTTTAACCAAATTTTCTTCTTTATCTGATAATTTAACTTTTTCTTCAAAGTTTATATCTTCCGCTTTTGGAGTGTATAATGACTCATCAACATTCATACGTACGCGACCTTGCATCATATCAACTGCCAAATTGTTTTCTGCAGTAGCTAATGAGTAATAAGAATCCGCCATATCTGGTTTCATTCCGATAACTTTTTTATACTCTTCAACCGCATTGATATAATCTTCTGCTTGAGTATAGACAACTGCCAAATTGTAGTGGGTTTCAAATACAGATGGGTCAAGGTCGATACTTGATTTTAATCTTTCGATTGCTTGAGTGTAGTCGCCTTTATCTGCGTACATTTTAGCTTTGTTGTTCAAATCCTGAACAGCCAAATTGTTGATACAAGCTGTTGACACAACTGCAACAAATAACACGCTGGCAATCAAAAGAACTTTTTTCATCTATACCCCTCTTCTTTACATGTTAAGCTGATGTTAAAGTAATTATAAATTAAGAATAAAAATATGGCAAATTTCATTAATTTAAGTTACAATAGTGGAGTAAAAAAGGAGAATTTATATGTCAGACGATAAAGTAGTCAGCTTAGGCGCAAAGAAAAAGGCTATCACTGACGAAAAACATCAAGAAGAAAACGGTCAAAATGTTGAACCTGTATATTGCAGTTTTTGCGGAAGACCAAATACACAAGTTATCAAAATGGTCAAAGGTCCTGGGGTAAATATTTGTTCTGAATGTGCAATGATTGCGGTTCAATATTTGATTTTGCAAGACAGAATGCCATCAGCTGAGGCTCAACATATTTTAGATGCATTTTGGGGAAAGGCAAGATAGTTCAAAATGACAACCTCAAAGTTTAAACAATTAAATCCGTTCGAGCTTAAAATTGCAATAACATCACTACTTAACAAAATAAATTCGGTAGACGATATCCAAAATTGTCTTGCCGATTTTGAAATGCTTGATGCGCAAGAAGATAAAAAAGTTATTTCAAAAGTTTTGTTTAAAGAATTGTCAAACGCAGATACTGCAAAAATTCCTGTAATCTGCTTTATGCTTGAGCATTACGTACCAAAAGATGAATTGATTAATAAACTTTGGGAGTCTTTAAAAAATCAAAACCTGCAAACTGAGGTGAAAATTACAATACTGAATCTTTTGCGTGATTTGGATGCCGATTGGTCTTACGAATCGTGCGAAGAATATTTAGACGATGCACAAAGTTTGCTTGATGAAAACACAAAACAACTTTTAAATACCGCAGTAATCAATCCTGAAGTTCAAATTGATTTTATGGACTTTTTGACAACTCTTAGAGTTCAAGACAAAATTACTTTGCTAAATTCGTTCAGTGAAGATTTTGAATCAGACGCTTTGGCAAATATTTTGATTCCTGTTTTTGTATCAGAGCCAAATAGCCCTGAAGGCAAAGAGGCATTAAAGCTGTTGGCAGATACAAAATCTCAACTTGCGTTGCATGTTCTTAATGAAATGTTGGCTTTATCAGATGGTGAATTATCTCAAGCTATTCGCAAAAGTCTTTCTACAATTAAGATTTCAGGGATGAGGGAAGATAACACAAAAGAATTTTACACAAAGATTTTATCAAACAGCAAACCGTATAAATTCTATATGACATATCCTGATGGACACGGCGACCAAGCGATGATTTTTACAAGAATTACGAACAACGAAAAAATCCGATTTGTGTCTATCGTAATCAATATTGAAACAGGAATCAGGGATTGTTTTGGGTTCTTTGAAATTTCAAAATTTGAATGTAGCAAAATTTTAGAAAGATTTTTGAGAGACGAAAAAACTATTGATATCAACCCTGAGTCTTTTAAGACAATTCTTTATAATGCAGAAATCACAACAATTAAAAATAACCAAAACAACTGGAAACTGCCTTATGAATACGTTTGTTGGAAAAATCTGTTGATTGACATTGATTATGATAGTGAGCCGATTGAACAAATTTTGAAAGAACAAGTTTTTCCGTCAAACGTTGACTCTTCGATTATTGAAGAACTTGCAAAAATGAAAATATCAGAACATTGGTTCTTGGATAGCGGTTACAGCAGTGAATTTGCAGAAGTTTTAAATGGCTTAAAGACAACGCAAAATCTTGATGAACTTGTCGAAAATAATTTAGATAAAGTTTTTTATGAGCAAGAACGTCAAGCTTGGATTAAAAAGTTGTATATGGCAGCATATATCAAATTTGCAATCGGAAAAGATTCAGAATCAGCCGAGCTTTTGGGGTTGATAAACAGCGAAGAACTTTTACATAAACTGTTTGAAATTATCCTGAGACGTAGTATTTATGAATATTTGGCGGTTGTTAAATACAACAAAAGTGTTGATAAATATGACTTGACTCATGATGAAATAAACGATAAAATCAAGTATATTGAAGAAAAGTGGGTAAATAATGTATAAAGTTATGGCTCTTGATATCGGCACAAAACGAATAGGAATCGCTCTAAGCGACTATTTGTTGATGCTTGCAAACGGCCATTCTTACATCCCAAGAGAACCGGAAGAAAATGCATTAGAATCCATTAAAAAAATTGCTAAAGAAAACCATGTTGAAAAAATTGTCGTTGGCTTACCTCTAAATATGGACGGTACAAAAGGTTTTCAGGCAGAAAATTGTGAAGAATTTGCGTCAAAAATCAAAGATTTTGAAGTAATTTTTGAAGATGAGCGCCTAACTTCTGACACCGCGGAAGAAAATCTTCGCAATAAAAAAATAGACTTTAGAAAAGATAAAGGACTGGTTGATATTGAGAGTGCTTGTATTATACTGGAACAATATCTGTCACGCACAAAATAATAAATAAAGGAGAATAACCAATGGCTATTGATGAAGAAAACATTATTGAAATCACAGATGATGACGGTACAGTAATCAAATGTGAATTGTATGACATCGTTGAATTTGAAGGCAAGCAATACGCACTTTTAGTTGAAGCTGATTCAAACGAAGAAGAACCGGAAGTTGTATTGATGAGATACACTGAAGAAGGCGAAGAAGTATTCTTTGAAACAATTGACGATGATGATGAATTTGAAAAAGTTCAAGAATACATTGAAAACCTTGAATATGAAGAAGGCGAAGACGAAGAAACAGAAGAATAGTAAGGAATCACATTTTGTTTGAAAAATTCACGGAAAAAGCCGTTAATGTAATTGTTGAGGCTCAAAATATAGCAATATATGACCACTCTGACAAAGTTTTGTCAGAACATTTGTTGTTGGCTCTTGTCAAGGAGACTAAAGGATTTTGCGCCAAAATTTTCAAATCATATAACATTACTTATGAGCGTTTGGCAGAAGAAATTTATCTGAGCTTAAATATTGAAGAATCTGATATGACATCTTCCATTCCGTTCAGTGAAGATTTCAAACGAATTTTGACCGAAACTATGAACTTGATAGAAAAATCCGGCAATCCTACGGTACACTATGAGCACCTTGTTCTTGCGGCAATTAGTGACAAACAGTCAAAAATTCCGCAATACTTGGAAAATCTCGGATTTGATATCGAAAAATCTAAACCATTAATTGAAAAGCTTGTTCAAAGAAAAGTGAAAAAGGATTATCACCCTGAATTGGATGAAAACAAAGAGCAAGAAGTCAATTTGACTCAGGAAACAGACTCATTGTTTGACAATCCTCAATCATCAAAAGTCTTTGAACGAGCTGTTTCAAAATTATCAACTTCTAATTACGAAATTTTGGGTACAGAACAAATTATTTCTTCAATTTTGGAAGATAAAAATTCTGATTTGACCAAAATTCTTGCTAAATTCGGACTTACCGAAGAAAAATTTGAAGAAAAATTGGCTCAAGTGGATTCAAGACAAGCTGAATATGAAGGACGTCAAATTGTGTTTACGCCAAACGCTTTCAGGGCAATGAGTTTGGCATTACAAACCGCAAAAGAACTCGGTTCATCTGAGGTTTTGCCTGAGCACATGGTTTTAGGCTTGCTCAAGACGAAAAAGGGCGTTGCCTATAACATTTTAAAAGAATTACACATCAATGATGATGATTTGGCACATGGAATTATAAAACCAATCGAAAAACAAATGCCTGAAACGCTTACTATCCTTAGACTTGCAAAACAAGAGGCAAGACGAATCGGTCGTGGAGTTGTCGGCACTGAAATGTTCTTACTTGGGATAATCGGTGAGGCTACAGGTATTGGTGCGGTTGTGTTAAAAGAATTAGAAATCAATATTCGTGATGCCAGAATCATGGTTGAAAAAATTGTCGGCTGCGGTAATGAATACACTGATAAAGAAATGGTATTTACAAAACGTGCCAAACGCGTATTAGAGACAGCTTGGGAATACGCAAAAAAACAAAATAAAACAAAAATCGAATCTTCTGATTTGTTATATGCAATTACAACTGAGCCTGAATCTCTTGCTATGCAAGCACTTGAGTCTCTTGGTACTGATGTTGTTGAAATTCGTGAAGGTATAAAAAAACACCTTGCCCACCAAAACTAAAAAGCTATGAATAAAATTGAGAATACAATTAAATCTTTTTTGCAAAAATACGATTTAGAAAAATCAGATTTAGTATACCTTGTGGCTTTTTCAGGCGGTTTTGATTCAATGTGTTTACTTCACGCACTAAAAAAAATCTGCAAAAATAAAATTGTTGCTATCCATCTAAACCACAAGTGGCGCGGAGAAGAGAGTGATAGAGAAGAATTAAATTGTCAAAATTTTTGTAAAAATCTTGGAATAGATTTTTATAGTGAAGTATTGGATGAAAATATTCCACACACTGAAACGGCAGCGCGAGATGCAAGATACAAATTTTTTGAAAAATGCAGTAAAAAATTTAGCAGCAAAATTGTTTTTACTGCACACAATAAAAATGACAATGCAGAAACTCTGATTTATCGGATTTGTATGGGAACAGGAATTTCAGGATTGCAAGGAATCAGTGCACATAGAGATATTTATTATCGCCCATTGTTGTCTGTTTTGCGTGATGAGATTGAAAAGTATTCTCAAAAATTAGGGCTGAGTCCAAATTCAGATAGTTCAAATAACGATATCAAATATAAACGAAATTTTATCAGAACAAAAGTTTTGCCGTTATTAAAAGAAGTTAATCCAAATGTTATTGATACAATTAATTCGTTATCTGAAATTGCGCAGGATGATAATGAAATAATTTCAAATTCAATTGATGAAATTTTGAATAAAATTTCTGATAAAAATAGAATAAAATTATCAAAATTTTTGGCTCTTCAAATGAGTGTACAAAAACGAATTATTTATAATATTTTTATCAAAAAAAATCTTGATTATGATAGAAAAAAAATAGAAAATATTTTAAAATTTATCCACGAAACAAAAGACTCAAAATCAGGCAAGACATGTTCTTTAACTAATAATTTATGGATTTTTGTGAACGAAAAATATATAGAAATTACAGATAAAAAACAAGAAAATTTTCAAAATATTTTCATAAATAAAGAAGGAAAATATGAAGTAGGAAATTATATTTTTGAGATAGAAAAATTTTCAAAAAATGTGAAAAAATTTCCAAAAGATAATGAAAATATAGCTTATGTTAATCTTGAAAATCTTGATTTTGAATTTGAGTTAAGACAACGCCAAGATGGCGATATTATAAGACCTTTTGGAATGAAAGGTTCTCAAAAATTAAAAAAATACTTAAATGCAAAAAAAATACCAAATCACCAAAAAAATAATCTTTTATTTTTGGTGCAAGGAGAAGAAGTTTTGTGGGCAATCGGACTTGGGATAAATGACAGAATAAAAATTACATCTCAACCGACACATAGACTGCAATTATATAAGAAAGAGGGCATATAAAATGGAATTAGATTTGAAACCTGAAGATTTGAAAATATTGTTTAGTGAAGAACAATTGCAAACTCGAATTAAAGAATTGGCACAAGAGATGAACAAATTTTATAACAGCGAAGAAGTTATTGCAATTTGCGTATTAAAAGGCGCTGTAATGTTTGCAATTGACCTTGTGAAACATCTTGATATGCCGTTGCAGATGGAGTTTATCAGGTTATCAAGTTATGGCAGCGGTTTTTCTACATCAGGAAAAGTCAACGCCGTTGATATCAAATTGCCTGACCTTAACGACAAAAATGTTTTGATAATTGAGGATATTGTAGATACAGGACTTACTGCAAAATTTTTGATGGATTTTATGCATTGTAATTTTAACGCAAAGTCAATAAAATTCTGCTCTTTGCTTGATAAAAAAGTTACAAGAAAAGTCGATATCGAGCCTGATTATTATGGTTTTGAAGTTGATAACAAGTTCGTTGTCGGTTATGGTTTGGATTACGAAGGTTACTATAGAAATTTGCGCTATATCGGCTACAAGGAGATGTAATTTCGAGGTTTTCAAATGTATAAAAATGCAATTGAAAAAATTAATAAATTTTATGATTTGGATTTGAATAAAACGTCCCATCATAAGGCTATGTTTGATGTTTTGAATGAAGTTATCAAACTGGATTCTGCCGGAATTTTTTATTTGACGCCAAATTTTTTGAGTCTTGAATATAGCAAAAATTTCCCTCAAATTGAAACAATCAAAATTGATGATGCGTTGTCAAAAAAACTGTATGCCCCAAATGTTGAAGAAATTTCTGATGATATAAAAAAACTTTTCAACAGTCAAAAATATCTGCTTTGTTCAAAATTAGAAATAAAAGGGGCAATTTTGGGAATCCTTGTAATTGAGCGAAATGAGCCTGATTTTTCGCTTGATGAAAAACTTATTTTCAAAACTTGCACAAAAATTATTGCTAATTTGTTAAAAGATTTAGAGGTTTCAAAAATTCTGAAAATGCAGGTCAAAGCTATGGAAGAGGGTATTGTTGAAACTCATCAGGCGTATGAAAATGTCAAAAAACAAAATTCAAAAATTAAAGAAAATGAGAAATTGCAAAATCAATTTATTGCAAATGTTTCGCATGATTTGCGCACTCCGCTAAATTCAATTATCGGCTTTTCAGAGGCTCTTGGCGGAAAGATTTTTGGAGATTTGAATGACAAACAATCAGAATATGTCGAAGATATAAAAGCCTCCGGTATCAAGCTCCTAGGGATGATAAATGAAATTCTTGATATTGCAAAAATTGAATCTCACACCTTGAAATTGAATCTTTCGACCTTCAATATTTCTGATGCGATAATTGAGGCTTGCAACATAATTACGCCACTTGCTGCAAAGAAAAATTTGACAATCCGAAAGGAAATCGAAGAACCTATTGAAATCATTGCAGATTATATGAAAATTGAACAAATTTTATTAAATATTTTGAGTAATGCAATCAAATATGCAAAATCAGAAATTATAATTTCTACAAAATTAAAAGGTGAAAATTTAATAATTTCAATAAAAGATGATGGTATTGGAATTTCAAAACAACATCATAAAAAAATCTTTTCAAAATTTTTCCAAGTGGAGAGTGCTAAAACGGAAGCATCAACAGGGCTTGGCTTAACTATTGCAAAAGAATTTACTAAACTTCATAATGGGAAAATTTCAGTAAAAAGTGAAGAAAATCAAGGGGCAGAGTTTATAATTCAACTTCCGCATGCAAGATGTTATTGCTAAAAAATTTTAATCTTTTCCTTTTTTAACCATTAAAAATATCCACGTCAACAGGAGCAATATTGAGCAAAGTTGCATAAATATCGCGGTTAAAATTATCTGTAATGTAAGCCCTTTGGCTGAAGATGTTATCATTTTTGTCAGGGCAAAATATGTGACAATTTGCGCCACAAATACTGTCAAATATCCTCTGAAATACAGTTTAGAGTTGTTAGGCATAATATCTTTCATTCGTCTTTTTATAAGAGCCAATAATGGAAATTGATGGACAATGTGGTATAGCGCACCAAGTCCCATTATTATCCAAAAGATATATTCTTGTGCTTGTGGGATAAAAAATGATATCGCAACAGTCAAAACAATTGTCAACAAAAGATAGATAAACCAAAATACAAAATAACAAAGAAAGAAGAAATTAAACTCCTTGCGTTTTGCTGTTCCTGTGTAATTTGGAATTTGTTTAAACGCGTAAAAATACGTATATAAAATTTTTTGTAACAATTCTTTGAGTTTTTTCATTTAGGCACCTTGAGAATAATTTTCAATTGTATCATTTATCATTTTAATCATTTCGTTGCGCAAAAATTTTGGTGAAACAAGCTCGCAGTCAGAAGAATAGCGCATAAGTCTATGCAATAATTTGTCAAAATTACCTTCTTTATTTATGACAATCAATTCTCCATCATGATTTAAACCTGTAGAATCTTCATTTTCTTTTAGTTTATAAGTTTTTGCCAATCTGTTTTTCAATTTGTAAACAACAGTTGTGTTTAATTCAATATTGCTTGCGCGTTGAGGCAAACTGTTGATTGACAAAATTGTGTTTATCGGAATTTCTAAATTTTGTCTTGCTGATGAATCATAAACCTTTAAGTAAGCGGTTTTTGAGTCATATATAACTTCTTTTGGTGTGCATTTGCAGCGGATTTCTTTTCCGTCTTTTTGATACAAAAGATTTATCACAAATTTTTCGGCGCAAATTTTTTCACATTCATCAATTTGATTTCTGATATCTGAATAATAAAATGAAAAATCGTAATCAGAATTTTGGGTCAAATTATTCAGCGCAAACTTGTCATCTCCATTCATTCTGAGTTCAATTGATTTGACAAATTCATTGACTTTGCTTGTCAGATTTTTATCAGGAAAATTGTGTGCCGTATTTATCAAAATTGCAAGAGATTTCAAATCTTCTACGCTCATATCAAGCGAATATAAACTGCTCAATAATTTGAACTTGTGGTTTTCTTTGACAATTTTCATGCCAAAAATTTTCAATGTATTTATATATTTGTTGATATTTACTTGAATATTATTTGTCGATTGCTCATTTATTTCATCTTTAAAAATTTCAATTACACTGCTGTATTCTGCCTTATCTTCATAAAGCAGTTTGATAAGTTGAAAAATTTTTAAACAGCCTGCGTTTAATTTCTTGCTGTTTTTACTTTCACTATTCCTTGCCAATGTATTCCTCTTTCATTTTTTTTAGTGTTGAAATAATGTGTGATTGAAAATCTTCAGGGTACAATACTTTACATTTTGCAGAATGAAATAAAATTCGCTGAGTAAGTTCAAATTTGTTCTTAGAAGTAATTTCCACAATCAACTTATTTCCATCTTCTTGAATTATTTTTTCGCAATCCAATGTTTCAAAATTTTCATTTTCATCTTTGGTATATTCATATCCGACAATGATTTCAGGAGATTGGAGAGTTTTATTTTTTAGATTAACGCTTACAATTTTTTCTATTTTTGAAACAAGAAAACTTGAATATGTTGCGTATTCGGAATTCATTCCGCTGACATATAATTTTCCGTTATTTATGTGCAATTTATCAACCAAAATTGTAATATTTTTTGCACCTGAAATTTTAGAATTGTAATAAACCGTGATTTCGGTATTATTCTTGGCATACATCATTAAATTTTCTATCAATTTTGGGTCAATATTATTTAATGGTGAAATGTTTTTCAATTTAATTTTCAAATCTTCATTTGTAACATAATTTGAAAATTTAGCGAAAAATTGCTGTAAAGATATCAAATCAGAAACATCAATAGATTTAGAAATCGCTTTATAAATTTTTATGATGCTTTTAATTTGCTTATCATCAAATTTTAATTCAAAAGGGTGTGAATCTATTGCATAGCGCGTAATTCCGTTGTCATTTTTCCTCACGATTTTGCAACCGATTTCTCTTAATGAATTTAGGTAAATCCTAAGTGTATCAAAAGAAACAGTCTCATGCAGATATGGATGATTTCCCAAAATTTCTTGCAATTCGTTATAAGATTTTGCTCCATCTAATAACAGTGAAAATATGAGTAGGGACTTAAATCCGGTAAATGACATCAGATTATAAGTAACTGTATTTGTTTTTAAAAATTCTTTCATTTTTTAACTCTCAAATTACTACAATTCACTCTAGCACAAACTTTCAGAAAATTCTATTTGTAAAATTTGCATGCTTTTTATTTTACCCGTAATTTTTCATTGTCAAATAAAAATTATAAAAATTTTTACATGATTTCATTAAATTTTCTTCATTAAGATTTTATAACACGAATTTTTTCTTACTAAATCAAGGGGCATGGTCAAATGTAAAAAAATAATAAAAATATTTTACTTGTAATCCTTTAGATTTAGGTCTACAGTAGAGTACATAAAGAAAGCCGAATTGAAAAACAAGGCTACCGGACAGAGGAAGGAAAAAGTTACTTTTTAAAAAGTAACATCAGACATAAAAAGTTTAGTTGGACAGTAGAAACAGAGGTGATGGCAAAAAGTCCAAAAGGGAAAAGAGATTTATTGAGGTTTGGATAGAAAAACTGTATGATTAGGGATATATTATTTTTTAGTTTACATCTTAATAATTATTGTATATCTAGTTTATTAATGGGAGAAAAGCACAGACTTTTTTAGAAGAGAGTTAGTAAGGATAGTTGTAAACTTTTAATCAGCCTTTACTTGCATAAGTATAGGCTTTTTTATATGATAAAAATATGGAAGAGTTAGAGTCAAAAAAAGTTATAGCCTTGATGTCAGGGACATCATGTGACAGTATTGATGCAGGTCTTTGCGAAGTTTTTCCTGATAAAAGTGTAAAACTTATTCAGGGAATAAATTATAAATATCCTGAACACATTAGGGCAAAAATTTTTCAATTGTTTCGTGGCGAAGGTTCTATCAAAGATGTTTGTCAAATGAATTTTGTAATCGGTAAATGTTTTGCGGATGCGGCAAAAGTTCTTATTTCAGAATTTGGCAAACCTGATTTTATCTCAAGCCATGGGCAAACGATTTTTCATTATCCGTTTGATGAAAAAATTGATGATGTTAGTATGAAAAGCACTCTTCAAATCGGTGAAAGTTCTGTTATTGCACAAGAAACAGGATGTTTAACTATTTCAAATTTCAGAGAAACCGATATGGCGCAAAACGGTCAAGGCGCGCCGTTGGTTTGTTTTGCTGATGAAATGTGGTTCAAAAATAAAGGTAAAAATTTTGCAATCCAAAATATTGGTGGAATTTCTAATGTTACGGTTGTCTCAAAAGATTTTGACACATTTGGATTTGATACAGGTTTAGGCAACATAATGATTGACTATTGTGTGGGCAAATATTTCGGCAAAACTTATGATAAAGATGGCGAAATCGCAGCAAGCGGAATAATTTCAGATAATTGGTTAGAATGTTTGTTGGCTGATGAATATTACTTAATTGAACCGCCAAAATCCACAGGGCGAGAATATTTTTCAACACAGTATATCGAAAATGCTTTAAAATACGCTCCAACTGACCCTAAAGATATAATTGCAACAGTGACTGCGCTCACTGCACGAACAATTGCACAAAGTTATGAAAGATTTATTTACCCAAATGTCGGACTGCATGAGGCTGTAATTTGCGGTGGTGGAGCTTATAACAAAACTTTGATGAAAATGTTAAGGACATATTTGCCCAAACATATTGATTTGACGACTTGCGAAGATTATGGAATTTCTAATAACTTTAAGGAAGTTATGGCTTTTGCACTGTTGGGGTACTGTGCTTATTATGGTATTCCGAATAATTTGCCATGTTGCACCGGCGCCAATAAACGCGTTGTCATGGGTAAGTTTACTTATTAGGGTTATGTGTTGTCATGAATTGTTAAAAACATAATTGTCATTCAGAATTTGTTTTGGAATTTCTAATTAAAAAACCCTCACCCTATCCCTCAGCCATACGGCACGCAGTCTCACTCAACTCGCCAGCTCGTTGGTTCGGCTAGTGTCCCTCAAGGGGCGAGGGAACATGTGTCATGCTGAACTTGTTTCAGCATCTCCAATAAAGCATATTAGTCTTATGTAAAATTTGTAATATTTGAGACCCTGAAACTACGCAGTCGCATAAAACGTGACTTCACTTCGTTACGCACTATGCTCCTGCTGTTCAGGGTGACATTTTAGTCCATTCTACTTTGCATTTTCTTCTTCTACCTTAATTGTAAACAAATGTAACAAGGTCGAAAGCATGTGAAATCGGGCGTTTTCTCATGTTTTTATATATTTAAGAAGAAAAAAAGAGAGCACAATTATGTCAGTTGAATTGAATAAACTGAATAGAGCAGGCTTTGGCAGCGGTGTATCCGGTGCTAACAAAAAGTCTAGCGGTATCGCATCTCAAGCCACTAAAAATTTGGCTAACTCTTCTGCTGCATCAAAATCATCAATATTTAGTGTAAATAATTCAAACAAATTCCACTTTACTGCTGGTGTAAATAATGTTAAAAACATGCACAAAGCAAATTATCAAGGTGTTAGAGCTGCAGCAAATTCAAGAACCTATACCCCATCAAATGCAAGCTATATCTCATCAGGTAGCAACAAAGTTCAATACAATGTTCAAAATGGCATGAGCAAATCCATGATGACAGGACAAGTTCTTGGACAAATTGCAGGCGGAGTATTCAGCTTGTTGAATCAAACAGGAATCCTTGGTGGTGGTGAAAAAGTTCAAACACAATCAAGCACTAAACAACTTGACCAAATCTTGTCAGGTGGTAGCAACCGCAGTGTTTCATTAAATTCATCCTCAGCATCAGGTGCAATTTCAAGTATGCAAGGCGCAACTGATTCTATTACATTGAGGTCATCTATTGCAAATGCAAATGGTGCACTTGCAACAATGAATAATGAGGCAGCTCAAGGTCAATATGAGAAAAATTATAATGCTGCTAATAGTGCAATGTCATCTTTAAAAACAGATGTCAGTGATGCGAAAGATGGCGTAAAAACTGCAGAAAACAACTTGTCTACAGCTAATAATAGTGTTTCAACTTCTAAAGATACAAGGGATACTCATTTAGCTGCATTGAAAAATGCTGACGCAACGTATGGAAAAGCAGTTGAGGCTCATACTCAGGCTAAAGATAATGTATCTCAAAAAGAACAAAGCCTTTCTAATGCAAAAAATACATTAGCCAATACTGACCCATATATCACAAAACAAAATCCGGATGGCACAACTACAAAAGTTGAAAATCCGGCTTATAAAGCTGCTCAAGAAGCTGTAACAAAAGCTCAAAGTGAACTTGAAGTAGCACAAAAAGCAGAGAAACAGGCTGAGACAGCTAAAGAAGAAGCTAAGAAAAATGTTGATTCTTCAAATCAAGCTGTGAAAACTGCTGAAAGTAACTTAAATAAGGCTCAAAGTCAATTAGAAACCGCTAAAAAATCTCAAACAAAAGCTCAAAATGAATTACAAAATAAACAAAAAAGTTTAGAAAAAGCTGAAACAAATCTTGAAAAAGCTGAAGCAGATGTTGAAAAATTCAAAGCTTACAAACAAGATTCAGAAAAATTAAAGGCAGAAATTGATAAACAACAAAAACGTCTTGAAAAAATGGAAAAAGAAGAGCAAGACGATTATAACAAATTGACTGATAAAATAAATAAAGGTGTTGCTAAAAATGTTGCACGTTCTAACAAAATTGACCCAAGCGATGGAATGAACTTAAAAGAAAAATGGTTGTCATATAAAATGAAAAATCGTAATGAAAAGATGAATGGACAACTAGATAAAAAAGACGCATTATCTCCATTAAATGCAGATAGTCAGTATGTAAAACAATTACAAAAAGGTCCTGCTACATTTGTTTCAGGAAATGAAAAATATTATAAAGGAACAACTCCAAGTGGACAAGAAGTATATTTCAGAGGTAATTCTCCTATTACTAAAGAAATGTTTGAACAAGCTCAAGGCGTTTCTGCTTAACCAAAGCTTTACAAACACTTTACATTTCAAAACATGTATATTACAATATAGTCAGCAAGCAGTATTGCAAACGAAAAAAGAACGGTTACCCCGTTCTTTTTTTCACTAATAAGCAAGTGTGTTGTTAGTTGGTATTGCAATATGGAAAGGTGAAAGGTAGGAACAATGAAACAAGATATTAACAGATTGGAAGTTTTGAGCGCAATCACACCACTAATCGAAAATACCGCAATGCGTTTCAACCTAATTCCTATCGAAATTGATTTTTCTAAAGAAAATCACCGTTGGTATTTGAGAATTTTCTTATACTCAAAAGAACGCAACATTACTCTTGATGATTGCGAGAATGTTACAAGAAGTTTGGAAGGCTTTTTGGATGAACTTATCCCTGTTAAATACTATTTAGAAGTATCTTCACCGGGGTTGGAGCGTAAATTTAAGTCAGAAAAAGAATTTGTCATCTTTAAAGGCAAAAGAATCAGTATCAAGCTGAAAGAACCGCTAGAAGGGGAGACAGAAAAAATCTTTAAAGGCGAAATCCTAGATTATGACCCTAACGAAGGTTTGAAGTTCTTCCGTTTTGATGATGGTACAGAACTCCAAATTCCAAAATCAAACATTCAATCCGCAAAGTTGTATATTGATTAATTGAATGAAGACGTAGAGCCATAGTCTCTCAGTAACTTTAAATAAAGAACATAACAATCGCCAATTATAGGCAGAAAGGTATAAAACACAATGATTAAAATCGGAGCAGGAAACTTAAATGAAGTTTTTGAAGAATTAGAAAGAGAAAAAGGCATTTCTAAAGATGTCGTAATTTCTTCTTTATGCGATGCAATGGTTGCAGCTTATAAAAAACACTTGAGAATTAAAGAAGTTGAAAATGTTGAGGCATATTTGGATGAACAATCAGGTGAAATCGGTATTTTCAAAGGTAAAACAGTTGTAGATTCTGTAGAAGACCCTGATAACGAAATTTCTCTTGCTGAGGCTAAAGAAATTGATGAATCAGTTGAATTGGGTGATGAAGTTAAATTGGAAGTTACTCCTGACCAATTTGGCAGAATTGCCGCTCAAGCAGCAAACCAAGTTTTGACTCAAAGAATCCGTGAGGCTGAAAGAAATCTTGTTCTTAACGAATTTATGGAAAAGAAAGGTACTTTGATTACAGGTATTATCCAAAAAGTTGACGATAGAAGAAATGTTATCGTAAATATCGGTAAAACTGATGCGGTTATGCCAAGAAAAGAACAAATCCCTGGAGAATACTACAAACCCGGTAACAGAATCAGAGTATTTGTTCTAAACGTTAAAGAAACAACAAGATTACCTCAAGTAATCGTTTCTCACGGTCATGCCGAAATCGTTAGAGAATTGTTTGAACTTGAAGTTCCTGAAATCGAAGACGGTATTGTAGAAATTAAATCAATTTCTCGTGAGGCAGGCTACAGAACAAAAATCGCTGTATGGTCAAATGACCCTGAAGTAGATTCTGTTGGTGCTTGTATCGGACCTAGAGGTAGCAGAATCCAAACTATCGTAAGCGAATTGAAAAACGAAAAAATCGATATCGTAAGATATTCAGAAGACCCTGTTGAATATATTGTAAACGCATTGTCTCCTGCCAGAGTTGTATCAGTTGATATTATGGCTGATGATGAATACAATCACGAGGCATTGGTTGTAGTTCCTGACGACCAATTGAGTCTTGCTATCGGTCGTGAAGGTCAAAATGTAAGACTTGCTCACAAATTGACAGGTTGGAAGATTGATATCAAATCAGTTTCTCAAATGGAACAAGCTGAAAATCAAAATATCAATAACTATGAATATGAAGACCAAGCAGATGATGCTGAATCAGAAGTAGACAACGCTGTAGATTCAGAAGAATTGCAAGAAGAAATCGAAGAAGAAATGAATCAACAAGCTTTGGATGAAAATGACATTGAAGATGGTGGAATTTCAGAAGAACAAGTTGAAGAATAGTTCTTTGATTGTTGGATAGAATAAGTAGCGCGTGGGTTTTATTAAAACCCACGCGCTTTCTTAATAAAATTTTTTTAATCCAAATTTTAAATTGCGGATAAAATTGTCAAATTTTCCTTTGGAATATTTATCCCCTCAGTATTTAATTGTCCGAGTTTTACGGTTTTATTTTTTCCGTGATAATCACTTCCACCTGAAATTAGGAGTTTGTGTTTTTTCGCAACATCAACAAGAAAATCAGACTCATCTTTTGAATACCTAGAGTAATAACATTCAAGTCCTTGGATTCCGAATCGCTCCATAATTTCAAGTTTTTTCATAAATTCATCGGCTTTGAGGTGTTCTTCCCCTTCTCCACCTAGTGGGTGTGCCCAAACAGGGATTCCGCCAGATGCTACAATTGCAGAAATCCCTTCATCGCCGTCAAATCTCGTGTTTCCTGTTTGACAACCGTCGAGGTATTTCCTCATTGCAGTGATATTGTTATCCGCAAGACCACGGTCGACCAATATGTTTCCAATATGGATTTTTACGACACTGTTGCGCGAATACAGCCAATCAAGTTCGTCTTGAGTCAGATTTATATTCCAAATATCTGACAAATACTGAATACGTTTATCCAGTTTGTTTCGGCGCAATTGTTTGCCTTGTTGAATCAATTTTGTCAAAGTTTCATCGTCAGGATTGCAGTTGTAACCCAAAATATGGCATTTTACGGTATCTGCAAGACAGGTTAATTCTGTACCTGAAATGAATTTTATGTCGTCTGTGATGTATTTTTTTATTTCTTTGCAGCCTGCAATTGTATCATGGTCAGTCAATGCAAAAACTGAGATTCCCTCTTGTTTGACATTTTTAACAAGAGTTTCAACCGAATCACTTCCGTCTGAAAAGTTGCTGTGTAAATGTAAATCTGCTCGTTCCATAACCAAATATTAGCACAAAACATTTTAGCAATCATTAACAATAAAGGCTTAACTTTTTGCAAATTATGCGTTATCATATAATTAAGAGACGACATAAACAGAAAAGAGTTGAAATTATGAAATCAGTTAAAGAAGTTGCAACCGAAACCAAAATTTTAGATAGATTAAAAAATCATCCAAAATCACTGGAACTTGTGAAATATTTATTTGGGGATGCAGAATTGCAGGAAATGCAAGAATATGCAAACAATGTTTCAATCAGAAGGCTTGGCTATAATGACCACGGACCTGTTCACATGAGACAAGTTGTCGGCAATGCTATCAAAATGCTGAATATTTTACACGATTTCGGCATCAAAACTTCTCTTGAACAAGAAGAAATCGGAACTTTTGAAGATAGTATGTGTGCCGTTATTATGGCAGGCATGATGCACGATTTGGGTATGGCAATCGGACGTCAGGGGCACGAAGAAATGTCTGCACTTTTGGCTCAACCGATTATTGAGCGCACATTGATGCATTTGTTCCCTGATGATTTGCATAGGAGAGTGATAATCAAGGCTGTTGCGACAGAGGCAATTGTTGGGCATATGTCATCAAGAAAAATTCATTCAATTGAGGCAGGTATTATCTTAATCGCTGATGGTTGTGATATGACAAAAGGACGTGCAAGAATCCCTATGGCAATAAATACAACTCCAAAAGTTGGTGATATTCACAAATATTCTGCCAATGCAATTAATAGAATTTCTATTCACAAGGGTGAAAGAAAGCCAATCAAGATTGATATTGAAATGTCAGGTGATGTCGGATTTTTCCAAATTGAAGAAGTTTTGTTGCAAAAAATTGATGCAAGCCCTGCCAAACAGTTTGTTGAATTGTATGCAGGTGTTGCCGGCGAACCAAGAAAATGCTATTTGTAGGCTCTTGATGATACAATCGAGGTAAAGAGGGCTAGAAGGCAGGATGGCAAGCTGTTTAAAGAATTAATTATCACCCTGAACAGCAGGAGCAGAGTGCGGAACGAAGTGGAGTCACGTTTTATGCGACTGCGTAGATTCAGGGTCTATCCATTTGATTTATGTCATGCTGAACTGCGGATTTTGGCAAGTGCGCCGTGTGAGCGTAGCGAACCCAGCACGTCTTGGCGAGAGCTGCGTTGAGCCGGTCGAGCCGCCAATAATCCAAGACTGTTTC
>CABUXT010000015.1 GCA_902495705.1 uncultured cyanobacterium
AAGTGCGCCGTGTGAGCGTAGCGAACCCAGCACGTCTTGGCGAGAGCTGCGTTGAGCCGGTCGAGCCGCCAATAATCCAAGACTGATTCAGAATCTTTTCCATATTAATAATTTAGCAAATATTAAAATTGATAAACCTTGATTATTGAAAGGATTCCGAAACAAGTTCGGAATGACATTATCTGATTTGCTAATCACAACTTCGTAGGTCGGCATTGCTATGCCGACAAGTTAAGTCAATCATGTAGGGTGGGCTCACCAGCCCACCTGTAAAGTCAGTAATGACATGATAAAAAACATTACTGCTTGTCATTCATCATTTCCCATTCCTAATCCATGTATTGTACAAACAATCACCCTGCGGACACCAACGCCATTTGTCTTTAATATCTTTCCACAACAATACTGCATTAACGGTATCCGGATAGTCTTTATTTGGCTCTAAACTATCTCCAAATCTCATTACAAATCTGTCGCGCCCTAATTGATTCGGCTTTCGGTCTCCGTTTACATCTATCACAATCGGAAATTCTGTATTATCATACAAATAATACGCAACACCATTTGCATCAATAAACGCGTAACTGCTCTTGTTACACCCTAACCAAGGGTCACCGTTTGGAATGTAACCTGCCTCACCTTTTTCGCATACCCAACATTTATCCGCATTTTTCTCAAAACAAGTTGTAGGCGCCTTATAATAACGAGAAATGTATTTAAAAATTGCGCCGACATTATCTGTTCGCATAACTCCATTAACATTTTTTGCAGAAAGGGTCAAATCAATCCCATCATCTTCTTGCGCGTATTTCATTGCCTGATTTAGGGAGCTGTAAACCTTTTTATAAGTCGTTCGATATTGCATTTCCTTACATTTTGTAATCAGCCCCGGAATTGTCAAAGCTGCAACAATGCCAATTATACCAAGTGTTATTAAAACCTCCGCTAAAGTAAAGCCAAATTTCATTTTTGACGGTTGTGCATTTACGCGCGTACCACCTTGCGCTAGAGTAAAACCTTTTTTCATTTAACCTCCAAATTTTCTACCACTTGAGATAATTATTCAATATATTTATTTAATTGTCAATATTAATATTGATTTTTCAATAAATATATAAACATTGAAATATCATAAGAAAAGGAGCAAACGTGAAAAATCCGATTCTTAATGAAATAAAAAATTTAGTCGCAGATAGAGACATCACCCTGACCAAGCTTGCCGAAAAAATGGGCGAAAGGCTTGGGCGAAAGTATTCTCTTGCAAGTCTTTCGCAAAAACTTCGCAACGGAACAATTTCGTATCGCGAAATTATGCTCATTGCAGAAATTCTTGACTACAAAATCATTTTCTACGACTTAAACGAAAAGAAATTCAAAGTTAATTCATGAGAAAGTTTTCGGATTTTAGTGGGAGAATAAAAATTTTGAACATGTTTTGACAAGTGTACATTGAACTCAAATAGCTATGTCATTTCGAACTTGTTTCGGAATCTCTAGCTAGACAAAGTAAGCATTGTCATTCCGAATTCAGTTCGGAATCCTTTCAATAATCAGAATTTATCAATTATTATATTTGTCTAATCTTAATTATGAAAAAGACCCTGAAACACCGAGTAGGAACAGAATATTACGTTTCGCTTTTAGCTCAACTCATATTCTAGTCAGTTCAGGGTGACATAGACTTATATGCACAATATCAGAGTTTCGCTCACACGGTGCCCTACCCAAAATCCTTTCTGCCTTGCATTAAACGGCACCGCTCAAGCTTGCAACACAAACTCAACGTTTGCATTGACGCGCTTTCGTCTCTCGCATACGCTCGTGCCTCTGCACGGCAGCGTCTTGGATTATTGGGGCTTGCATAGTCTTTATTTCGCTACAATTTGCTACCGCAAATTTGCACTCAACCAGACTATTTGCTCACACGGGCTGGGTTCGCTATGCTCACCGGCGCCCTTCCCAAAATCCGCAAAAAAAAAGCTTCTGTGAAAGAAGCTTCCTTGGAATCTGTTACAATTCCTCGTGTAAAAGATTAGTAGGTAGAAAGTAGAAGGTAGTAGTATATATAAATATGATTTATATATCGTTCTTATATACTAATAAAGTATTTTTGATATATAAAATTGCACAACTTGGAAAATTTATTTACATTTGTTTACAATAATTTTCTTGTCATTCTGAAAAGATTAAAAATTGCCCCCCTCTCCCTACCCCTCAACCATACGGCACACAGTCTCCCTCAAGGGGCGAGGGAACATGTGTAATGACATTAAAAAGCCTGACCTCTTGCCATCCTGCCTTCTTGCCCTCCGACAATCACCACCCTTGAAAAATCACCCACCACCTGCTATAATCAACCTCAGAAATGAGGAAATTATGAAACTTGCAATATATCCGGGGAGCTTTGACCCTGTAACCAAAGGGCATTTGGACATACTAAAAAATGCTGCAGGTATTTTTGACAAAGTCATTATCGCAGTGGCTCACAATGGCGAAAAACACGGATTTTTATCAGTTGAAGAGCGCGTTAATTTAATAAAAGAAAGTATTAAAGACATCAAAAATGCCGAAGTTGATGCATTTGAGGGGCTTACAATTGAATATGCAAAAAAACATAACGCAGAAGTTTTAATTCGCGGATTGCGCGCCGTATCTGATTTTGAATACGAAATGCAATTATCACAAGCTAACAGTGCACTTTGCGAAGACATAAAAACAGTGTTCCTCATCACCAAACCTGAATATAACTTTATTTCTTCAAGCACAATCAAAGAAATCTTAAACAACGGCGGAGATATTTCCAAATTCGTCCCAAAAGCAGTCAATGATTACCTAACAAGCAGGAAATAGTATGAAATTTGAAAGCAAAAAGAAAATCCATGACCTTGAAAAACAACTCCAAGAAGGCTACAAATTGCCGATTTTTAGAGGATATGTTGCCGTAAACAAACGCGGAGTTGAGCAAATTATTGACTCTATTTACAAAAATCTGCCTAATGATGTCCAAACAGCACGCGGTTTTCTCAAATCGTGGAAAGAAGAACCGATTCTAAAACAAGACACTGAAAGCAAAAACAACCTGTTTGATTATCTGCAAAAGCTTGAAACTACGCTAAACGAACAAGTGTCGTTTGCATCTTACGTTATTGTCAAGGTTAAAGAAATCGAAGATATCATCAACCAAATTTACAAAAATATCCCATCAGAAATCAACGAGGCAGAAAATCTCGACCGTTAGTAAACACATGTTAAATTATGTAATTGCATGCGAAAATATTATTTGACAATTATTTTTCGCTTATGTAATATATTAATATAGAATGTGAAAGGGATAAGGGATAACAGACATGCCACAAAATGGAGTGTATGATTTACTAAAGATGTTAGAAATTGCCTTAGATGAAGGCTATTCTGTATTAAAATACACTGTAGTAAACAAAAGAGAAATTGAAGAATTAATTGATAGAATATATGCAGCTTTGCCAACAGAAGTTCAAGAGGCAAGACTTTTCTTAAAACGCAAAGAAGAACTTCAAAACGAGGCGCAACAAAAAGCTAATAAAATAGTTCAAGATGCACAAAATGAGGCTGACAGAAAACTTTCTGAATCTGACCAAATGAAAGCAATCGAGCGCGAAGGTAACAGAATTAAAAATGAAGTTTACGAAGAATGTGAAAAAATGAAACACATTGCACTTCAAGATGCTGAAAACATCAGACTTCAAGCAACCGATGAGGCTATGAAAATCAGAGAAGGTGCTGAATTATACGCTGAACAAGTTCTTACAAGTATCGAAGGCAATTTGACTCAACTGCAACAAGTTGTAAAAAACGGTCAAATTTACATGGAACAATTAAGAACTGATTCAATTGGCAAATACCCTACCCAAGCAGGCGCTCCATCTCGTAAATAATTAAAAATTTCCATAATTTCAAAAAGGCACTTCAAACGAAGTGTCTTTTTGTTGTCAAAAACGTAGTATTTGTTTACAATTTATTTGCAATTTATTTTGTTTGATATAGAATAAGGCTATAAGCCGAAAAGATAGAATGTGTAATGTTCACATTCTATTTTAAATAGAAGACAAGTTAATAAAATAAAAGGAAATAAAACAATGGGTATCAAAGGAAAAAACGACAGAATGGTAGTTCTAGCATGCGAAGAATGTAAAGAAAGAAACTACACAACAACTAAAAACAAAAAAACTACAAAAGAAAGAATGGAATTAAACAAATATTGTCCAAAATGCCAAAAACACACTGCGCATAAGGAAACAAAATAAGAGTAATTCAGAGGTTAAAGAAAATTTTCTTAAAGCCTCTGACTTGCGTCCTTAGTTCAGTTGGTAGAACGTCGGTCTCCAAAACCGGATGTCGAGGGTTCGAGTCCTTCAGGGCGCGTATTTAATTTTAAAATCAAAGGATTACAAAATGAATCAAGTATTAGATGCAATCAAAGCATACTTTAAAGGTGTAAAAACAGAATGGGGCAAAATTAGCTGGCCTGAAAGAAAGACTGTTATTTTTGAAACTTGTTCAGTTATTGTGATTGTATTTGTATTTACTTTAGCAATATATATAATGGACCTTTTATTCAAAGGATTACTTAGCCTAATTAAGTAGAAATTAAGCAAAATTAAAAAGGTGGCTTATGACAGAAAACGAAAAAACAATGGAAGAACAACTAAACGAAGATATCGTAGCTGAACAAAACGAAGCGGCTGAACAAGCAGCAGCTAAAGAGGCTAAGAAAAGCCAAAAAAGATGGTACATCGTTCACACATATTCAGGATACGAAAACAAAGTTAAAACTGACTTGGAAAAACGTATTGAATATATGAATATGGGTGACAAAATTTTCAGAATTGAAGTTCCTCAAAAAACAGTTACACAAATGAAAGCCGGAAAAAAACAGGAAAAAGAAGAAAAAATCTTCCCTGGATATGTTCTAGTTGAAATGATTATGGACGAAGATAGCTGGTATGTTGTAAGACACACTTCAGGTGTAACAAAATTTGTAGGTTCTGCAAAAAAACCTATTCCTGCTAAGGAAAGTGAAATCAAAAAGATTCTTCACCGCTCATCATCTCAAGTTGAAAAAATCGAACTTGATGTTAAAGTTGGTGACAAAGTTAGAATTATTTCAGGACCGTTTGCAGACTTTGATGCGGATATCATTGAAGTTTACCCTGATAAATCTAAACTTAGAGCAAATGTTTCAATCTTCGGTCGTGAAACGCCTGTTGAATTGGAATACAAACAAATCAATAAACTTTAAAAATTTCACCCTCAAACTTGTTTGAGGGATGAGTTTTATAATACGTAAGCACAAAAAATGTGGAAGGATACTTTTTAAAAGTTTAAAAAGACCGCTATTACCACAAAAGGAGAAAAAAATGGCAAAGAAAGTAGTAGGAAAAATCAAGCTTCAAATCGAAGCAGGCAAAGCTAATCCATCACCACCAGTTGGTCCTGCACTAGGTCAACACGGTGTTAATATCATGGATTTCTGTAAACAATTCAACGCTAAAACTCAAGATAAAGCAGGATATATTATTCCGGTTATCATTGATGTTTACGAAGATAAAAGCTTTACATTCGTGATTAAATCACCACCAGCTCCTGTATTGATTAAAAAAGCATTGAACATTCCAAAAGGTTCATCAGTTCCAAACAAAGATAAAGTTGCTGAAATCACAAGAGCACAGTTGGAAGAAATCGCAAAAATCAAAATGAACGATTTGAATGCGACAACAATGGATGCAGCAGTTAAAATGATTGCAGGTTCATGCCGTGCAATGGGTGTTACAGTAAAAGATTAATTAATGGAAGGATGTGCTTGCTAAATACAGCAGGCAGGGAACATCCGTGATTACCATGAAAGGAAATAGAAATGTCAAAATTAACTAAAAAACAAAAGAAAATGCAGGAAATGCTGGAAGGTTTTGTACAACCATCTACAGCAGTTGATGCAATTAAAAAATTACAAGAAATTTCTAAAGAAGTTTCTAAATTTAACGAAACAGTTGAATGTCACATGCGTTTAGGTATTGATGTTCGTCAAGCAGACCAACAAATCAGGTCAACAGTAGTTCTACCTGCCGGTCTTGGTAAAGAAGTTAAAGTTTGTGTTATCGCTAAAGGTGCTAAAGCTACTGAAGCTACTGAAGCTGGCGCAGATTTTGCAGGTGCTGAAGAAATCATCGATAAGATTTCAGGCGGTTGGTTTGAATTTGACACATTGATTGCAACTCCTGACTGTATGGGTATGTTGGGTAAATTAGGTAGAGTATTAGGACCTAAAGGCTTGATGCCAAACCCTAAAACTGGTACAGTTACAATGGACGTAGCTAAAGCTGTTAAAGATGCTAAAGCTGGTAAAGTTGAATACAGAGCTGATAAACAAGGTATGATTCACTGCCCTATCGGTAAAATTCAATTTGCTGAAGCTGACTTAATCAAAAACTACGCTACATTGGCAGATGCAATTATCAAAGCTAAACCTGCATCAGCTAAAGGTACATTTGTTAAATCAGTATACCTATCAACTACTATGGGACCTGGTATCAAACTTGACCCAAAAGTATTTGCAGCTGAAGTTAAAGAATTAGTTTAGTTTATTAACTAATTAAGCAAGATTAATAGTCGCACAGGATGAAATCCTGTGCGACTATTTTTATATCTGACAGACATATTACTGATAAAAATATGGTGGGCAAAATGAAATATGCCCACCGCTGTACTAAATTTTAGAAAGATTTTATACTTAGATATTCTACGCCGTTTTCAAAGTAATATCATATTTATACCCCAACCCTGTCAACAACTTGAAAGCGGTTTCCAATCTTGGTTGTTTATCACCATTCACAATTTCAGAAAGGTTACTACGGTCAATATTCAATTCTCGAGCCAAACGGCTGATTTCTCCACGCCCACTTGATTTAACTCGAGCTTTAACAACATACGTTAAACATCTGATAAATGTCTCAATATCACCATCTGATAAAAAATCGCTCAAGATTAGTTCTACCCAATCCTTTTGATACTCAGAGTCTTGTAAACGTTTAATTTGTTCTTCTTCCCAATTTGGAGCATTTTTAATAAATTTTTGTAATTTTACGTTGTCTAACATTATGAAAATCTCCTATTAAAATCATTAAAATATTCGTTACACTGCTTAATTACCGCCTTTTGGTCTTTCTTCTCACTTCCGCCAATAAAGAGGACTAAAGTTGTATCAAGGTCGTAATAATAAATTCTGTAGCCTTTTCCAAAATCCATACGTATTTCTGATAATTCAGATTTTTGTAAAGGTTTATAATCTCCATAATTTCCACCGATTAACTTATCAATTCTCTTGTCTATTCTTAATTGAATAGACTTATCTAATTTGTTATACCAGTCTTGATATGGACATTTTCCATCTATGGTTGTGTAATATATAATTTGTTTATCCATGTATATACCCTATTCTTATTGTAGTCTAAGCCTACAAAAATTTCAAGGGTATATAACAAATTTTCACTTAAAGGTGCACGGTTATTGATAAAACAAGTAGGGTGGGCAAAATGAAATTGCCCACCGCTATACTTTCTACAATATTCACAAAATCTAATCAATTCCAATATATTTATTTTTCAATTTGATATCATCACGTTTAAATAAACTTGTAATATATTTATCAATATAATTATTCACGCGAGATTCAATTTTTTGGTCTTTGTCACGCATAGAATCATAAGTTCTACTAGATGCGCTGCCATAAGGTGTGATAGTTGCTCGCTCATACGTATAATCTGAAGGTTTTTGACGATTGATTAAAATTCTATCAATATATTTATCCCCTTCAACTTCCATCAAAATTGAATTTTTATACTGATGATAAACAGGTTTCATTGTAACCAAATTGCCATCACGTCCTGCAACAATATATTTAGGAACGTCCATAACATCACCCTTTTTTCGTTTTGTTGCCCATTCTTCTTCAATCAAGTGACCTAATTTTTTCACCAATTTTGAAGATTTTATGGAAATACCGTTTTCAGCCAATACATTTTCCATCAGCGCCTCTGTGCGAGTTCGACCAGTGAATTTTACAGAATTATAGTTGTTGTAATTATTTGTTGATACAGAATTTATATTCATTTGAGACCTCCTGCTATAATAAACCCCATAAAAATATTTTTTGCCATAAAAAAAGACAGACTCTAAATAAGTCTGTCTTTTTTATAAAACCTTATTTATAACCTAAATTTTGTGCATATTATCTACAATTTCTTTTTTCTGAATCCAGATTTCCATGCCCATTTCTTCACCACATTTAACCAAAGATTCTTTGATTTGCTTGAATGAATATTTAGATTTTTCGATATCACAAAGCATAAACATTACAAAATGACCTTGCATAAGAGTTTGTTTGATATCTTCGATATTAACTTCGTTTTGCGCAAGCACAGTCGTAACCCTAGCCACAATACCGACTTTGTCTATACCTGAAACAGTTACAATAATTTGGTCTGACATAATTTATTTAGCCTCCATTGAAACTTCTTCTGCTACAAGCGGTGATGATACCATTTCTTGTTCAGCCTCTGCAATCCACGCTTTATTTACCAATTTACCAACTTTATATCTTTGGCAATAAGCTTTCAAATCTTTCTTAACTTCAGGAGCCAAGATATACATTGCAATGATATTTGGAACAGACATTGCAATCATCATCGCATCAGTGATATTGATAACAGATGTAACGTTCATAACTGAACCGATTACGATAAATGCGCAATACATAAATTGGAAAGTCAAAGTTCTTTTCTTACCTTCACCAACCAAGTAGTTCCAAGATTTTTGTCCATAATATGCCCAAGCTAGCAATGTTGATAATGCATAAAGTAAAACAATTGCAGCTAACAATTTAGGGAAAAAAGGAATTACTGACTGAATTGCGCTTGATGTCATTTCAACACCTGATGTTGAACCTGCAAAATCTTTATAAACACCTGTGATAACAATAGTTACCGCAGTTAAAGTACACATAAAACCTGTCATAAATGGTTCCATCAACGAAACAAAACCTTGTGAAATAGGTTCGTGAGTTTTTACTGTTGCGTAAGCAATAGGTGCAGAACCTGTACCAGCCTCATTTGTTTGAACTGAACGTCTCAAGCCCATAATCATTGCAACAAACATACCACCATAAATTGATTCAGGGTGAAATGCCTCTTTGACAATAATCATACAAGCATGAGGCAATGCTTTAATATTAAATAAAATTACAGCCAATGCTGAGAATAAATATACGAAAATTTTCAAAGGAACGATTTTTTCGGTAACCTTAACAATACCTTTGATACCACCGATAATAATCATACCGACAACGATTGCCATCAATAAACCGATAACCCAGTGGAAGTGAGCCAATACACTGTGTTCTCCACCTGTAACATTGATGAACTGGTGAGCAGCTTGGTTGATTTGAATCATATTACCGCCTGTGATACCACCACAAATACAAAGTACCGCAAAAATCACAGCCAAAGGTTGCCCTAACCATCTCAACTTTTTGCGAGTCAAACCGTGTGCCATATAGTGCATAGGTCCGCCTGAAATTGTACCGTCTAAGTTGAATCTTCTGTATTTAACAGCCAAAGCAGCCTCAACAAATTTTAAAGACATACCCAAGATTGAACCAACGATTACCCAAAAAGCAGCTCCGGGTCCACCCATTGAAATAGCAATTGCAACACCTGCAATACTTCCCATACCGATAGTACCTGATAACGCTGTCATCAATGCTTGGAATGATGAAACTTCACCACTGCCGTCATCGTTTGCGCCTTGTTCTTTGCTTGGCTTAAAAATACTATGCAGAGAATGTCCAAAACCCCAGATAGGAATACCTTTCAAATATATGGTGAAGAACAAACCTGCAATTAAAATCCAAAAAATAATTATCGGAATTTCTGCACCGAAAATTTTTATGGGATAAAAAATTATATCCGCGACAGCATTGGAAACAGGTGCAATATGTTTGTCCATAAACGCATCTAAATTCATAGCGTTAGCACTCTGAACACTGAATAAAAGTGCTGTCAAAAATGTCATAAATTTCTTCATCTCTTAGTTAATCCTTTCAACTTATAAAAAGGTCAAGTTCCCAATTTGGGGTAATTCCAACCAAATTCTACTAATAGTATAGCAAAAACATGAAAAACAGGGTTATTTTATGTAACTAAGTGTAACAGAAACCGCCAAAGACAAGAAATACGCAGATATTTTGCCATCTTGTTTCTGAATATTTCAATGATACAATATAAATATAAGGGTTAAGAATCTATGATTAGTCATTCAAAAAAATTATCAATAGCTTTTTACTGGCACATGCACCAACCGGTTTATCAATTGTCCCCAACCGGCGATTTTTTGATGCCTTGGGTAAGACTTCACGCAGTAAAAGACTACCTTGATATGGCATTATGGGCGAAAAAATTTGACAAGTTAAAACTAAATTTTAACTTTGTCCCTGTATTGATAAACGCGATTATCAATTACGGTGAAAACGAAGCCCACGACATCCATTCAAGATTGACTATCACACCACAAGATGAATTGACAAATGAAGACAAAATCTTTATTTTAAACAACTTTTTTGATGCAAATTATCAAACAATGATTCTCGCAAACCCAGAATATCACAGGTTATACCAAATTGTGCAATCATCAGGAACAGAAGATACATCAATATTTTCTAACCAAGAATACGCTGATTTGATGGCATTATTTAATTTGGCTTGGATTGACCCATCATTCAAAACTTCCAATTCCGAACTGAAAAAATTGGTTAAAAAAGGAAAAGATTACACCCTTGAAGACAGAATTGAAATCATCCAAATTCAACGTGATATTATCAAAAAAATTATTCCGACAATTAGAAAATTAATCGAAAAAAACAAAATCGAAATCACCACAAGTCCTTATTATCATCCGATTTTGCCGATATTACTTGATTATAAAAATATCAAAAAAAATGCATCTCCGGCTAATGATTTGCAGGACTTAAAAACAGATTTAGATGCAAAAATGCAAACAAAAATGGCACTCGACCGAATTGAAGAAGTTTTTGGCAAACGTCCGCGCGGTGTTTGGCCATCAGAGCAATGTGTAAGTGCTAAAACGCTTGAAATGCTTAGCAGTTTAGGGGTTGAGTGGTCACTATCTGATGAAGGTATCCTTGCAAATTCTATTAATTTTGAATTTGAACACGATTTCAAAGGCTACATCAAAGAGCCTTATCACTTGTTAAAAACCTACAAATATAAAACAAGCACATCTGATATCAAAATGGTATTCAGAGAGTCTACAATCCCTAATTTGATTGGGTTTGAATACCAAAACCATAATCCGATTGCAACGGCAAATGATTTGTATGACAGAATCAAGGTTTTGCAAAGCAAAATTTTATCATCCCCTGATAATGAGCACCTTTTGACTATCGCGTTAGATGGTGAAAATTGTTGGGAAAATTACCTTGAAGATGGTGCATCATTCTTGAAGACTTTGTACACTCTTATTACAGAAGATGATTCACTCGAAACGGTTTTATTAAGCGATTATTTAGAAAAAACAAAAGAAGACAAACTTTTGCCTAAAATCGCATCAGGTTCTTGGATAAACAGAAATTTCAAATTATGGATTGATGAGCCTGTAAAAGATATCGCATGGACATATTTAAAACGAGTAAGACAAGATTTTGCAGACTTTGTAAAACGCGAACCGCTAAATCCAAATATTGAACTTGCGCGCAGAGAGTTATTTATTTGTGAAGGCAGTGACTGGTTTTGGTGGTATGGTGAACCAAACGACTCAGGACGAGACAACATTTTTGACTTCTTATTTAGAACTCACTTGAAAAATGTCTACAGATACCTGGATTTAGATACTCCAAAATATCTTGATGACCCATTATCAGATATTTCGACATCTAAACCTTCAAAATATCCAAAATCATTGATTACACCAAACATTGACGGTAAAAATGTAGTCGATGAAAACGATGTATGGAACAATGCAGGATATATTGAAATCCCTGACGGACCTGTTTTGCGCGAATCAAAATTGTTTGACAAAATTAGATTTGGAAACGACCAAAACAATTTCTACTTAAAATTCCACTTGAACAAATATATTAAAGAAAATTCGGAACTTTCTAAAAGAACGTACCAAATGTATATTTATACACGAAAAGCAAGCCACAGACAGGATTTGTCACCTGTTAGATTAATCAACAAAACAAAAAATATTGCACCTGTATCAATGGAAAAATTCCACAATGAAATCCAAATTGCAATCAGGAACGACAAATTGCAACTACTCAGAATAATCAAAGCTATTCCGGGAGATATGTGGGTTCTTGAGATGTCTAAATCAATCGAAACCGTGTATGACGAAGTTTTGGATTTAAAAATTCCGTTTGATATTTTGGGTGTAAAAAGCGGTGAAACGTTAGAATTTTTGTTCATCAACGCAAATTATGGTATCAAAGATTTTTACATTCCAAATGAAACAGTTTTGAGCGTAACGCGCCCTGCACTTGTGAAGAAATAATTACAAAGCACGCGCAAATAATTCTTTAGAAATTTCGCCAATAGCTAGAATTTGAAGTGTTACTAAAACAATCCCCATTATAAAATCCCCTTTGTTACATGAGAATAAAGGTATTTTTCACACTAAAATTGCTAGTTTGTGAAGTTTTGTGATGAAGAAAGCTTGAACTGCACATTTTAACAAATAGTATAATATGTCATTCCGAATTTATTTCGGAATCTTTTCCATATAAAATATTTAACAAATTATATCTTTGTTAAATTCTGATTATTAAAAAGATTCTGAATCAAGTTCAGAATGACATAGACCTCTATGTTCAATTTGAGATTCCGAAACAAGTTCGGAATGACAGTAAACCCTCTCCTAGGGAGAGGGCAGGGTGAGGGGTCTATCAAAACATCCTCCGTCCCTTGAGTAAGACTGCCTGCCGTATGGGGTTTGGGCGAAAGTTATTCTTTTTCATGCACTCCGTGCAGGGGTGCTTTTGATGGCAAAAGCACCGCAAAACCACCGACACGCCAACATTCTCATCAAACTAAAAACTCGTACTATAGCCGAATAACTCGTCACTTTCGTTCCTCAAACAAATTCGGCTTTTGTCGTTTACTCGTTTTGTTTGATTGTTCACTTTTGGCTATTGTCGGATTGTTGACATAAGTGCTTAATTATTATGTCATGCTAAACTTGTTTCAGCATGACTAAAATCAAATGGATAGACCCTGAATCTACGCAGTCGCATTAAACGTGACTCCACTTCGTTCCACCTGCTGTTCAGGGTGACATAAACCTTTTTGCCCTCTGCCTTACATATCTAAAGCAATATCAAGGGTTGGGGCTTTGGCAACAATTGCACTTGATGAAATTATATCAACACCACATTCTGCAATCGCACGAACTGTCTCCAATCGAACATTTCCACTAGCCTCAACAATTGCGCGGTGGTCAATCAATTTAACAGCCTCTTTCATCTCATCCAGTGACATATTATCAAGCATAATAATATCAACCCCCAAAGGCAAAGCCTCTTTAATTTGGTCAATTGTATCACACTCAAGTTCAACCTTATGGGCGTGGGACAAATTCGCCTTAACCATTTTTACAGCATTTGTTACAGAACCTGCCACCTGAATGTGGTTATCTTTAATCATCGCACAATCTGAAAGATTAAATCTGTGCAATGCGCCACCACCAACTTTTACTGAATATTTTTCAAACGCTCTAAAGTTTGGAGTGGTTTTTCTTGTATCAACGATTTTGCAAGGCAAATCACCGATTGCTTGTTGATATTTGTGAGTTTCTGTCGCGATACCGCTCATTCTTTGAATATAATTTAGAGAAACTCTTTCCCCAAGCAACAAATATTTTCCTGCCCCATGAAGAGTTGCAAGGACATCACCTTTTTTGATTTTATCCCCATCTTTAAAATGCAAATCAACTTGAACCTTGTCTGACAAAACTCTAAACACAGTCTTAAAAACTTCAAGACCGCAAATAATACCTTCGCAGCGAGAAACCAAAGATGCCGTAAAAATTTTATCTTCGCCTACAATACTTTCGGTTGTAACATCGCCAAATCCGATATCTTCCATCAAAGCAGATTTAACATGGTCTTCTACATAAAAATTACTTAGCAAAACTTACTTCTCCTTTTTCTTTCATTATCAAGCTGTGTTCGCAATCCTCACTTGTTTCAAGGTAATCTGTACGGTAATGAGCACCTCTTGATTCCTTGCGGTTTAGTGCAGATTTTACAATCAAACTTGCGGTTATCAACATATTTCTAAATTCGTATTCATCTTTTGACAGGCATTTATAATCGCGATGAAATTCTTTGCTCAATTGTTCGATATCAGCCAAGGCTTGTTTCAAGGATTTTTCATCACGATAAATTCCTACATTATCCCACATTGTATTTTGAAGTTTTGATTTCAAACTTGCGATATCCACTTTTGAAAAATCACATTTTTCATCATATTTTGAGATAATGTTTTCAAATTTTTTATCATCAACATTTTCAAAAGATAAGTCTTTATTTTTTAGAAATTCAGATGCCTCATAAGCACAAACTACACATTCTAAAAGCGAATTACTTGCCAATCGGTTTGCCCCATGCAAACCTGTTGATGAAACTTCACCAATTGCGTAAAGCCCTTTTATTGAAGTTTCACCTTTCAAATTAGTTTTAACACCGCCCATAAAATAGTGTGCAGCAGGCGCAACTGGAATCAAATCTTTTGAAATATCAATATTTGAGTCCATACATTTTTTACCGATTGTAGGGAATCTTTTTGACAACTTTTCTTTTCCGATAACTGTTGCATCAAGATAAACATTTTGGACATTGTTATCGCGCATTTCACAATAATTTGCACGAGCAACGATATCACGCGGAGCAAGCTCTTTTTTCTCATGATATTTTGCCATATATTGATGTCCTGATTTGTCGCAAAGTTTTGCACCTTCACCACGCACAGCCTCACTAATCAAAAATCTGTTATGATTAACTTTATCATCAATTGCTAAAGCAGTTGGGTGGAATTGAACAAACTCCATATCCTGCAAAACCGCACCGGCACGATAAGCTAGTGCAAAACCGTCTCCTGTCGCACCTGATGGGTTTGTTGTGTATTTGTAAAGTTGACCGATTCCGCCTGTAGCCAAAATTAAACAATGAGAATTAATTGTTTCGTATTCATCATTTTGGGAATGATAAACAATAACTCCGCCACATTCAGAATTTTTCACCAACAAATCAACCGCATCGGTATTTTCATAAACTTTGATATTTTTGTTATTTTTTACGGCAGCACATAATGCAATTTCGATTTCTCGTCCTGTTGCATCTCCACCTGAATGTAAAATTCTGCGCACACTGTGAGCAGCCTCTTTGGTCAGTGTAAAGTTTCCGTTTTCGTCTCTATCAAATTCAACTCCGAACTTCAACAAATCGCGCACAACTTTATCCGAATTTTCACTGATAAATTTAATTGTGTTGATTTCGCTCAAACCTGCGCCTGCTCGAATTGTATCTGTCACGTGAGATTCAACCGAGTCGTTTTTATTGTCTTTTAATACGGCAACCATACCACCTTGTGCGTAGTAAGAATTACTTTCGCCAAGTTGAGATTTTGTAATCAACAAAACTCCATCAGGTAAGTCTAATTGCTGTTCAATCTTTAATGCAGCGTACAAGCCTGCAATTCCGCTTCCGATTATAACCGCTGAAAATTTGGAGTATTTCATATATTTATTATCCTGTGTTTTGTATTTTCCTCATACTATAACAAACAGAGAAGTTTCGCCATAAAATTAAATATTAAAATTTTATAAATATAAATAAAAATAAAAAATATTATTTAATAACAAACATAAACCTCAATAATAATAGCCGTATCAAACCGCCACAAAACAGATACCGCCAATCAACCAAAACAATATAATAATAAAAAAATAACCGTTAAGGAGTGAGAAATTATGATTAATTCAGCAATAAAATTACTGCTTGTAGAAGACCACAAACTTATGCGAGTAGGTTTGAAATCTCTGTTTGAGGAGCAAGACGGACTGGAAGTCACCTCAGAAGCTCAAAACGGACATGAGGCAATTGAAAAATTCAAAACCACTCACCCTGATGTAACCTTGATGGACATAGGTTTGCCTGATATGTCAGGAATTGAGGCGACAAAAAAGATTCTTGAACTCAACACCAATGCAAAAGTCATTATGCTGACATCTCACCTAAGTGAGCAAGAAGTTCTTGATGCACTACAAACAGGGGCTTGCGCCTATGTAATGAAAGATATTAATACAGACATTTTAAAAATGATTATCCAAACAATAAAAGAAGGTGCGATGTGGATTGACCCGCTTGCCGTACCGATTTTGAGAGACAAAAATTGTGGAATTGTTCCGCAAAGGCAAATGTCACGTGCAATGTTTCGCGAACAACATTCAAACCTGACTCAAAGAGAATACGAAGTTTTAAAACTCGTTGTAGATGGGAAATCAAACAACGAAATCGCAGAAGCCCTAACGATTTCTGCCCACACGGCAAAAGCTCATGTTTGTAATATTATCCAAAAACTTGTAGTGGATGATAGAACTCAAGCCGCCGTTAAAGCGTTGAAAGAAGGACTTGTTTAAACATACGAAAAGGGAGCCTATAAAATAAGCTCCCTTATTGCAACAAGTGCAATCAAACTTTATGCGGCATTTTCTTGTCTAATCAGGCGCAAAACATTAGTTGCAACTGTAGACTGTATTTCTGTTTCCGAATCTTTCAGATATTCAAATGTCATAAATAAAAATCTGTTTTGTCATACCAACGACTGCGCATTTTATACTCCTTTTTATATCCCTTATATATATTATAAGATATCTTGACTGGTTTTTAAAGTCTAATACTTTAGAATTAATACATTGCTTAATAAATAATTCTAAAATTTTTCGTTTATAATTAGAAAAAAGGGCAAAAAATGGAAGATAACAAAAAAGAAAAAATCGCGGTTGTCGCACTATCAGGCGGAGTTGACAGTTCAGTTACAGCGTTTTTATTACAAAAAAAAGGCTATAAAGTAATCGGTTTGACAGGAAAAATGGTAAATACGCCTGCTGCTGACACAATTTGCAAAAACGCAAAAGATGTTGCGGATAAACTCGGAATTGAGCACCACGTTTTAGATGTAACAAAAAATTTCCAACAAAAAGTTATCGACTATTTTGAAAATTCCTACAAAAACGGCGAAACTCCAAACCCTTGTATCGTATGTAATCAATTTATCAAATGGGGTGAACTTTTTGACTATGCAATAAATGAACTCCACGCAGATATTTTTACAACAGGTCATTACGCTGATATTAGACAAATTGATGGGGTATATAAGCTATACCCTGCAAAAGATGAACATAAAGACCAATTGTATTTTTTGTATCGACTTGAACAAAAACAACTTTCTAAAACAGTTTTTCCGCTATATGAATACGAAAAATCACAAGTTAAACAAATGGCAATAGATTTTGACTTGCCGTCTAAATCCTCAAAAGAAAGTCAAGATATTTGTTTTATCCAAAAACCAAACACAACAAAAAAATATTTGATTGACAAGTTTGGCGAAATCGAAGGTGATTTTATTGAAATTCCGACAGGTAAAAAACTCGGAACGCACAAAGGGCACTATCTATACACAATCGGTCAAAGAAAAGGGATTGGTATTGCTGCCCCTTATCCGCTATACGTAATAAATATTGACGCAGAAAAAAATATTGTATACCTTGGCAAACGCGAAGATGATTTCCGCACAAAACTTGTTATTGAGAATTTGAATTTTTCATACCCAATTGAAGAAAAAAGTTTTGATGCTCTTGTCAAAATCCGCTACAACATGCCTGCAAAAAAGGCAAAAGTTCAGCTAATTGATGACAAGATTGAAATTGAGTTCTACGAACCTGTGAACTCAGTAACCCCAGGGCAAGCAGGGGTAATTTATGACCTCAATGACGGACATTTGATTGGCGGCGGCACAGTTTGTTGGTAGAGGGTTGGCTTTCCCCTACAAGTCTTGTTGTGGATTACCACGTCACTCCGTCAATACCAATTGATACATTTACAAGTAAACTTTCCTCGTAATGACGTATAATAAAGTAGGTTGGGCTCACTAGCCCAACATTTAATTTGTCGGCATGGCAATGCCGACCTACGTAAAACAACATGTCATTCTGAAAGCTTAGAAAATTTATGCGAACTTTGTGAGCATAAAATTTTCATGCTGTTCAGAATCTCTAATTGAACATCTCTCACTTTACCCTCAGCCATACGGCACGCAGTCTCACACAACTCGCATTGCTCGTTGGTTCGGCTAGTGTCCCTAGGAGAGGGTTTGTCATTCCGAACTTGTTTCAGAATGACATAACCTACCTAAATCACGCTTTCCGGTGGATGCGCGATTTCATATTCAACACGTTCTTTGATTGCCCCAATCGGCTCATAATACGGTGACACCGTCATAATTTGAGCCGCAACATCAGGATAATAATAAATAAACCTCAATTCACTTGTTGTCAAAGGTTTTTGGGTATGAACGTTTGCATATCTGGCAAGTTCTAAAATGTTTCTTGCTTCATGTTCATCCTTAAATTCAAGTTCAAGGTTATTATATACGTTTCTGAACCCTTTAATACCGCCGTATTCCCCTGTTGTAATCATTCTGCCTGTTTCAATAATTTCAGGTTCCCCTCTGCCAAGCTCTTCAAAATCATACAACTCATAATTTCTTCTGTCTTTTAATGCGCCATCAGCGTGGATTCCTGATTCGTGCGCAAAAGCATTATCACCGACTGCAGGTTGGTTTATCGGAATATTTACACCAAAAGCGTAAGCAGTATATTTCGCCAAATGCCAAGCTCTATCAAGCTTGATATTTTCATCAATTTTATACTTACCTTTAAACCCTGCTGATTTTAAACAAGCCAACAAACAAGAAACCAAATCAGCATTTCCTGCTCTTTCACCCATTCCATTGATTGCAGTATTGATATACGCATCAACACCAGCGTCAATTGCTGCCCTTGCACCCATCACAGAACAAGCGGTAGCCATTCCTAAATCATTATGGAAGTGCATTTCTATCGGCATATTTGTCGCTTTTGCAATTTTATAAATTCTGTCATAAGTTGTTTTAGGGTCCTCAAAACCCAAAGTATCACAATATCTGAATCTGTGCGCACCTGATTTTTTAGCCTCCGTCGCATATTTAATCAAGAAGTCAATATCACTTCTTGAGGCATCCTCAGCATTAACTCCGATAATTTTAGCCCCTTTATCCGTCGCACATTCAACAGCCTCTTTAGTCATTTTTATAATATCATCAGGAGTTTTTTTACCTTGATATTTACCTGTAATCATTTGTTCTGAAGTTGATTGGGACAAGTTGACATACTTTAGTTCAGGAACATTTTTGAATGAAGACTCGACATCAGATGCGATACCGCGCATCCAGCCTGAAAGTTTAGTTTTCTTGATTGCTCCACGTCTGACCAATTCCAAATTACCGTTCAAATAATTCAATTCGTGCTGAGTTGTAGGGAATCCAAATTCTGACTGAGTTATTCCCATATCGTCAAGCATAAGGTTTATGATAGTTTTTTCTAACTTTGCCAACCCTAATCTTGATGTTTGAACACCGTCTCTGTTAGTTACATCTACAAAATAAATTCTGTTTTCACTCATATCTCTATCCTCATTCAATATAAATTCCATTATACACAAAATTATGTTAATTCACTTGCTTTTTTATATAAAATTAATTAGAATAAATGATAAAGAGCTGTTTTATGAATATGAAGAACGATACAACAATTTTAGATAAAAAAATTAACAAAGAAGTTAAAGGCGGAAATGTAAAATCCGCAATTGAATTATGCCAAATAGGATTACAAAAAGACCCAACAAACGCAAATCTACACTTGCGTTTAGGCGATTTGTATTTGGCTTGGCACTTGGATATTTATTCATCTTGCCAATATATTGATGAGGCTATCACAGAATACCAAATCGCATTAGAATCATTTATCGATTCTGCCGAAATTTATTTCAAAATCGGTATGGCACAGTTTTATAAAGGCGATTTAGATAAAGCCATCAACTACTTTGACAATGCGGTTTCTAAAGACCCTAAATATGCAAAAGCATACTATATGCTAGCAGAAACTTACACTAAAAAAGCCAGATTTTTGGATGCCGAAATTAACGCGAAAAAAGCTATCCAATATGCGCCATTGTCAAGTTCGCGCGCACATTACCTACTGCATAATTTGTACAAAGTTTCATCATTTCGAGTATTAAAAAACAAAATTAAATCAGCTTACGAATATCTTATGTCAGCAGTGACATTACCTTTTGACAAAGACGGAATCAAAAAAGTCAAAGAATCTTTGACATATATCAAATTCTTGCCAATTCTTTTCAAAGGATATGTGCAAGTTCAAACAAAAGGACTTGATGAGGCACTTGACATTTATATTGATGCAATCGACAAAGCTCCGGGGTTTGTCCCATTATATTGCTTGCTTGGCGATATTTATTCATCCCTTGGACAATTTGAAAACGCTATCACAGAATACAAAATGGCAATTTGGTTGGACAACTTGAACATCCCTGCATATAGACATCTTTGCAAGGCGTATGAAGATTTGGGCGACTATGACAATGCCATAGATGTTTACAAAAAACTTATCCAAATTATGCCAAACATGCCTGAATTTCATTCAAACTTGGCAAACATTTTATATGTAAAAGGAGACGTTGACGGTGCTGTATCTCATTTCCAAACAGCAGTAACCCTGAACCCAAGCAAAGAATGGACAAGCGTTGTAAACCAAACTTTAGGTTTTGTATTCCAAGAGGCTAAACAAGATTTAGATGCTGCAATCACTTCTTATCAAAGCGCATATCTTCTAACTCCTGAAGATATTGATATTTATATCAATTTGGGCAGCGCATTTTATGATAAAGAAGATTATGATAACGCTCTTGCAGTTTATCGCAATGCACTTGACCTTGACCCACAAAATGCAAAAATCCACTGTAATTTAGGATTCTTATACTGGGGCAAAGGCGACACGGACGAGGCAATCAGGGAATACGAATTAGCAATCGAATTTGACAAAAACTATGATATTGCTTACAACAACCTTGGCGTAATTTACCTTGATGATTTGGGCAGAGTTCAAAAAGCGATTGAAATGTTCAAAAAATCAGTTGAATGTAACCCAAATTATGCACTTGCTCATTTCAATTTGGCTCGTTCAATCGCAATCACAGGCGATAAGATTGAGGCTGCAAAATTATACCAAATCGCACAAGATGTAAACAAAATTACAAACGAAATCGACCCTCAAGATATCACAGACAAAATCAATGCTTTGTTTGATTAATGGGAGTTATAGAGATGGAAATTGATATTACAAATCTAAAATCTGCACTTCAAACTCTACAAGCAAGTATGAAAACCCTTGAGGAAAACAAATCTTGTGATTTTGTTGATATGCTTGAAGATTCTTGTATCAAAAGATTTGAATACACTCTTGAAATTGCCAGAAAAACAATGAAAAGAGTGCTAAAAAAGCTTTATGGAAAACCTGAAGAAGAATTAACAGTAAATAACACTTTCCGCCTAATGCAAGGTTACAAACTTATTCCGCAATGGGAGAATTGGAAAGAATACTACGAAAAGAGAAACAACACTGCACATGAATACAATTTGGAAAAATCAAGAGCATTAATTGAAATTATCCCCAGATTTATTACTGATACAAATACATTAATTAGAAATATTGAAGGAAAACTTAAAAATGATTCCTGGAATAACTGATAAAGAATTTGAAATCATAAAAAACATTTTAGATAAATACGAGGGAGAATTTTACGCCTACGGTTCGCGCGTCAAAGGTGATTTTTCTGACCTTTCTGATTTGGATATATTAGTAAAATCCGAAAATTACGAACAAATTATTTCTAATTTAAAATACGAATTTGACCAAAGCTTGCTTCCATATATCGTAAATTTTGCAGATTTCCATTCAATGGATAATCATTTTTATAATTTGATTAAATATTCACTTGTTAGGATTAAATAACAGACAACTTTGCACCCTTGGCGAAATGTAGGTCGGCTAGTGGCCCTAGAATGGGTATCATGTCACCCTGAACTTGTTTCAGGGTCTCAAATTGAGCAACTTATATCATTGTCATTCTGAAAGGATTAAAAATCAAGTTGCGCAAGCAACGTAGATTTTATCCTATTCAGAATCTATCAATGTTGGTTTTTGTCGGCTTGGTAAAGCCGACCTACAACTAGACAAACCCTCACCCTAGCCCTCAGCCATACGGCACGCAGTCTCACACAACTCGCATAGCTCGTTGGTTCGGCTAGCGTTCCTCGGAGAGGGTACATATCATTCCGAAATAAATTCAGAATAACATAGTCCTTTTTTGTTTATACTTTTACACCAAGCTATCATCATCGTTTGCACCTTCTACAAGGGACAAATCAATCGGCAAAGAAAAACCAAATGTTGAACCATGATTTGGTACGGAATTAACAAAAACATTTCCGTGGTGGTGTTTTTCTATCGTAGTTTTAACCAGATGAAGTCCAAGTCCTGTACCCTTCACGCTATGTGTCTTATTTTCAACTCTATAAAATCTTTCAAAAACTTTCTTTTGAAATTCAGGAGCAATTCCGATACCTTCATCGCGAACAGTCACCGTAACCTGATTTTTTTCAGGTTCTTTGAATAATTTCACGGTAATTGTAGAATCTTGCGGAGCATATTTTATCGCATTAGACAGATAATTTGTCAATGCACGAGCAATTGAGTCATAATTGAACATCAACAACGGAATGTCGTCCTCTTTTTCGACTTCAATTTTCAAATTATGTTCCTTCAACAATACTTGAACTTGATTAACGCACGCATCCACAAGTTGAGAAATATCATTTTCAGATTTTTCAATTTTCGCATTTGAATCCAATCTTGAAAAATCCAAAATATCATTAACCATACTGTTTAAGCGGATGATTTCAGTATTAATAGTTCCAATAAATTCCTTTTGAGTGTCATAGTCAAATTCGTTGCCATAATTGTACAAAGTATCGATATAACTTCTCAAAACAGTGACAGGAGTCCTTAATTCGTGAGAAACATTTGAAATAAACTGAGATTTCATTTGGTCCATCTCGATTTCACGAGTGACATCAATTAATACAATGATATAGCCAACGTAATCGTGATTATTTTGAGTGAACATCGGAGAAATTATAGATTTCAAAATTCGACCATCGATTGTGATATTAAATGTAATCGGTTTTGAAGATTTTTCTTCCAGCGAAAGTTTTTTATACTCATCAATTTTTTCACTGAAACAATATTCCCCTTCAGTATCGACATAACTTTGAATATTAGTGTTTAATAATTGGTCGCCCTCAAGTTCTAACAACTCTTTTGCATGGTTATTTATTAACGTAACCTTGTCATTGTTATCACAAACAACAACACCGTTTGCAATACTCATCAACACTGCCTCAAGCTTGTTACGCTCCAGTGTCAATTGTTCAATATTTTGTTCTTCATAAACATTTAATCTTGCAGACATGTTATTAAACGCATCAAAAAGTTCTTTAACCTCATCACTGACATCTTTGCCTTCAATTTTGTACCCAAATTCGCCTGATGAAATTTTTTGAACGCCATCATGCAAAATTCTAAGTTCGCGCGTAATCAAATAGGTATTTATCAAAACAACAAACGCAAAAACTAACCAAACAATTACAAAAACAAACAAAATAGATGCTCTTGTTGTTGATGAAACTTTTCCGACAATTGAACCTGACAGTCCGACAGTTACAGAACCGATATTTGCACCGGTTACCACATTTACCATCGGCGAAGAAACAGATAGACTCGGCTTTCTGGAAGAATTAGCCTTAGAATTTTCTGCACGATAAACCATATTTCCATCAGCATCACGAAATTCAATAAAAATAATATCGTGGTGCGATTTCAAAATAGAATCAGAGTGAGTTTTCAAAATGCTATATGCCTCTTTTTGAGGAACATTTTTGGTAATTTCGACACTCTCAATTGCAAGAATTTTTGAAATTACTTGCCCAAAATTTTGGTAACTGTCATTCAGATTTTTTTGAATATTAACAGTCGCAAAAACCGCAATTGCCATAATTAGCAAGGTACTCAGAACAAGTCCGAAAATAATTAAACGATTTTGCGTTGTTAAACTTATTTTTTGTCTCTCACTCATAGATTCATTATAACACATGAAAGCTTTATTCCAAAATAAAAATTTATCACTTGACAAAGTGTTAGGTTTACCTTACAATCATTTTTGTAAAAACAAGAGGTTATTATGTGCGCAAAAACACAGAATTTATCATCAGGTTTAGAAGATTATTTAGAGGCAATTTATGTTGCATCATTGAATGATGTTCAACTAAAAGGTGCTGAACTTGCCAGAAAATTGAATATTTCAAGAGCATCTGTATCAGAGGCTTTGGCAAAACTTGTATCAAAAGAGCTTATCAAATACAACAGTTACGAAACAATTTCGCTGACTTCAAAAGGACTTGAAGAAGCCAAAAATGTTTATAACAAACATCATATTTTGAAAGATTTTTTTGAAAAAGTTTTAAATATTCCTGCAAGCGAAGCAGGCGAAAACGCTTGTAAAATCGAGCATATCATCTCTCAAAATATCTTGAATGAAATGATTAATTTTACAAAATTTTGCACTAACCACCAAGAAATATTAGATATGTACAAGAAGGAAACCCAAAACTAATGTCAACAATTTCAGCAATCGGAAAATATTTAGACCAACCGTTACTGACAGCAAAAATAAACAAAAACGTACCCCTTGCCCTAACAGTTGGTTCGACTGCAGTTTTAATCAAAGAAATTGAAAATGCACCAAAAGAAAAGAAGAAAAAAGTCGGACTCAGAACCGAAATTATCCTTGCTACAACAGCGATTTCTGCGGTAAAAGCTCCAACAATTGCAGCATTTTTGACAGGACGACAAAATTCTAAAACAGTTAAAGAAATTAAATCTGCAAACACTCAAATTATTGATGAATACTTGCAAACCCACAAAGTTGGCGAAAATTTTGAAAAACTTTTAAACAAAGCAAAAACCAAGATTTTATCATTAAAAGAAACTCACGAACTTTTCAACGCAAAAGAACACAGCGAACTTGCCAATAAACTAATTCCACCTCCTGAAAATATTCAGGCAAAAGATATTTTTAAAGAAATCGGATGGCTTTCAATCTACGGCGCTGTTCCTGTCGCAGGCGGAATTGCAGGCGGAGTTGTTGCAGATAAACTTACCGAAAAAAATTGGAAAGATAAAGTTCCAAATAAAATTAAAGAAGGAATTTATCAATACTTGGCAAATATCTTTATGTGCAATATCGGCGCAGGTGTTGCCCTTGGAATTTTAGAAAAAATGAATATCAAATCAAAAGGCGCAAGATGCGTTGGTATGGTGAGCGGAATCCTTTTGACAGGCGTAATCGGCGGAAGCGCGATTGCAAACTTTATCGGTAACAAATTTATTAATCCGCTTGTTTCAAAGGATAAAAAGAAAGATATCAGAACCCCTGAATTGATTGACTTGGGACTACATACGGATGATATTGCAACCGTATCATTGTTGTCAGGCTTGAAATGGATAGAACCGTCACTGCCACTTTTGTATTCGGTTTCGGGTTATAGAGCAGGAATCGGCTATAGAAACAGCGACAAACACCATTCTGCTGATAACAAAAAACAAGCTCATTTTTTACACAAAGAGTGTTAGGCTAATCTAACACTTCACCTTATTTTACAGCCCCACAACTGTACACTAAAAAGAGGCGGACACCCACCTCTTTTTCATTATTATTTACAATTTGACCTGAAATAGGTTAAGAATTTGCTATAAAAACTTAAGGGGCGGTTTTCTTTAATTGAGCCTATCCTTTAAGTTTTCCATTTGTAGTATTGATTATGTTTTAAGATTGACAATATGTTTCAAAAATAAAAACCTGTGCTATAATAGATATATAAAAATTTCCCCTGCGGGCATAGTTCAGTGGTAGAATGTCTCCTTCCCAAGGAGAAGATCGCGAGTTCGAGTCTCGTTGCCCGCTCCATTTAAAAAGGAAAGGTCTCTATATGCAGTGTCCAAAATGTAAAGAAGAAATTTCAGACAATTCTAAATTTTGTTCTAATTGTGGAACAAATATAAAAGAATATTTAGAAAAATTAGAAGATGAAAAATATATCAAATGCCCTAATTGTGACAAGAAAATTGAAAAAGATGCAAAATTTTGCAAATATTGTGGTCACAATATAATAAAAGAAGTAATTAAAAACGTACAAAGAACAAAATCATTTAATAAACTTGGCAATCATATCGCCATTGCTACTGTTTTAGTAATTATATTTGTTAGTTTTTCTATCGTTATTTTAAATGTAAAAGAATATTATTATCCAGAATCACATAATACGGAATATCAAAATCTTGAGTTAGAACCAACACCTCAGCCTAGAGCAAACATTGAAGTTGTAAATAGTCATCTTGTTAATATGGGATATGGAATGCAAAAAATAGAGGGAATTGTAAAAAATACATCAAATATCACATGTTATAACCCTGATATAGAAATTCACACATTTGACTCTTCCGGGAATAGAATCGGTGAAGAACCAATACTAATTATGAATGCTTTAAACCCAGGGGAAACATATAAATTCACTATATATGCAAACGGAGCAAGCCGTTATGGTATTGAGAAATGTAATTGTGGATACTAAATAGAGGTGAGAATTTTGTTAAGAAGATTTATTATTATATCAATTTATATAGTTGCATTATTTTTAAGTTTATATCTTAGTAGCCTCATTAAAAATAATATTTCTAAGAATGCTGCCATTAGTTGGATAGAACATCCCTACCGTCAAGAGTCAGAATTAAATGCCTACCAAGTATATAGTATTGCAACGTCATTACAAAATGATATAAATAATGGAAAAATAAAAGACCATATAGATTGGCAAAATAAAGTAGCTGGCTATGGAGGGAGTAGTATATATGAGTATTTGCATTACAATGACAATGGGAAAGTTACTATTTCTAATCCAAAATCAGATTTAAAAATAAGCATAAGCGATTGGAAGAGGATGTTAGATTCAAAACAAGCACTGATTAAAAATTCTGAATCTTCTATATTCAATTTTTCTAATGAAGATAAAACATTAAAGACTCATTAATTTTGTATCCTTGATATATGATATAAAGAATAAGTTCCAAAAATGTAAAATGAGTATAAAGGATATCGGACAATTTAATAAGTAATTGTTAATCATAAAAGTTGGAGGAATTATGTTCGCTTTTGAAAAATATTAACTGGAGGAAAATAAATGCAAAAATTTATTGAGATTTTAGAATTATTTAAATCTATAGCTATTGATATGATAGACAAAGTGGATAAACATGAGGGCTTTTTAACTACTATCATTGGGCTTGGCACTGTTTTAATCGCATTAGAAGCACTAAAAACTTGGAAAAAAGAATTAAAAGCTAAGAAACTTTTTGAAATTCATAGCGCATCTTATACTTTATTAAAAAACTTTCAAAGTAAATTAGATTATTTAAATAAGTGGTATAAAGAACAAGATGATGATGAATTTATCAAATGTTTTGTAACGAATCAAATAGGTCTTTTTTGTAGAAAAGAACTAAAGACACTCCAAGACTTAACCACGAACTTATCAATTGTTGATAAAAAAGATACAACCTTATACTTCTTCCTTGGTAAATTTAAAGAATATTCAAAAATGGAGTCAGATTTATATACAGGGTCAGGAAAAGAAGATAGATATCTCAATAACTTTTATTCAGAATATTTTAGTTTAACTGATAATGGATATTTTAAAGAATTTCACACAAATTTTAATCATAAGGTAGAAACAGCAATAGAACATTTTTATAAAAAAATGGAAGAATTTTATAAATAAGAAAAAAAATAATAAAAATGAAAAATATTTTAAAGTTGTATTTCAATTTGAATGAACATGTTTAAATTTAAGTCGTTCTAATATTAGGAGAAAATTATGAAAAAACTTTTGGCAATTATATTTGTATCTTTGTTATTGACTGGCAGTGCATTTGCGGGTAATACTTACAACCAATATGGCAGTAAAACAGGTTCATATAGAACAAATGGCTCTACAACCTCAACTTATGACAGATACGGTTCACGCACAGGAACTTACAAAACCAACGGCAATACAACGACAAAATATGACCAGTAGGGCTCAAGACAAGGAACAATCAAAAAGACATCAACGGGCTACAATACATACGATAAATATGGGTCAAGAACTGGTAGCTATAAGACAAACTATAACGGGCCAACCACATCTTATGATAAATATGGAAGAAAAACAGGCTCATTCAAAACCGATTCCATGGGTAGAACCACCCAATACGACCGTTACGGCAGAAAAGTTGGAAGTTTTAAGTAATATATTAAAGTTTATGGGTCAAGCATGGAATATTCAATATAATAAACCAACTTAATATTATGTTAACAACCAATCCAAAGCATAAATTTGTTTAATTCCATTATGCGAAACATTTGGTATATTATCCATTGTTATTAAGAATTTTGGATAATGGTTTTTTATACTATTTAACGGTGTGAGTTCTCGTTCTAATGTTGTTTTATCCATTACCGTCTGTGACACTTGATAATATTCTAATTCTCCATTTTTTTCTGCAACAAAGTCAACTTCTAAACTATCGATTTTCCCAATATAGACTTTATAACCTCTACGAATAAGTTCTAAGTAAACAACATTTTCCAAAACATGCCCCATATCTACATATTTAGAGCCTAAAAGGAAATATCTAAGTCCAATGTCTGGGATATAATATTTTTCTTGGGTCTCAAGGTATTGTTTCCCTTTTATATCATACCTACCAGCTTTATATAATATAAAACCATCAACCAATGCTGCAAGATAATTTTCTACGGTATGATTTGATATTTTTCGCCCTTTTGAAGTCATTGTATCACTAATTTTTTTAGGTGTTGTGATATTTCCAATATTATCAAACATGAATTTTATAATACTTTCTAATACTGAAACATCAGAAATGTTTTTTCTACTTACAACATCTTTTAGGATAACTGTATTATATATGCCACTTAAATAAGTTCTTATTTGTTCTTTATCTTCCCCAAGTTCAATAACATAAGGGAAAGAGCTATTTTCAATGTATTGCCTATAAAGAGTAGGTAAATCACTTTTTTCACTGTGTGCAGAAACATACTCTTTAAATGATAGTGGCAACATTTGAATTTCTACATATCGACCAGATAACAGAGTTGCAAGCTCTCCTGACATAAAATATGCATTTGACCCTGTTATGTATAAATCAACATTATCCATAATATACAAACCATCTATTGCTTTTTGATAATCTGTAACATTTTGAATTTCATCAAGTAGGATATAATATTTACTATCTGTAACCAATTTTGACTTTAAATAGGTATATAAAGCTTTATAATCTTTTAATTCGTCATAATCTGGGTTTTCAAAATTTATAGTTATTATCTGGTTTTCACCTATACCATTATCTAGCAGATACTTACGATAAATCTTTAATAATGTAGATTTACCACATCTCCTAATACCCGTAATAACTTTTATAAGTTGTTTATCTTTAAATCCAATCAGTTTTTTTAAATATTCATCTCGTTTAATCATAATTAACTCCTATAAATATTATTTCCATAACTGTATAAAATTGTCAAGTTTTGGAAGTCTATTTCTAAAACTTACCGTTCTAATATTACATATTAACATAAATAACTATATAACTAGGCCTTTTTTAATCCATTCATATAAATGCTTACAAATATTTCTTCAATATCTTCAAATAATACTCTTTACAATTTGTAGTATCTGCCAAAAATTTAAATTTTTGCTTATCTATTTCTGTTTGTGCAAACTGACTAGCCAATTCTAATAATTTACCCAATTCAAAATCATATTCATTTTTAGAATTGTCAATTTCGTTATAAATTATTGAAAATAATGTAGTGTTTTGCTCTAACAAACATTTTTCGATAAAATCAGTTACCAGATAAAAAGAACTTGCAATTTCTCCATTAGAGTCATCACAATTATATTTAGTTTTACTAATTGTATTTATTAAAAATAGACATAAATTTAGGGATAGTTGTTTGTCTTTTAATATCTCTCTATTTGACTCAAAATATTCTAACAATTCATCAATTGCTATTACAAATTGTGGCATATTATTATAGCTAATATAACCATTTTTGCGAATTTTCGTAAATATGCTTTGCATAAATTTCTTAGAAATTTTGATGTACTCTTTTTGTTCTACAAGTTCAGGATTTTTCTTTAAAAATGCAGAAAGCCTTGTTTCTTTGAAAATTCCAAGTTCTTGTCTAACATATAAAAGGCAAGCTACAAGATGTTTGCATATATGTACTTGTGCATAATGGCATGAGCATGTTTCTTGTTGTATAATTCCATTTTTGCGTAAACGGATTACAACATTATACAGTTTAGAACCTTTTACCTCAAAAACCCAACGTAATCCATAGTGAAACTTCAGGTGGATACAGTCTTTGTCTAAAAGAGCTTTTCCTCGTTCTAAAACTTTAGAATCTACATAATATTCAAAATCCTTAATATTCATCAACATCATCTGACTAAATATCCACGCCTTGCATCATGTCGACGAGTTGTTGGATTGTACCTTCCATTGTTACGCTCTCGGAGGTTCTTTGTTGCAAAAACGCATTAACTTTTGGCATCATTTCAATTGCGGTATCAAGTTTTGGGTTTGACCCAGGTTGATACATACCAACGTCAATCAAGTCCTTATTTTCACGATACATTGACATAATTGTACGTAGTTTACCTGCCGCAGCTTTATGTTCCGGTGTGGCAATCGCACTCATCAAACGTGAAATACTTCCCAATACGTCAATCGCAGGGTAGTGATTTGATTCGGCAACTTTTCTTGACAAGAAAATGTGACCGTCTACAATACCACGTACAATATCAACGATTGGGTCAGAAATATCATCACCTTCCATCAACACGGTATACAATGCGGTAATAGAACCTTTTGGGCTATTTCCGGCTCTTTCCAATACCTTTTGCAGCCATGAGAAAATTGAAGGTGGGTAACCTTTCATTGTTGGAGGTTCGCCCAAAGACAAACCAACTTCACGACCTGCCATCGCACAACGTGTTACGGTATCTGTCATCAAGAAAACTTTTTTACCTTGGTCTCTAAAATATTCGCATACCGCAGTTGCCGTCAGCAAAGCTTTTTGACGAATCAATGGAGGTTGGTCACCTGTAGAACATACCAAAACAGATTTTGCCATACCAACTTCGCCAAGAGAATCTTCGACAAATTCCTTAACCTCACGACCACGTTCTCCGATTAGTGCAACAACATTGACATCTGCGTCAGAATTTCGCGCAATCATACCAAGCAGTGTACTTTTACCAACACCTGAACCTGCAAATAAACCCAAACGCTGTCCGCAACCCATCGTCATACAGCCATCGATTGCACGCACGCCGGTAGAAAACTGTTCTGTAATAATCGGTCTTTCAAATGGTCCTGGGGGTGGACCTTCAATTGGACGCCACATTGCGCCTGTGGTATCAAGAGGCTTACCATCAATCGGATTGCCAAGTGGGTCAATCAACCTTCCGAGCAAAAAGTCCCCAACAGGAATAGTAATAGGGCGTCTTGTGGTTGTAACAAGGCTACCTTGCCCAATTCCGCTACCATCAAGTAACAGAGAAAGTTGTGCAACTTCACCTTTAAATGCCGCAACTTCAGCAGGTTTTAATTTGCCGTCAAAGGTTTCAATGTAGCACAAATCACCGATTTTCAGCCCCGGAAGTTTAACTTCTACAGTCAAACCTAACAACTTTGAAACCGAACCTTTAAAGGTGTAAAGCTCGGTATCGTCCAGTTTTTCGTGCACTTTTTGTTTTAATTCTTCAAGACTGCTTTTATCAAAATCTGCCATATCATTATTATAACAAATTTTTTACTCTAATCAATTTGTAAAAATTTTGGGTCTACTATTTGAACTCTTTAACTAATTTTTTGAAATATTCAGAATCAGATTTGGCTTTTTGAGCACAGGCAATGCCGTTCATGTCAGATGAAATTTTTGGATTACAATATAAATTCATATCGCTGTATGCGGTTTTGCTGTCACCCATTGTCCTCAAAACGCCTTCTTGAAAATCAAAAGTGAACAAATCATATCCCCAACGGTTTGGCGGATTGTTGTATCCGTTTATATCGACAGATACCCACAAACGATTTACTCCTGCTTGATTTTCCAGCATAAAAAGTGTACCGTCTTGCAATGCAAAAGAACCATCATCAAGATAAGAACTATTCATACCTGATTTGCCATCTAGGGATTTGTATTTTTGCGAAGTTACTGGATTGTAGCATAAATTGCTAGTATTTATACCACCTGACAAGTACCCACAATCAAATGGGGCTTGAAAATACTTCATATATGTTTTGTAAAATTTACCATCACCTAAAACTCGGTAGGTTGATGGGTCAGTTGAAACATCATCGCCTTCCATCAAACGAAATGCCTGCTGAGCGATAGAATATGCTTTTAGGTATCTGGTGCGGAGTTTATGCGCCTTGTAATTCGTCATTAATGTCGGTATTGTCATTGCTGCAACAACGCCGATTATACCAAGTGTGATTAATACTTCTGCTAAAGTAAATCCAAGTTTTACCTTGATTTGGGACAAATCTACGTGGGTTCCCCCCTCTAATTGACTGGTCGTATTGGTGGAATGTTTTCGTGTAACCTTATTTAGCATATTTTAACCTCATATATGATAATAAACATCATGTATAATATACTTTTACATCACTTTTGTCAATATTTGATATACTTTTACGACGTTAGTATTTTTCTCTTTTATGAATAAAATAAGAAATATTATGGAAGATGTGAAAATACTTTTTGGGAAAAGACTTAGAGAGCTGAGAAAGCGCAACAATATGACTCAGGAAAAATTGGCTGAGATTATTGGTATTGAACCGAGAAATATTTTGAAAATTGAAAACGGAAAATCTTTTCCACGAATTTCTACAATGCAAAAGATTATGGAAATTTTTGATTGCAAGGCATCTGACCTTTTTGAATTTGAACATCTTGATGATATTAATGTTGTTCGTGAAAAGTTGATTGATAAGATTAACAATGATGAAAATTTTACACGAATGGTTTATAAATTGATTAAGTAGGATTTTTACTGCACAACATTGCCCCCTACAAACCTTGTTGTGGATTACCACATCACTCCGTTAATACTTATGTGACATTTGCAAGTAAACTTTCCTCGTAATGACGTGACTTTTTATAATGTCATTCTGAACTTTACAAAGCGAACCATTGAGCTAGAGCGAAATGTGTGAGCCTGTATGTGGGCGCAGGCTGAGCTGATTCAGAATGACATAGACCTATTTGTACAATTAGTTTAGTAGGTCGGCATTGCTATGCCGACAACAAAATCAACATTGATAGATTCTGAATAGCAAGAAAAATTTAGCCTCATTCCATTCGCCTAATTTTTCTAAGCTTTCAGAATGACAATATTTACATTGTTAGGTTCAAGCCCCAGATTCAGCTCTGCCCTATGAATTTCTACTCTTCAAAGTCTTCATCTTGGTGTTTGCGGTTTTGTTGATTTTGGAGCTTTTTCACTCGTAAAATTTCTTTCAAGTCTTCTGTGATTTTATCCTCTTCATCCACAACAGGCTTGCGCTTTTTAGCATTAATCACGTTTGCAACATTCATCATTGCCAAAGAATTAAGAGTAGCACGCAAAACAGCACTTTGGTCCATATACTGGTTGGCAGGGGCTTGTTGTTCTTCTTCCTGACCGCGTTGAGAAAAATATTCACCGCCTTGTCCCATTTTATCATCTGATAATTTTGCCGCTGTTCCTGAAATATCTCCGCTTTTGAAATTGAAAGCGCCACCGATACCGAAAAAGCCCGCAGACCTGTTATCGACCATATTTTCTACCCTTATACTCTTGTATTTAGAGTTCGTATACCCTAAATATTCGTGTTTATCCTACACATTATAATTTGTGTGATGTGTTATTAACTCATCTGAACGGATTATTTTGCTATTATGTAAACAAAATTTTACAATCCGAACAAATATTTTAAGTCCTCGTATTACTCTCTACTACTACCATTATAACACATCGTATTGAAAATTACAACTGAACATGATATAATATGAATATATTTATTATTATATGGATAGAGGATTTGAAAAGATGATGAAATCGAATAAAGCATTCACGTTGACAGAACTTTTGGTAGCTTTGGGCGTAATTGCAATTTTATGTGCAATTTTGTTACCTGTAATATTTAATATGATGCCTAACCAAAATACAATTATGGCAAAACGCGCGTATTACACAGTGCAATCTGTTGTCAGTGATTTGATTAACGATGAAGCTTGCTATCCTGATAAAACATCAGCAATCACCAATCCGCGTATCGGATTTGATGACCCTGCAGGTACCGTAAACTGTACTAAATGGGATGAAACTCATACAGATACAGCTAACGCGACAACAAAATTCAAAACATTGTTTGAAGATAAACTTGGCGTAAGTGATACTGCCGTAGATTCATTCTCAACAAAAGACGGTATGGATTGGGCTTTTTCAGCTGCTAATTTCTCATCTTCTGCAGACAAAGGCGGCTCTATTACATTGACAGTTGATGTTAATGGTAAAAATGACCCTAACTGCGGATTTTCAACGGAATTAGGTTCAGGAAATGCTTGCGAAGGTAAAACAAACGGTTTTGACAGATTCCAAATGAAAATCTATGGTAACGGTCAAATTGATATCGTGAATGATACTAACAACTGGGCTAAAAACGCAGTTAAAGTTAATAGAAATATTACAAGTGAAAAGAACTCAAATGATGAGGACTAAAGTTTAAAGTAGTCGGATAATCGCGCTTGAGATTAGCTCAAGTGAGGAAAGTCCGTGCATCCCAGAACAGACCGCCGGAGAAACTCCGGGCGATGTGAGTCGGCGGATAGTGCCACAGAAATGTAGACTGCCAATGGATTATTTATAATCACAGGCGATGGTGCAACGGTGAGTTAAGAGCTTCACCAGTGATATCGGAAGGTATCAGCTAGGTAAACCCCGGTCGGATGCAAGATTGACTCGAAGGCTAAGGTTGTTCGCCATCTTCGGAAAAATCGCTAGAGATTAGGAGCAATCCTAATACCAGACAGATGATTATCTATAAACAGAACACGGCTTACGGACTACTTTATTTTTATAAAAGGCGCGGTGGGACGCGCCTTTTGATTTTTGCTATCCCCTCTTCGACCTATGGACATACAGGTTGGATAATTATATAATTAACCACAAATGGCAATTCTTGAAGTTAAAAATTTGAATTTAGGTTTTCAGTGCGAAGACACATTTAGACAAGCGCTTTTTGATGTTTCTTTTTCTCTTGAAAAAGGAAAAATGCTTTCAATTGTTGGGGAATCAGGGTGTGGCAAAACAATGAGCGCAATGAGTATTTTAAAACTTATTCCCAAAAGTGCAAAAATCACAAGCGGTGAAATTTATTTTAACGGCGAAAACCTTCTTAATAAGACTCAAAGTCAAATGCAGCATATCAGGGGTTCAAAAATTGCACTGATTCCACAAGACCCAATGACCTCACTAAATCCATTGTATACCGTTGGTGACCAGTTGTTGGAGATTATAAAAATTCATCAAAATTTGCATGGGATAGAGGCGGAGAAAAAGGCGATTGAAGCGTTTGAATCGGTTCAAATCCCTGATGCAAAATCAAGATTAAAAAATTATCCGCATGAATTTTCAGGCGGTATGAAACAGCGTGCAATTATTGCTATGGCACTGGCATGTAATGCAGAAATTCTTATTGCAGATGAACCGACGACCGCGCTTGATGTGACGATTCAAGCTCAAATCATGAATCTTTTAAATGACATCAAAAAGCAAAATAATACATCTATTTTGTTGATTACTCATGATTTAGCGCTAGTGAGTGAAAATGCAGATGAAATTGCAGTTATGTATTCAGGGCGAATAGTTGAGCGTGCTCCAAACAAAGAGTTTTTCTCAAATCCAAGACATCCTTATACAAAGGCTTTGTTGAAATCTCTGCCATCAAATAGGGGTGAAAAATTAGAGACAATAAAAGGGCAGCCTCCGACATTATCGCAAAAGATTGATGGTTGTAAGTTCCACCCAAGGTGTGAATGTTGTATGGATATTTGTACGCACGAAGTTCCTCAGTTGAAGACCATTGCGCCATCTCATCGTTGTGCATGTTTTGCGGTGTAATGACATGATTTTGGAAAACTTAACTGTCCTGCTGAACTGCGGATTTTAGCAGTTTATTATTTCTGTCATGCTGAACTTGTTTCAGCATCTCAAATTTAACAGATTTAGTCTTATGCTTAATTTGTAATATTAGAGACCCTGAAACAAGTTCAGGGTGACAAATTTGAAGAGACAAAGTAGATTTTGGCTCTATTGTCGGCATGGCAATGCCGACCTACTATTCCAATGACATATAAACTTAATTTAAAATCCTCTCGGAATGACAATATAAAAATTTTCCCCAAAAACAACAGCGGAATTTGCGTATGCAAATCCCGCTGTGTAAAAATATCAAATTTAGCCCTTATTTTTTCACTACGTCTTTAATTTCAGGACTTTCTTTTACATAGTTTGTCAATTGTTTTACCGCAGGTTTATATGCGTTAATTGTAGCAGAACCGCCCAAGCAACCGCCGGTACAAGCCATAACCTCAATCAAGTTACCCAAATCACATTTGCCGTTTTTAGCAAATTTCTTCAAGTCTCTGATTGATTGTTTATTCAAACCGTCAACTACATAAGGTGTAGCTTTTTTATCATCATCCAATAGTGCATTTACAGCACCTGCAACACCGCCTGTAACTGCAAAGTTTCTAGCCTCTGCTGAAGATTCTTTTCTGTATTCAGATTCATCACAAGCATCAACTTTTACATCAAGTGCAGTGAACCATGCACCTAATTCTTCAAAGTTCAAAACGTAATCGATTTGAGGGTTTTGAAGAGCCTCACGTCTTTTTGCAACACATGGGCTAAAGAACACTGTAACAGCATCAGGAGTTTCTTTTTTAACTAATTCTGCTGTGTAGTATGCAGGTGTTTTTGTTTCTGAACGGAAAGGTTTTAGTTCAGGAACGTGTTTTTCAACAAGTTCATTATATCCTGCACAGCAAGATGTTGTCATAAACCCATCTCCTCTTTCCATTCTTTCAACAAATTCAGCAGCCTCATTTTTAGTTGTGATATCAGCACCTTCTGCAACTTCAACTACATCACTGAAACCAAGTGATAAGATAGCTTGTTTCAATTGTTTTGGTGAGCAAGGCAATTGACCCATAATTGCAGGGGCAATCATTGCAACAACTTTTTTACCTGCCTTCATTGTTTGAAGAATGTCAATAACTTGGCTTTTTTCGTGAACTGCACCGAATGGGCATGCACTTACACATTTTCCGCAAGAAATACATTTGTCAAAGTCGATTCTTGCATGACCTTCTTCGTCTTTTGCAATAGCGCCTACAGGACAAGCGTTTTCACAAGGAACGATGATTTTTGTAATTGCTTGATAAGGGCAAACTTGAGCACACATACCGCAATTTTTACATTTTTCAGGGTCGATGTGAGATTTTCCGTCATGAACAGAAATTGCACCGAAACGGCAAGTTGATTCACAAGGTCTTGCAACACAACCTTGGCAAAGGTCTGTTACGTAAATTCTTGAAGGTACGCAACCTTTACAAGCAGTTGTAAGAACTGTCAACGGATGTGCTTCAGGTTCTTTTCTTTCTTCTGCCTGTTTTGCGTAAGTTGACAATAATACGCTGTCATCAGCCTCTTCAATTGATAAACCTAATCCTGCGATTGCACGGTCTCTCAAGATAGCTCTTTCTTTATGAATACAGCATCTGTATGGAACTTCGCTGCCTTTTGGTCTCATATCGTAAGGGATTAATCTTGTGTTTTCTTCAAAATTATCGCTCAGATATGCTTTAATTAATCTTACGAGAATTTCTCTTTTTAGTTGAGATGTTTGTCTTGGTGAGTTTACAGCCATTTCTTTTCCTTTTCTATTTTCTACTTAGCTAATTTTTCATCTATTGCCGAAATAATTTTTTCGACTGTCGCATCTTTGATAACATCGTTATCAACTTTGGCATAAGGTGCTTTTGAAACTTCCCAATCAGCAGCACAATAGCCCATACAAGGAGTCCCTGCAAGTTCTATTCTGTCGCCATATTTTTCAGGAAGTAATCGGCTAAGCTCTTGAATATTTTCTGCTCCCATTACAAAGCAAGTTTCTCCAAGACATATTTTTACGCTGATTTTTTCCATTTCACCTTCCGTTGCCAAGTTTGTTATTAAACATTGTACACTAATTTTTGGATATAGTTACCCAGTAAAATTTTATCAGCTATAAGACTCTATTGTCAATATTAATTTACTGATTTTGGGCTAATTGTTTATGTTTTGCTAACATAAGTAAACATATTTGTTAAGATACCTGTTTTTGTGCTATACTGTAACATATACCAGTAGATTAGGGAGAAGTATATGGCTGATAACGCACAAGATATTATTAATGATAAAGGTATGGAAGCGATAAAAGAAGTTGAGAAAGCTCAGGTTCAAGAACAAGTTGAACAACAGTATGAAGAGATTGAGACTCATACTTCAAAACAATATGATGCTAGTAACATCAGGGTTTTGGAAGGTTTGGAAGCTGTTCGTGTAAGACCGGGGATGTATATCGGTTCAACTTCACAAAGAGGCTTGCACCACTGTATTTATGAAATCGTTGATAACTCTATTGACGAATCTTTAGCAGGTTTTTGTACAGATATCCATGTAACTATCCACAAAGATAACAGTATCACTGTTGAAGATAACGGTCGTGGTATTCCTGTTGATATCAAACCTGATAGCGGAAAATCAGCTTTGGAAATCGTTCACACCGTACTTCACGCAGGCGGTAAATTCGGTGATGGCGGTTATAAAGTATCAGGCGGTCTTCACGGCGTAGGTGCATCTGTTGTAAACGCGTTATCAGAAAAATATATTGTAGAAGTTTCTCGTGACGGATATGTTTGGCGTCAGGAATATATGAGAGGAGAACCTCTTGCACCTGTTGAAAAAGGCGAGGCGACAACTAAAACAGGTACAAAAACAACTTGGTGGCCTGACCCTGAAATCTTTACCGAAACTACAGAAATTGACTGTGATGTAATCGGTAACAGATTGAGAGAAATGGCATTTTTGAACAAAGGTTTGAAAATTATCTTCTCTCGCCATGACTCGGAAGAAGTTGAAACATTCCACTATGAAGGCGGTATCGGCAGTTATGTAGAATTTTTAAACAAAAATAAAACCGTTCTTCATGAAAAACCGATTTATATTGACAAAGTTGTTGGTGATTTGCAAGTTGAAGTTGCAATGCAATACACTGATTCTTATCAAGAAAGTGTATTATCTTTTGCAAACAACATCAACACACATTCAGGCGGTACTCACTTAACAGGTTTCAGAAACTCAATCACTCGTGTATTGAATGATTACGCAAGAAAAAATAATATATTAAAAGACTCTGAATCAAACTTGTCAGGTGAAGACGTTAGAGAAGGTTTGACAGCAATTGTTTCTGTTAAAATTCCTAACCCTGAATTTGAAGGTCAAACAAAAGAAAAACTTGGTTCTCAAGAGGCAATGGGCGCAGTGCAAGATGCAGTTCGTGACAAGTTGCAAGAATGGCTTGAATTTAACCCAAAAATCGCAAAAGCAATTTTGGAAAAAACTCTTCAAGCTCAACGCGCAAGAGAGGCTGCAAGAAGAGCAAGAGAACTTACAAGAAGAAAATCCGTTCTTGAAAATTCTACCCTTCCGGGGAAATTGGCAGACTGTTCTAACCGCGAACCTGAAAAATGCGAAATCTTCTTAGTCGAAGGTGATTCCGCAGGTGGTTCTGCAAAACAAGGCAGGAACAGAATGTTCCAAGCGATTTTGCCATTGAGAGGTAAAATTCTTAACGTTGAAAAAGCAAGACTTGATAGAATTTATGCCAATAACGAAATTCAATCAATGGTTCAAGCTTTCGGTATCAAAATCAGCAGAAACGAGGAAGAAGTTGAGATTGATAAATTGAGATATCACAAAATTATCATCATGACCGATGCCGATGTCGATGGTGCTCACATTAGAACTTTGATGTTGACATTCTTCTTCAGATACGCAAAACCGCTTATTGAAAACGGTTATGTATATATTGCTCAACCTCCATTGTTCAAGGTTACTCAAGGCAAAACCGCTGAGTATTTGTTCAACGAACATGTTTTGGACAAAATGTTGAAAGAACGTGGTATCAAGAATTTGAGCTTGTCAGATAAAGAAAAGAAAAATGTAAAAACAGGTGATGAGTTATTAGACCTTATTAAAAACATGTCAGAATTTTATCGTTCTTACAACAACCCAATTCTGAACTTATACCCTGCAGTATTTTTGAGAGGTTTAATCCGTTCAGATATCAAATTGGAAGACTTTGACAGTCAATCAAGAATGAACGAGGTTTGCGATTACTTGAACCACTATTTGGTTGACCACGCTCAAAACTACAATATTCAAGAGGCTGAAAACTATAAGGTTGAAGTAAAATACAATCCTGAAAATTCAAAATATTCATTTATGTTGCACTTGAATGATGAAGAACACGTAATTTTGAACCAAAATATCATCAAGAGTTCAGAGTACAAGAAATTGAAAGCAGCTTACCCTGTAATTCGTGATTTCTTGATTGAAGAATCAGATGGTTTGATTTTGGAAACAGATACAGAAAAACACGAAATTGATTCATTTGAAAAATTGCAAAAACTTATCGATGATAGAGGTCAAAAAGGCTTGCAAATCCAACGTTTCAAAGGTTTAGGTGAAATGATGCCGCAACAACTTTGGGAAACAACAATGGACCCTGCAACAAGAACATTGTTGAAAGTAAATCTTGAAGATGCAATGCTTTGTGACCAATTGTTTGATGTATTGATGGGTGATAAAGTCGAACCAAGACGTGACTTTATTCAAACCCATGCGGTATATGCAACAAATATTGATACATAGGGTTTTGAAGATAGATTATTTTACCCAACGGTCGGCATTTCATGCCGACCGTTGGGTTATTTGTAATGACTTTTCAATATAAATCTCTGTCATTCTGAAAGGATTAAAAATCAAGGAGCATAGCGACGTAGATTTTATCCTATTCAGAATCTATCAATGTTTATTAAAACAAAAACATTTATCACCTAAGATAAAGTAGGTTGGGTTTACTAACCCAACAATTAAATTTTGTCGGCTTGGTAAAGCCGACCTACAGCCTGTTTTATAATCTCTAACTGGACAAAGTAAAACAATGTCATTCCGAATTTATTTCGGAATCCTTTCAATAATCAGTATTTATCAATTACAATATTTGCTAAATTATTAAATATGGAAAAGATTCTGAATCAACGCAGTCGCATTAAACGTGACTCCACTTCGTTCCGCACTCCGCTCCTGCTGTTCAGAATGACACAGACCTAAGTGCTAAATTTGAGATTCCGAAATAAATTCGGAATGACAATTAATTTAGATTTTGAAAATTGACCCTAATCCAGTTTTTCAATCAAATGGATAGACTCTGAATCAAGTTCAGAGTGACATAGTCCTTATTGTTCAATTGCACACGGCGCACTTGCCAATAGAATGACAATTTAACAAAGTCCGCCATCTCGCCATCCTGACCTCTTGCCCTCAGTTATTACCACGGATAATCTTTTTCAATTTTCCAACCTGCACGGCGGATTTTTTCTGCACAAAACATCCCAAATGTATCTTTTGAACATTGCTTATCTACATCTTCAGCTGTAGATTTGTAGCCGTATGGCTGTATCCCTCCACCTTCTTCTTCAACTCGAGCCAATACGAACAAGTCGCGCCCATAGACATTTGGACCTTCGCCACCATTGATATCGACATATACTTGCGAATTTTTAACGTGTTCTCCGAGCTTACTGCCACCTTGAGATGTAAATATTATGTATAAAAACCCATCTGAGGTGTAAAAAGTCGTCCTTTCATTACTTGCAACGACCGCGGTGTTTGAAACCGCATGATTTGCTCCAAGCCAAGGATTGATTCTTTTATACCCACATTGTTGATAGGTTTTGCAAATAATCGCAGTTTTAATATAAGGTGCCCAATATTTGTTAAAATACGCATCTCCACCCATTGCAAAAGATTCAGAAGTTGAAGGCTCGCCCACATCATCAAATGACATTTTATATGCTTGATTAAGTACCGAAATTGCCTTTTGTAACTTAGTCACAGTCACATGTTTTTGGTAATTGGTAATCAAATTTGGGATAGTTAAGGCAGCGACAATTCCGATTATGCCAAGAGTGATTAATGTTTCTGCCAATGTAAAACCGGTTTTAACCTTGGCAGGTAACGAATCTATATGTGTGACACTTTTTGATTTATTTGTCATATTAAACTCCTTAAACTATGCTTAACCGGCATTATTATATGTTTATTAGTCATAAAAGTCAATATAAATTATGCCTAGTAATCTATTATTTGTTTAGTGGGTTGTTAGTATTATATTTTTGAGGTTTTTATGGATAATTTGAAAATTAAATTAGGACAGAGAATAAAATTTTTGCGCAAGTCTTGTAACATTACGCAGGAAAAATTGGCAGAAATGATTAATATGGACATCACAAGTTTGAGCAAAATTGAGACCGGAAGGAATTATCCGCAACCTGAAACTGTAGAAAAGATTTCAAAGGCTTTGAATATCGATATTTCGCAACTGTTTTTATTTAAGACTCTAAGTTCAAAAGAAGATTACATCAAGGCGATAAACAAGAATATTCAATTTATTTCAGAAGATGAAGACAAGTTGAATATTTTGTACAAAGTGTCAGAATCGTTGTTGTAAAATTTTACCTCTCATCACGAGAAATATTAACTAGCAAAAAGGACTATGTCATTCTAAACTACTGAAGGAGCATTAATCTTTTTTGTCATGCTGAACTTGCTTCAGCATCTCAAATTTAACATATTAGTCTTATGCTTAATTTGTAAAATTAGAGACCCTGAAATAAATTCAGGGTGACAACTATGAGAGTTCTGTAGGTTATTTTACCAGCCTATGAAATCAAAATTGATAGATTCTGAATAGCAATTATAATAACAGTGTACCAATTAGCAAAAAATATTTTGTTTGGCTATTAATGCAATATGCAAATTCAAAATACCAATCAAACAAATTTTCAAGGCAAATATATTGTAAAAGGGTCTGTAAAGTCAGTTGAAAAGTTTGGCAGGCTTATGCATAGTCACTATGTTGATGATACTTACGGATATGTGAATTTGCGACATCCTGACAAGTTTTGGGGGTGGGAAGAAGAAGTTCTTATACCAAAATTTGACGATGCTCAAAAATATACCGAAAGTCTCCATGCGACAAATGACGAGGCGGATATTCTGAGAGATTATCGCAAGAATAAGTTTGAGGCTCAAGAGCTCAAAGACTCAAAAGATATTTATGAATATGCTGATATACTGGGAACCAGATTATTTAATCGTTTACGTGGATATTTTGTTGCGATGGCGGAAGGCGAAAATAATTTTTGCGACTTTATGATTGACAGATTTGTTGAAGGTCGCAAAATTGTCAATGAAATATTTGGAGCAGGAACTTCCAAAACAATAAAATCGATAAATGCTGATGATGCTATTGAGGCAATGTATCATGGCAATTTTGATGTTGTAAACGGTGAAATTTTAAAATAAACCAATTAAAAAAGAGGCCGCATACGCGACCTCTCCTTAGATACATCTAATTTAGACTTAATGACTATTCTTCATCAGAATCTTCATCATCATCATCGTCGTCTTCTTCGGCTTTTGCAGCTTTAGCTTCTTTTTGTTTTGCAATTAAATCTTGAAGTTTTTCTTTGATTTCTTCACCTTTTTTTTGAAGGTCAGAAACTGCATCATCTGCTTTTACTTGGATTTGTTTTGCAGTTTCGTCTGCTCTTCTTGCCATATCAGAAGCTGTATCAGCTAACAATTTTCTTGTTTCTTCGCCTGATTTAGGAGCAAGTAAAATTCCTGCAATGGCTCCAATTGCGCCACCAACAATAAAACCTGCTAAAAATCTTGATGTTGACATATTTATTCTCCTTTTAATTAGTCTCACATAAGTATAAACCGAATTGCTCGTATTTACATTGCCTAAAAGTTCTATTTCTTTTTAATCAATGAATATACGGTCATAAACCCCTTGAAAAATCCGCCCAAAAGACTTTCTGAAAAAGCTTTAGTTTTAGTTATTGCGTTTTCAAGGCTTGATTTCATGTTTCCAACACCTTCATCTGTGCTTTGGATGATAGAATTAATAGAACGCATTGTTTCGTTCAATTCTTTCAATGTCGGTTTTAATTCGTTGTTCAAAATTAGTGAAGTTTCGTTAGCATTTTTTGTTAATGTAGACAAATCCATCAATAACTTAACTAGGAAATATCCGACAGTACCAACTACAATTGCAGTCACTACAGCTAAAAATGTTAAACCGTTGTTTAATACTATTTGTGATAATTCAATACTCATTTAAAAATCCTTTTAGTTGTAATTTAGTAATCAAATTCGTTTTCGTTTTGTCCGTTTTCAGAATCTTCTAATTCTTTTGCTTTTTGCATTTTCTTAGATTTTACTGAATTGTTCAATTTGCGGAACTGTCTTTCTAACTTATATTTCATAAGGTCAATAGATTCCATTGCTTGTTTTTTAGCATCCGCAATTTGTGGAGCATGCTTGTCGTATAGGTCGCAAACAGTGTCTTTTAGTTCCTTTCTTGATTCTTCACCTGGTTTTGGGGCAAATAGAACACCTGCGACGATACCGCCGACAACACCTGCAATAACACCCATTGAAAACATAAATGCTTTGTTCTTACTCATAGTTGTAAACCTCGTCTTTCAAATTTCTTCGTAATTGTATCATGTTTTTTCATGAATTTCAATATTAATCTTGGGAATGTACGTGGGAGTAGGACTACGGAAGGCAAGAGGGCAAGGCCGAAAAAAGAACTGTCATTCTGAAAGGATTGAAAATCAAGGAGCGTAGCGACATAGATTTTATCCTATTCAGAATCTATCAATGTTGATTTTGTTGTCGGCATAGCAATGCCGACCTACTTAATAAAACATATAGGTCATTGTCATTCTGAACTTTACAAAACGAACCGTTGAGCTAGAGCGAAACGAGTGAGCTTGTATGCGGGCGCAGGCTGAGCTGATTCAGAATCTTTTCCATATTAATAATTTAACACATATTACAATTGCTAAATATTGATTATTGAAAGGATTCCTAACTAAATTCGGAATGACAGTTAAATTTTTAATCATGTCATTTCCCCCTGCAAAAAATTTCCACAATTTGACCTATTGCACTTTGGGTCAATGTGTAGTTTAATTTAATAAGTCAGGCTAATTAGGAATAGTAGTTATGTTAGAAATCACAAAAACCTTGGACAACGGTTCACTTCAAAAATTAAACTTAAATGAGGCTGTCTCAGGCTCGTGGTTTAACCTGATTAATCCGACTAGAGAAGAAATTCAACAAGTTTCTTTGGTTTTAGGCTTAGATGAAAGCTTTTTGAACAACTCGTTAGACGCGGATGAGTTGTCACGTATGGACTTTGAAGATGGAAATCTTTTGGTCATCACAAATGTTCCTGTGATGGACGATGAAGGGAATTTTGATACATTGCCGTTAGGTTTGATTTTCACACCTGAAAGCATAATTACCGTATGTTCTCACGAAAATAAAATTATCAATTCATTCAACGCAGATACTGCAAAATTCTTTGACACTCGTCACAAAGCGAATTTCATGTTGAATATTTTGTTCCGTGCTGCAAAATTTTATTTGAGATACTTGAATATAATCAACAAACAAACTGAAAGTATTGAAGATTCACTTAGAAAAACCACTAATAACAAGGCTTTGTTCCAATTGATGGAAATTCAGAAATCTTTGGTTTACTTCACAACCGCTCTAAAAGATAATCAATTGGTACTTCAAAAACTTTTGAGAATGGTTAATGCACCGTCATTGCAAAGCATTTTGAAGTTTACCGAAGACGACATTGATATGTTGGAAGACGTAATTATTGAAAATAAACAGGCTGCTGAGATGGTTGAAATGCACAGAACAATTCTTGAAAGCATGATGGATTGTATGGCTTCAATCATTAACAACAACTTGAACCTTGTAATGAAATTCTTGGCAGCAATCACAATTATCATGTCTATCCCTACTATGATTGGTAGTTTCTGGGGCATGAACGTTCCTATGCCGTTTGGACACAACCATTTCGGATTTTTGATTGTAATTACGATTTCTGTTGTTGCAACTTGCATTGTCGCAGTATTTTTCAACCGAAAAGGTATGATGTAAGCTTATGTTTGTAACGGTTGCAGCTCTTGGGGTAAGGATATTTTCTAACCCAATAGCCAATTTAGTGCAAAAAATATTGTCAGAAAAACATTCTGCAATTTTGATTAACTTATATTCATACGCACTTTTGAGTTTATTTTGCTTAGTGCCTGCCTTATCTAACGACTGGTCAGGATATGAAATTTCGTATTGGTTGTACGCATCTTTGGCAGGTGTTTTGTGCACTTTAGGGTCTGTTTGTTTAATAAAAGCGCTCCAATGTGGCGAAATGTCTGTGTTAGGTCCTGTTAATTCGTACAAATGTATTGTGGGGCTTATTTTAGGTGGTGTGATACTGGGTGAAATTCCAAGCCTATTAGCCATTTTAGGGGTCGTACTTATCATCTTTGGAAGTTGGTATATTTTTGATACCACAGATGGAGGCTTTAAACCCTCTCTACTATTGAGAAAAGACATAATGCTAAGGTTTTGCGCATTATTCTTTTCAGGGTGCGAAGCGGTAGTGCTAAAAAAGATAATTTTGATGTCTTCAATAATGGAATCGTTTATCCTTTGGTGCTTTATGGGGCTTGTGTTTTCGGCAGTTTTGTTGTGTTGTTTCAGACGCAAATTTGAACTGCTAAAACTCAAAGAATTTTCCCTAACTGCAATAATTGCATTAATGCTTGGTTTAATGCAATATTCGACAAATTTTGTATTTGAACGAATGAATGTCGGTTTAGCACTTGCGCTATTTCAGTTGTCGACTATCGTTTCTGTAGTTTTTGGGTACAAAGTTTTCCATGAGAACAAATTTTGGAAAAAGATTTTAGGCTCAGTTATTATGATTGTCGGCAGTTGCTTGATTTTGTTGAAGTAATTCAGCAGGGAATCTTGACAGGTGTAGTATAATCTGCTACAATCTTAGCAGGAGTGTGTAGTATATGATAAATACGATGGCGAAACAGGATTTAATTGCGCGAAATTATAATCATATTTATGCGCATGAAATGGCTCATAAAGCGGCAGGCGGACAGTTTGCCGGTGCGATTTCGATTGAACGAAACGCAGAAGGTATTCCTGTTTCAGGGCATGTTCCAATCAGAATGCCTGTTTTGAACAAATCAAATCCGCAACAAACAATTGACCATGCCAATACTGTAATCAGAGCGGCAATGGCACCATCTGACCCATCAGGACAGGATTACAAAGTTGCAAATCAAGCCTCTCAAATAAAAATGCAGGCAATGGCATTAAAATCAAAACATCAAGGTAATAGACTTGATATTCAAGGATAGTTTTTTTAGGAAACGATATGTTTCTTTAATTGTCGGCATTGCTATGCCGACCTACTGAGTCTTTTCATGTCATTACAAGGAGCCTTGTTTTACAAATAAAACAATAATCTATACGTAAGCGACGTAGTAATCCCCTGCAAATAGGGTAAGGTGTGAGACAGAACCTATGTATTGTGGATTACCACGTCACTCCGTTAAGACCTATGACTTATTTGCAAGTAAACTTTCCTCGTAATAACATGACTTTTTAACACATAGGTCAAAATCCGACAATAGCCAAAAGTGAACAATCAAACAAAACGAGTAAACGACAAAAGCCGAATTTGTTTGAGGAACGAAGTGACGAGTTATTCG
>CABUXT010000016.1 GCA_902495705.1 uncultured cyanobacterium
AAGCTTATTCAGGTTATATTTTGAAGAAAAACTTTCATTTGTTTGTGCTTTATGTTCGCAAACTCTTCTTAAAAGATTATTCGTAACTCCAATATAAAAAGTAGAATTAAGATAATTAGTCATTATATAGACTGCAGGTTGTTTTTCCATGATTTTATTATATCAAATGGATAGACCCTGAATCACCGAGTAGGAACAGAATATTACGTTTCGCATTAGCTCAACTCATATTCTAGTCAGTTCAGGGTGACATAGACCTATATGCTTAATTAGAGGCTTTGAATAGCAAGAAAATTATGCGTTCATACTTCACACAAATTTTCTAAGCTTTCAGAATGACATAGACCTTTTTGTTTTAACTAACAACCCCAACCTACTTTACATTCTTCACTACCCAATAAAAATAATCTGAATTTTCTTTTGCTTTTTGGGCACAGGCAATTCCGTTAAGGCTATCCGATGATTTCAGGTTACAATATTTGTCCACATCCGTATATGTGGTCTGCAAGTCGCCCATTGTGCGTAATTCGCCTTCAACAAACTGAAAAACAAACAAATCATATCCAAGACGGTTTGGCAGATTTCCGTAACCGTTGAGGTCAACAAAAATCCAAACCCTGCCGGCATCATGGGTATTTGGATTTTCTATTATGACAAGTGTTCCATCAGGCAAAACAAATTGCCCATCATCAAACAAATTTTTATTTAATGTGTGCCTGCCGTTTAAAGTTTTGTATGTTGGGTCTTTTGCACACGGCAAAGTTGAAGATGTATTGGCATAATATCCGCACCAATGTGCACCATTGAATCGTGTTTTGAACACATCATAAAACGAACCCATTTTGCCTGAATAAGTGCTGATATCTGTTGAGACATCATCAACTTCCATCTGCCTAAAGGCTTGTTGAACTACCGAATAGGATTTCAAAAACTGTGAGCGCATTTTCTTAGCTTTGTACGCGGTCATTAAATTAGGAATAGTTATGGCTGCAACTACACCGATTATCCCAAGTGTGATAAGCACTTCTGCTAAAGTAAAACCCAATCTAGCCTTAGTTTGTGGCAAATATGCGTGCGCGATACCTTTTGCCTGTTTATCACTTGATTTTGTTTTTTTAGTTCTTAATCCAAACATTTCTTACTCTCCATTTTATGTATGCAACACTTGAAATAATTCTACATCGTAAGATTGCATGTATGCAATACAAAAATGATAAAACGTTACAATTAATTAAAGCCCTTGGTAAAATTATCAAGAGATATCGTATTGAAAAGACAGGAAAGAGTTTAAATACGTTTTCTTATGAATATGAACTTAGTCCTGGAAATTTGAGCAGGATAGAGAACGGACAAATTGAACCCAAGATTGTAATGTTATGGCGAATTTCAGAGGCGCTGAATATTCCGCTGTCAGAGATAATAAGACAGCTTGAACTCGAAATGAACGATAGTTTTTCCATTGCGGATAAGTAAGGGGCAAAGTTAGGGATTTTTAACACACGGGTCTATGTCATTCTGAACTTGATTCAGAATCTATCAATGCTGATTTTAAAACGCAAACAGGTCACCCTGAACTCGTTTCAGGGTCTCTGATATAACAAATTAAGCATAAAATTAATTTGTTAAATTAGAGATTCCGAAACAAGTTCGGAATGACAATGACCTAAGTGCTTAATTAGAGATTCTGAATAGCAAGAAAAATTTGTGTTTATACTTCACACAAATTTTCTAAGCTTTCAGAATGACACTCTATTTTTATAATGCCGACCTACATATTTCGCCAAAGAGACAAACCCTTAAAAAGCTTGACCTCTTGCCGTCCAGCCCTCAAAACTCTACGGTTTTTGGAACACAAAAATATACTCGTGTGTAAAAATACTAAAACCGCCGGCAAGCGCTCTATAACGCCACAAATTCGCAGTTCTGCCTTTTCCTCTTTCGTTACCTTGAATATCTTTGACAATAGTTGATTTCAGGATAAATCCTAATTTTCTCATCCTATTCATACATTCAAACCCTAGTGGTTGAACTTCCGAATTTTTATAACTGTCACCAATAATCAAGCAGGCAAAACGTCCTTTTTCCAACAGGTCATAACCGTTTTTGGCAACTTTTTCAAACATGTCATAAAATTCTTCTGTAGTTGCGCAGTTAGACAAATCTTCTTTCTTATCAGAAAACTTGATAATATCATCATAAGGCGGATGTAACATCAAAAATTGTGCTTTTTCTTCGCCCATAATTTCTAATCTTGCTTTAACCTTATCAACCGCAAGTTCTGATGTTGAATCTGCACAAATTATGTTCACATCTGTTACCAATTGTTTTGGTGTAAATTTTTCAGAAACTTTTTCTGCCAAATCGTCTTTCAATTCAACACCGATACAACGTCTGTTCATATTGATTGCTTCAATACCTGATGTGCCTGAACCGAAGAACAAATCAAGCACAACATCATTTTTCTTTGTGTATCTTTCATACATCTGTTGAGCAATCTGTGGAATATAATTTCCGTGATACTCGTTAGAGTGTCCGTGTTCTCTAAGTCTTGAAGGAAACTGCCACAAAGTACCGGTCAAAATGTGAGCATAATCTCTCCATCTTTTGAGGTTGATATCGCTATACTTGGTAGTTTTGACATCAGGCTCTTTTACAATCTGCAAATCAGCTTGTTTTTTCGGTTGTAATTTCAAATTAGATATAACTTTTCTTACCAAAATGTCCCTCCGTCTTTTTACAATTATCCAAGTCTTTGTTTTTACACTCCAATCTTATAAAAATGTTTCAAATTTGTAATCAAACATTTAGATGATTTTGTGTTTGATGTAGATTGAGATTGAAGGTTGAGAAAAGTGCCAAGAATCAAACAGTTATCAAAACATTTAATTAATCAAATTGCGGCAGGAGAAGTTATTGAACGCCCTGCATCTGTTGTAAAAGAGCTTGTCGAAAATTCTATTGATGCAGGAGCAACACGCGTCAGTGTTGAAATCAACAACGAATGTCGAGATATCCGCGTTGCGGATAACGGTTGCGGAATCCATCCTGATGATATTTTATTGGCTTTTTCTAAACACGCAACAAGTAAGCTACAAGAGGATGAAGACCTTTTTGATATCCATACACTGGGTTTTAGAGGAGAGGCACTGGCAAGTATTATTTCTATTTCTAAATTGACATGTACAACTCGTACAAAGGATTTTGAAACAGGAACAAAGGTTAAATGTGAAAACTCTGAAGTTTCGCAAGTTGAAACAGGCTGTGCAATCGGTACAATTATGGATATCAGAGATTTATTTTATAATGTTCCTGTTCGTTTGAAATTCCTAAAAAATCAAAACACCGAGTTTTCATATATTCAAGAAATTGTTCAATCTATTGCGCTATCTCATCCTGAAGTTGCAATTGAATTGAAAAAGTTTGGCAGAACCGTTTTGAATACAACCGGTCAAAATAACTTGACTCAAACGATTAAAGAAGTTTTTTCATCAGATGTGACAAATAATTTGAAAGAAGTTTTGAAAACTGACGATTTGTCAGGACTAAAAATCAGCGGATTTGTCAGCACACCTGATTACACGCGCTCAAGCAAAAAAAATTATCATATTTATATAAATTCGCGTGTTGTAAAATGTCCGATATTCCAAAAAGCAATTGATATGGTATATAAGCACCTGACAGCCAACAACAAATATCCGTTTGTTGTTTTGAATCTTGAAATTCCACCGCATGACGTGGATGTGAATGTTCACCCGACCAAAAAAGAGGTGCGCTACAGAAACCCTAACCAAATTTTCAACTTCATATATTCTGCGGTTGAGGCAGGTTTGGCAAACTATGTGGAACAACCAAAAATCCAATCTCAAAACAATTTTGAACCACAAATTCAGCCGTCAATTTCGTTTGATAATCCACAAGAAAATCCGCAAGATGTAATCCAATTTCCAACATCTGAGCCAAAGGAATTTTTTGTAGATAAAGACACTGATACAATGTATGTTTCTGACAACGAAATCAATAATTTTCAGCATCAAAATCAGACATTTAACCAACCACAACAAAAACAGTTTTTCACAGAACAACCAAAGGTTGAAGAACCGCAAGACAATATCATCGGACAATACCGCGATACTTACATTTTGATTGATGTAGAAGAAGGTTTGGAAATCGTTGACCAACACATCGCGCAAGAACGCTACATTTACGAAAAACTAAAATCAGAAAAAGACATCATTTCGCAAATGCTGTTTGTTTCTGACGTGGTTGAAGTTTCATCAACTGAGGCTGAAATCATCAAGGATAACATTGAAAAGTTTGAAAAATTCGGCTACGGAATAGAATTTGTCAGCGATAATGAAATCATTTTCCGCAAAGTCCCACAACTGCTTGCAAAAGTTAATCCGAAAGATATTATTGCAGACATTTTGGATAATATCGAAGGGGATATTGATAACCTTGAAGAAAAGATTTTGATTACGACATCTTGCAAAGCATCTGTCAAAGCCAATACCAAATTATCAATTTGGCAAATGCAAGATATTATAAAGAAATGGCGCACAACAAAAATGCCATACACCTGCCCACACGGAAGACCGATATCAAAAATCATTCCGCACAAAGAACTTGCAGGCTTTTTCCAACGTGCAAAATAGGGTATGGTGTACTTATCATTTTAGTGATTATTGGCATTATGTAATGCCAACAGCTAATAATTATGGGGGCACTTCATTTTTTCCCCACACTACACATTATATTGTCATTCTGAAAGCTTTGTGAAGAATGAACGCATAATTTTCTTGCTATTCAGAATCTATCAATGTTGATTTTATTGTCGGCTTGGTAAAGCCGACCTACAAACTTGAAAAACTTTGCCCCCTCTCCCTAACCCTCTCCCACAAGGGGAGAGGGAATAGGTGTCATTCCGAACTGCGGATTTTGGCAAGTGCGCCGTGTGAACAAAGTGAACCCAGCACGTCTTGGTGAGGACTGCGTTGAGCCGGTCGAGCCGCCAATAATCCAAGACCATTTCGGAATCTCAAATATAACAAGTCTTATGAGAAATTTGTACTATTAGAGACCCTGAAATAAATTCAGGGTGACCTGTTTGCTTTTCAAAATAAACATTGCTAGATTCTGAATAGGATAAAATCTACGTTGCTACGCAACTTGATTTTCAATCCTTTCAGAATGACATAGCCTGATGTGTTATATTGTCCCCCTAAACCAATTTTCCATTTGTAAACAAATGTTACAAATAAAACACTTACTGAAATTCGGAGTTCTAAAAAAACTTTATATAGGAGAGAGCAAAAAAGATATATTAAATAAGGAGACGAGATATGGCATTTTTAGCATTAGCAAGTCAAAAGAGTTTATTGACTTTACAAAAAAACTTTTTACAATTACAGTACACTTCAATTCAAAACCAAGTTCAGTATGCAACATCTCAAATGACTGCAATTCAAAGAGAATATTCAGGACAAGATGACAGTGACTACACAGATGATGCAAACTACATCTACTATGAAGATTTGAGTGACCAACTTGAAACAGAAAAGGATTCTATTGATTCACAATTGACAGCTATTGAAAACGAAATTTCAGGCTTGAAGACACTTGTAAACAACAACATCAAGTCAAGCTGTACTTTGAACCTATTAAACTCTTAATCGGTTTAAATTATAAGTTTCTTTCAAAAAGTTCCACAGTGTTGAGCATCAATGACGTAATTGTCATTGGTCCAACACCACCCGGAACAGGTGATATGTATGATGCAACTTTGGACGCGCTTTCAAAGTCTACGTCTCCGCGGGTTTTCCCGTTTTCATCTTTGAAAATTCCAACATCTACAATCACACAACCATTTTTTAACATTTTCCCTTCTATAATTTTTTTCCCCGCTGCAGAAACTACAACATCTGCAGTTTTTATTATGTCTGAAAGGTTTTGTGTATGGCTGTGGCATACTGTAACAGTTGCGTTGCGGTTCAACAACATTTGTGAAAGCGGTCTGCCAACAATATTTGAGCGCCCTATAATAACAGCATGTTTGCCTTCTAATTCAATATTATATTCATCAAGCAAAAGTAAAATTCCTTTTGGGGTGCACGGATAAACCGTTGGAGTTTCGCCTGAAAACAATTTGCCAAAATTATATGGTGTAAAACCGTCAACATCCTTCATTGGAGAAATTGTATTGATAACATTTTCTTTTGAAATATGTTTTGGCAAAGGCAACTGAACCAATATCGCAGTCACTTTTGGGTCATTATTCAGTTCTTCAATTTTTGCCAAAAGTTCTGATTCTGTCGTCTCGGCAGGGTAATTTATTACCTCTGAAATGATTCCGAGCTTTTCTGCAGTTTTTTTCTTATTGTTCACATAAATTTTGCTTGCCGGATTATCCCCAACAAGTATGACAACAAGAGTTGGTTTAGTCTCAAATTTGTCAATTTTTGTTTTCAAATTTGTTAAAATCTTTTCTCGTAACTTTTTTCCGTCTAAAATTTCTGCCATTTTTTCTCCAAAGGGGTAATTATTGTTTTGCTTGCGGTAAATTTAACCTGAAATAAAATTCTTTGATTGCACTTTGAACAACTTGAGATTCGCGTGACATTGCATTGTTTTTCAATTCTTTGTCAAACGGAATTGTACCAAGAACATCCAAATCGTATTTTTTCAAAAGTTCATAAACCGCAGCCAAGTTATCATTGTCAACTTTATTTATCACAACGCCCAATTGATTACCTGCAGCGTATTTCGCACTAAATTCTTCAATACGTTTCGCCAAATGAGCGGACTCTTCAGATGGTCTTGCAACAATTATTGTTGAATCAATATCGATATCCACAAGTTGATTTAAGTATTTCAAATCAAATTCACAGTCAAAAATCACGATATCGTAGCGATTGATTAGCTTATACACCGCGTCATTGATTTGCTTTGTAATAGGGCATCTGCAATCTTTTGAACCCACAAACCAAGAAACAATTATATCAACATTGTCATCAATCGGAACCAAAATATCTTCCATTGCCCATTCAATATACTCTTGTTTAGTCATATCTTCGGGTATTCCTGTTTTGTATTCGTGTTTTCCGCTCCTGATACCGTAAATCGTATTTCTGATATCAAGTCCGAAACTGTGTCCAAGTTCGCCTGCCAAATCATTATCAAACAACAAAATTGATTTTTCCGGAAACATTTCTTTGAAAATGTGCATAAAAGCTTTTACTATTGTTGTTTTTCCGCTACCGCTTTTACCTGTAATTGCAAGTTTAACCGTCAAATCTAAAACCTCTTCTTTAATTCATTTGATAATTCAAAAACTAAATCCATCGCCTTTTGCGCAAGTTCAACGCTCAATGAGCCTGCTCCGCAAGATGATGTTATAAGCGAATTATCTGTAATAAGTTTCTCATCAATGCCTTTATTAGTCAAATATTTTATTCCCTGTTCAAAATCTTTGATTAAATCATCAAGGGTAATCTTTTTCAAAGCCTCAACATCAAGTGTAGGAACTAATCCCCAAGCAAGTTTTCCACCGTTTTTCAAAAATTTATCTATTTCTTGTGCGAATAAGCCAAGATGTTCAGAAAAAGCGAATGCATCAAAATTAATAATATCAGCTTTTGCTTTTATCATAATTGTCCAATCACATTTTCCGCAACAGTGAATCGCACTGATACCGCCATTTTGATGAATAATTTCACTTATTTCGGACAACATATCTACAACATTTTTTTCTGAAATCGTCAGATAAGCAGATGTTCCAAGTTGAGAGAGTGTCGGCTCATCCATAAAAATAATCGGTGTTGTTGTCGGATTTGCGCGTTTTATATGTTTAATTTGCCACAAAACCTTTAGCGTCAAGAGTTTCACGACAATTTCGCGCAATGTTTCATCAAATATTGCATTAACTCCATTTTGGTCAGTCAACATTGCGGCAAGCGTGAACGGACCGATAATTTGAGCCTTTGCAAATTTTGGTTTTGTATCTTTGATAAATTTTTCAAATTCAGGAAATGTTGATGAAAACTCTTTGCTGATTGCATATTTTTCCAAAGTTTCCGAATCTGTATCTGCGATTATTTCTTCATAATCAGTGAAAAAGCTTTCTAAATCTTCAAAAAACTTTTCACTTTCTGTATCAATCTCAAAACTTTCCTTAGAAGGCAAAAACGAAGGCAATCCTTCCAAAAATTGGATAGTCATGTCTTCGTTTCTGTTAATATTGCTAAGTTGCGGATAAAAAGGAATTTCAGGAAAATCCTTTTTTACAACTTCCATTGCCGACTCAACAGTATTGTGAGGTAGTGAACCAATTGCTAATGCTTGTAGTTTTAGGTCTGATAATTGATTCATCCGCACTCCTGTTTTGCCAAACTATTCAGCTGATTCTTCTGAAGATTCTTCGATTGATTCTTTAACAACTTCAGATGCCGTAACTACAACGTTTAATTCAGATTTAACTTTTGAAGTCAATTTGATTAACATTACATAGTTACCGATTTTGTTAATTGGAGCGTTAAGAGAAACTGATTTTCTGTCAACTTCAATACCTGCTTGAGCTTGCAATTCTTCAGCCAATTTTTTAGTTGTGATTGTACCGAACAATTTACCAGATTCACCAGCTTTAGCAGACAATTCCAATTTGCCGAATTTTTCAATTGCAGCAGCTTTTTCCAAAGCTTCTTGGTGCAATTTTTCTTGTTTAGCTTTAATTCTAGCGATATTTTTTTCTCTATTTTCCAAAGCTCCTGCAGTTGCAACTTCTGCTGCACCTTGAGGAAGTAGGAAGTTTCTGGCATAACCGTCTTTAACGTTGATAACGTCGCCAACTTCGCCTAAGTTTTGAACTTCTTTTTTCAATATAACTTGCATTTTACAATTCTCCTTTTACATTTATATTTCTGCATGTAGCCCTAACATACTACAAAAAGAATAATTTGTCGAGGGGTTATATAATTTTGTTAAGGAAAAGCTCGTTGATGCAAAAGTGATGATGGTTGACTAGAGTTGCTAGGACACTAAGATATTGTAGGTCGGCTTTACCAGGCCGACATGGATTTTTGTTTAAGGTGGGCTGGTGAGCCCACCCTACTTTATATCACATCTCATTTCAATATCTTTTACCAATCAAAAAAGTCATTGTCATTCTGAAAGCTTAGAAAAATTAGACGAATGAGTGAGGCTAAATTTTTCTTGCTATTCATAATCTATCAATGTTGATTTTGAAAATTAACCTCTATGTATTACTTTTTAATCAAATGGATAGACCCTGAATCTACGCAGTCGCATAAAACGTGACTCCACTTCGTTGCGCACTCTGCTCCTGCTGTTCAGGGGGACAATATAAAAAAGCCTGCCCTCTTGCCATCCAGCCTTCCTGTCCTCCTGCTGGCAACTTTTTCCACTCAATTTCGTCTTTAACCATAGGAAGAGAGGAATTGCGGATGGAAATATTTTCAAATCTTGTGTATGAGTATAAAAAAGGGGTTCGCGATTTGATTTTGTTCACGTGCACAAAATCACAAGCCGTTGAATGTCTAAACTATCTAAACAAACTCAATATAAAATATTTGGCTGTCACAGTTGGAGAAGGGAAAATCAATCTATTTTTCGGAAATGATAAATGTTTGCAGATACTCAAAAGTTTTTCAAGCTTAAATTTGGATGAAATATCTACCCACGAGGATTTTATTTTAGGAATAATGCTTGGCTATTCAAGGGCTGAACAGTATTCAAGGCTACTTGCAAAAACCTGTTAAAATTTTTCGTAACTTTTTGTAAATTTAGCCTCCTCAATCCATTTATTGATGTTTTTGATAAAAAAGGCATGCTTTTCTTGTCAGACATGAGTTTTGGCAGATTCAAGATATAGACATATTAAGAAATGTAAAGGCTTATAGTGAAACTCCTTTGGGGCTGAAATCATGTCAGCGACATGGTTTCAGCCATGTTTATTTTCTGTTACAAAACTATCGAATAAATATTTTGGACATGCCGAAAAAACAAGGTACAATTAAATTATGCTCATGTTTGAGCAATTTTCTTGTAGAGGTGAAATGATGTTTGAGACAATTAAGAAAAATCTTTTACGCATACAAGAAGATATCGCACCTTGTAAACCCAGAATAATTGCAGTTACAAAGTATTTTAGCAAAGAAGCTATGATTGCAGCTTATGAGGCAGGATTACGCGACTTTGGAGAATCAAGAGTAATTGAAGCTTCTGAAAAGATAAACAGCTTACCTGATAAAGTGAGAAAAAATTCTACATTCCACTTGATTGGTCATTTACAGACTAACAAAGTGAAACACGCAGTAAAGAATTTTGATTACATTCATTCGGTAGATTCAATAAAACTTGCGCAGAGCATTTCTCAACACGCAGCAGAAATCGGCAAAGTTCAAAAGGTACTTATTCAAATCAATAATGCCAACGAAGAACAAAAGTTCGGTTTTTCAAAAGAAGAAGTGTTTGAGGCTTTTGAGCAAATTCAGAAACTTGGTTCACTTGAGATTGTCGGAGTGATGAATATGGCTCCGCTAGGAATACCGGAAGAGGAAATTGGGAGATTATTTTCGGATATCGTTCAAATTAAAAATGAACTGGAGAAAAAGTATAATTGCAGTTTGAAAGAGATTTCAATGGGTATGAGTCAGGATTACAAAATAGCAGCTCAAAAAGGTTCGACAATGCTTAGGGTAGGTAGAAAATTATTTGAATGATAAACGGAGGAAAAGTCGGTGGCAGCAATAACAGATAGTTTCAGAAAAGTAGTAGATTTCGTAATGGATGGTTTCCGTGGTGAAAATCCATTTGTTGATATGAATGATTCTGATGAATATGAAGATGATTATGATTATGTAGAAGACGGTAATGCAGTAAGAGAAGTTGCACCATCTTATACACCGGTTGTAGAAAAACATAACGAAACAAAAATTCTAAATCACCCAAGTATGAATAGAGGTGGTAACGAAGTTGTTGTTGTTGAACCTCGCTCATTTGATGACGCTGCCACAATTGTTCAACACTTGAAAGACAGAAAAATCGTTATGCTAAACCTACACCTTTTAGATAAAGAACAATCTCAAAGAACAATTGATTTTGTTTGTGGTGCATCTCAAGCATTAAACGGAAATCCTAAAAAAGTTGGCGATTTGGTATTTGTTTTTGCTCCTAGCAATGTAACTTTATCAGCAGATACAAATCCTCAACAAAGCAAATTTGATGATTCATTGTGGAGAACATCTCTACAATAGAATATTTTTGGTATGAGAAGAGAGATAGTTTAGATAAAACAGGCGGGTCATAATTTGAACCGCCTTTTCTTTAAATTTTAAAACATTGGAATTAAGATATTTGGGGCTAAGCCTGTATTTTCAAAAAAGTATCAGTTCAACAACACATTTGAGCCATTAGGGCTGATAATTTTATTGAAAGGGGTGATGTTATGGAAGATATCAATTTAACCTTAATTTTGCTTTTATTGATTTTATTCATAATAAAAAGTGGCACCTATCCGTTAAGATAAGCGCCATTAGCCATTACAGGTTACGGTAGTAAGCGGCTACCGCCCCTTTAATTTTATTATAACTTATGTTTCACAATATTTCAAGTGTGTTATTAAAACCTTCTGCGTTTTAGCATATTCATAGCTTTAACCATAGCTTTTTTCTCATTCATTTTGCCAAAACCGCTGAACATTTTTTGCATTTTGTTCATTCCGCCCATCATTTGGCGCATTTGTTCAAACTGTTTTACATAAAGATTAATTGTATGTAAATCCATGCCACAGCCTTTTGCGATACGTTTTTTGCGACTGGTGTTCATCAGATGCGGATTGTCACGTTCTTCCGGTGTCATACTTTGAATAAAAACTTCAATCTTTTTAAACTCGGTTTCACTTGCGTGTGAAATCTTTTCTCTATCAGCTTGTTTTAGATTAACCCCCGGAATCATTCCTAAAATTTGGTCCATAGAGCCAAACATCTTCATCTGTTTTTGCATATTCAAAAAGTCGTTAAAACTGAACTCTTCTTTTTCCATTTTTTCTTGGAATTTCAGAGCCTCTTTTTCGTCAAAAACCTCTTGAGCGCGCTCAACCAATGAAACAATATCACCCATACCAAGGATTCTTGTTGCCATACGCTCCGGATAGAAATCTTCAAGTGCATTAAGTTTTTCGCCTGTACCGGTTAGCTTAATTGGTTTTCCGGTACAATGTACAACAGATAACGCTGAACCTCCGCGAGAATCACCATCAAGCTTTGTCAAAACAAGACCTGTCAAACCTATTTGAGCATCAAAGTTTTCTGCAACATGGACAGCCTCTTGACCTGTCATTGCATCAATTACAAGAAGTTTTTCGTGCGGTTGGAAAACTCTATCAATAATCAAAAGTTCTGCCATCATTTCGGTATCAATTTGCAAACGTCCTGCGGTATCGAGGATTACAACATTAAAACCTTTTTCTTTTGCATAATTTAATGCGCCTTGGACAATATTTTGAACATCTTTAGATTCAGGAATCGTAAAAACTTCGCACCCAATTTCCTGCCCAAGAGTCTGTAATTGTGAAATCGCTGCTGGTCTATAAACATCACACGCAACAAGTAGCGGATTTTTTCCTTCTTTCTTCAATTTAACCGCAAGCTTTGCAGAAGATGTTGTTTTACCAGACCCCTGCAAACCAAGCATCATAATTATACTTGGATGACCTGACAAATTAAGCGGTTTTAATTCTTTACCCAGAAGTTCCACCAACTCATCATGAACAATTTTGACAAGTTGTTGAGAAGGGTTCACCCCTTGCAAAACATTTTCACCTTCAGCCTTATCTTTGATTGAAGAAATGAAAGATTTTACAACGCGCAAATTCACATCCGCCTCCAATAGCGCACGCCTGATTTCGCGCAAAGCGTCTTGCATATTGTCTTGTGTTAATTCTTGCGAATGTGTTTTAGAAATTATATTTTGTAGTTTTTCACTTAAATTGTCAAACATATTAGAATCCTTTTAAAAAGTACCTATAAGCCGATTTTATCATGAAAATAAATAACAAACACTTTAAATATTATATAAAATATGCTAAAATAGAAAAGTAATATAAATTGGGAGTTTGATATGAAAAATAAATTTGCGTTATATAGCTTGGTTATGACAGTTGTATTATTTGGAGCGGTTTCTTATGCAGTGAATATGCCATCTGCACCGGTATCATACTCTCGCCCTGTTGCTAAGACTCCGGCTTATGCGGAAGCTGAAAACCCAAATGCAGTAGCAACACCGCAAAATAGTGGAGGCACACAGTCTTTGGACTCATTGGCTATGTCCGCTTTGAAAGCAGCAGAAAACCGCAATAATCAGCAAATGAATGTATATATTCGTCAAATGTTTGCAAAAGGCGTTACAGGAATAAATACACCACAAATCGCTGCAAAACGAACTCCACACTGCCCACCGATAAGAATGGAATTGAATGGCAGACAATTAAGTGGCAGCCTGTGCGCAAGAATGGGCTATGAATACAATGGCAAAATGCACAATGTTGGATATTGTAAATAGGGTAGAGAACAAGAAACCAAGCTTATTAATGGCATTTATTATTTTGTCATTCTGAAAGCTTAGAAAATTTGTGCGAAGAATGAGCACAAAATTTTCTTGCTATTCAGAATCTATCAATGCTGATTTTAAAAATTAACCTCTTTGCATTACTTTTTAATCAAATGGATAGACCCTGAATCTACGCAGTCGCATAAAACGTGACTCCACTTCGTTTCGCACTCTGCTCCTGCTGTTCAGGGTGACATAGACCCATGTGTTCTATTTGAGATTCCGAAACAGTCTTGGATTATTGGCAGTTCGGACGGCTCAACGCAGTCCTCACTAGGACGTGCTGGGTTCACTTCGTTCACACGGCGCACTTGCCAAAATCCGCAGTTCAGAATGACAATGCAAAAAGGTCATATCACCGAAACACCATGCTTACGGTATACATCACTATGCATCGTAGCGTTTGAAGGATTTTTCAATCGCCTTTGTAATTACTTGTTTTGTCGTGTCGTACTCTGTTGTTAATGAAGATATCTCAGTATCAAGATTTTTCATCTTCAAATCAATTGTATCTTCTTTATTTTCAATCTTTGTTTTTTCTGTGTTGTATTTTGCTTCAGCTTTTGCAATAGCCTCAGTATCAGTTACTTCCAAGATACATTTATCTGTTGAATAATTGCCTTGGTAATAATAACCATCATCACTGATTGATGATATAAATGCCATGCCGTTTTTCATCATTTCTGACATATAATCAGCATCATCAATTTTGTCGTTTTCTGTCCAACCGTTCATACAAATCATATTGAACATTGAATCATAGAAGTTAGAAATTAAGTGGTCATTATCATCATCAGTTTCAGAACCTGCATATACTGTGAATTTGAAGTTTTTATCAGTTCCGTCATACAAGTTGCATTGAGACTTGTCACCTTTTTGAAAAGTATATTGAGATTCGCCAATACCTTGCATATATTGAACATAAGCTGTCAAAAATGCTTGAGCGATGTTGTTCAAATTGATACTTACTTGAGATTTATCGTTTCTATCTTTGTGTAAAAATCCTTGGTTTTTATCTGCGGTATAAGTAAAGCCCATATAGTTTTCAGATTTTTGCATTTTACTATCATCATGACTTCTGTGTCCTTTAGTGCTTTCACCTTGACCAATTTCATCCATCCATTGTTTTAATTGGTCATTTTCTGGTTCTGCCCATTCCTCTAATTTACTTTTCTTTTGGTCTAAGTGGTCTTTATATGAAGTATCACCATTTACACCATTGTGCCAATCTTGTAAGTGAGTATTTGGAACAATCATGTCATAAACTGCATTATAAGCGTATTGCAAGGCTGTATCATTAGCCGCAATACCACCTAATACAGAACTGAATTGGTCCATCATCCAATCTAAGATACCGTCATCACCTGCAATTTTATTTTGCAAATAATCGGCACCATAAATCGGTAATTCACCACCTTTTTTAGACAAGATTGAAAGATAATATTGACTATTACCTGACAACAAATCATATAAAGTAACACTGCCACCGGTACCTGCAGAACTTCCAAGCTCTGTAGATTCAACATTTCCGTCAGTTACTCTATAAAATCTTTCATTTTCAAAAACATCACCTGAACCATTTACAACACCACCGACACCAAGTGTAACTCCGGCAGTAGATGTTGAATCAGTATTAGTTTTGATAACATCTAAGAATTGTTGATAAGTATAATCTGTAGTAACTGCTGTTGTTGATGTTGTTTTACCTAAACCTAAAGTGTTTGAATAATTTGTACCAACAATAGTTGCTGCACTGGTTGCTGTGATAACACCTTGGTTAGCCAATGCTTCTACAAACTTGTTACGAACATCAGAAGATGGAGTGCCGTTCAAACCTTCTGCAGGAATACCGGCAGCACGAGCTGCAGCCGCATAAGAAGAGTTCAACATCACTCTATTTTGTGCATCTGTAACCAATTTTGGATAATAATCATTATAAACTGATGGAGTCATCAACAATCCATAAGTCAAATTGATATTACTTTCGCCTGAACCTTGATAGTCATACATCAATTTAGTTGTGTTCAAGGCGTTTTGGTAGTCAGAAGAAACTTTTTCCATGTCACGAGAAAGTGCGAGTTTCTGATGAGACAAACTCATAGATTGAAACTCACAGTCAGCTTTTCTGGCTGTTATTGTTAATAATCTGGCTTGTGATGCTGCTAAACCCATCGTTTTCCTTTCAACAATTTTGCACTTTTCGTAACTTGCATCTGTTTTGTCTTGTTTTCTTGATGAAACTCGACCTCATCTCAAGACATTTTTACTTGCTTTCATGTAGTATTACGGCATTCCGCCGTTTAAACTTTAAAATTTGGATGGATTTTTGTAACAAATGTTAATATATTTTGGGGGGGGATATAAATAGTTTAAGGTGGGCTGGTGAGCCCACCCTACGTTGTATCACATCTCATTTCAATATCTTTTACCAATCAAAAAAGTCATTGTCATTCTGAAAGCTTAGAAAAATTAGACGAATAGAATGAGGCTAAATTTTTCTTGCTATTCAGAATCTATCAATGCTGATTAACGAAAAAATATGTCACCCTGAACTTGTTTCAGGGTCTTTTCCATTTAAAAATTTAGCAATAATTACTTTGACTAATATTGATTATTGAAAAGATTCTGAATCAAGTTCAGAATGACAATACAACATTTGAAAGTAAGCTTTCCTCGGAATGACATGATTATAATAAAACAGCCTGCCCTCTTGCCTTCTAGCCTTCTTGCCCTCCGATTTCACAAATCCATGCAATATTATTCTTTTTATTGTAAAATTATCACAGGCGGAAAATATGCCTTACAAACAGACTTTTTTAGTAATAGGAAGAGGAGATTATAATAATGACAAAAAGAATCGGTATTGATGTTGGCGGTACAAATGTGAAAATCGCATTGGTTGATGGCGAAGGTAAAATTATTTATTCTAACAGCGTTCCAACTTATGCGCAAATGGGCTACGAATACACCGTAAACAACATCAAACAAGCTATTCGCGATTTAATGAAAGAAACAAACACTGACACTAAAGAAATCGAAGGTATCGGTTTCGATTTCCCTGGGCAAGTTGACTATAAAACAGGTGTTGTTAAGCTTGCACCAAACATCCCAGGATGGGTAAATGTTCCAATCGCGCAAATGATTGAAGAAGAATTTAATATTCCGACAAGAATTGATAACGATGTAAGATGTGCAGCTCTTGGCGAATTGAAGTTCGGCGCAGGAAAAGGTTGTGAAAACTTTGTATGTATCACAGTTGGTACAGGTATCGGCTCAGGACTTGTTATCAACGGTCAATTGGTACGTGGTGCAGCAAACGCAGCAGGCGAAATCGGTCATATCAAGTTACAAATGAACGGCGGACCAATTTGCGGATGCGGTGATACAGGTTGTTTGGAGGCTTTCGCATCAGGCCCTTCAATCGTTGCTATGGCTCAAGAGTATCTAAAAGGTGGAAAATCTACCAAATTTAGAGAAATGGCAGGAGCTGACGGCGAAATTACACCTTATATCGTAGCAAAAGCAGCAGAGGCAGGCGACCCTGTCGCAAAAAGAATTTTTGAAATCGTTGGTACATATATCGGAATGGGTTTGGTTAGTGTTATCAACCTTCTTAACCCTGAAAAAGTAATTATCGGCGGTGGTGTAGCTGCAGCAGGCGACCTATTATTAGAACCAATCAGAAAAACTGTTAAAGAAAGAGCAATGGTTGTTGCAGGAAATTCAGTTGAAATCGTTCCGGCACAACTGGGCAACTCTGCAGGGGTAATCGGCGCAAGCATGCTTGTTGAAGGATAAGAACTGAGGGCGGTGTTTTGCTGCCCTTACTTAATCTCATAACCCCTATTACAAACCTATTGAACTTTGTTTTTGTTTGTTATAGATTTGGCATGTGTAATATATTATACGAAAAGAAGGAGAACTCAAATGAGTGAAAGAAAATTAGTTGGAACAGAAGAAATGTTCAAAAAAGCATTAGCTGGCGGATACGCTATCGGTGCTTACAACGTAAACAACATGGAAATTTTACAAGGTATTGCAGAAGCTGCTGAAGAAACACAATCTCCAATCATCTTGCAAGTTTCAGCAGGTGCTAGAAAATACGCTAACCAAACTTACTTAATCAAATTGGTTGAAGCTGCTCTAGCTACAACTACAGTGCCTATCGCTCTTCACTTAGACCACGGTGCTGACTTTGATATTTGTAAAGCTTGTATCGACGGTGGTTTCTCATCAGTTATGATTGATGGTTCAAGATTCCCATTAGAAGAAAACATCGCTTTAACTAAAAAAGTTGTTGAATATGCACACGCTCACGGCGTTTCAGTTGAAGCTGAATTAGGTAAATTGGCTGGTGTTGAAGATGACGTTAAAGTTCACGCTAAAGATTCAACTTACACAGACCCGGCTGAAGCAGTTAGATTTGTTAAAGAAACCGGTTGTGATTCATTAGCAGTAGCTATCGGGACTTCACACGGTGCTTACAAATTCAAAGGCGAAGCTAAATTAGACTTTGAAAGATTAGCAGAAATCAAAAAAGCTTTGGAAGAAGCTGGTTTCCCTAACTATCCATTAGTATTGCACGGTTCATCATCAGTTCCAAAAGAATTTGTTGCTAAATGTAATAAATTCGGTGGTAACTTACCTGATGCACAAGGTGTTCCAGAAGATATGCTTAACTATGCATCTAAACACGGTGTTGCAAAAATCAATATCGATACAGACTTGAGACTTGCAATGACTTCTACTATCAGAGAATTCTTCATTGAACACCCTGAAAAATTCGACCCACGTGAATACATGGGACCAGGTAGAACAGCCGTTAAAGAAATGGTTATGCACAAAATGAGAGACGTATTAGGTACAGCAGGTCACGCTAAAGACTAATTTCACTCTTGTTGAATAGAATTGACAGCTCAAGGATAAACCTTGAGCTGTTTTTGTTGGGTTGTTTTATGAGTTGGTCTTCTTATTGTCGGCTTAGTAAAGCCGACCTACATTATTTCATGTCATTCTGAAAGGATTAAAAATCTTGCCAACTTGTTTGGCTTAGATTTTATTCTATTCGGAATGACAATATTTACTTTGTTTGGTTAATCATGTAGGGTGGGCTCACTAGCCCACCTTAAACCAAAATGTCGGCATGGCAATGCAGACCTACTCCTTATTTTGCCTGCCTTCCTGCCATCCCGCCCTCCTGCCTTCTGCTTGGACACAAATTGTAAACTTCTTTGTAAATTACTTGCCTGAAATTTGTAATTTGTGTAAAATTATAGATAATACTGGGGAGGAATCAGGTTTAATGCCGAAAATAGCAAGATACCAAGATGACGGATATTATTCGGAATATCGTTTTTCATCAGGCAGTTCTTACGCAAGCAGTTATGAATACTCACACTATTCAAGCGAAAACACTGTTCACTATGCAAAATTGAGACATGAGAACCGACCTAAAAAACAAAAACGCAGAAAGAAAAGTTTTGTCCAGTTTTTGGTTTCGTCACTATTATTGCTATCAGTTGTAATTTATGCAATGCCTTACTCGTTTAACAACATTACAAAAGCAATGTTCGTGCCTACTCCGCACAATGAAATTACAACCGATTTACATGAACTAACTTACCCTACAAACAAATACTTATCTAATTCTTGGTTCTTGGGTAACCGCTCTTTCAATTACTCCGCTGATGAGAAAAATTCAATGATGATTACCCCAAAAGAAAATGTTAATATGCCTGTTTTGCAACAAGAATTGGTAAGTTTAACCGAAATGTATCCGACCGTAAAACCTGCAATCTACGTATGGGATTACGAAACAGGAAATTATATTGACATCAATGCTGATAAAAGTTACTCAACAGCAAGTATTATCAAAATCCCTGTATTGATTGATGTATTCAAATCAATCGAGGCAGGTCAATTGTCATTGGAAGACAAAATACCTTTGACAGAATATTACCGTTCAGAAGGGTCAGGTAGCTTACAATTCAAAGCAAGAGACTCTGAATACACAATTGATGAACTTGCAGAAAGAATGATTACCGAATCTGACAACTCCGCAACAAATATGTTAATGGCAAAAGTCGGCTCTATGACAGACGTAAACCAATCAATCAGAGATTGGGGCTTGAAAAACACCTCTGTTCACACTTGGTTGCCTGATTTGACAGGAACAAACAGAACAACTGCTAAAGAAATGGCAGAAATGCTTTATAACATTGACGAAAATGACAAGTTCTTATCAGAAGAGTCAAGAAGTAAAATGCTGAATTATATGGGACATGTTCACAACAACAGATTGATTCAAGCAGGTCTTGGAGCAGGTTCCGTATTTTTACATAAAACAGGCGACATCGGCACAATGCTTGGGGATGCAGGTATCGTAATTACACCAAACGGTAAAAAATATATCGTCGTAATTCTTGCTAATCGTCCACATAATGCTGTTGCAGGTAAAGATTTTATTGTACACGCATCTGAAATTATTTATAATTATATGGTGAAATAATGTTAAAAGAATTGTTGGACACAAATCACTGTTTCAAGTTGGTTTGTGGAGCTGGTAATGAAAATATTGAAGAAATTAAACGTCTTGTTTATGTATACGCTATTGCAGGATGCAGATTTTTTGACCTTTCCGCAAACGAAGAAGTAATCCAAGCTGCAAGAGACGCACTTGAACTTGCCAAAGTTTATGATGCATATTTATGCGTAAGTGTTGGGATAAAAAATGACCCTCACGTAAAAAAAGCCGTTATTGATTATGACAGATGTGTAAATTGCGGAGCTTGTGAAGAAGTTTGCCCACAAGGTGCAATTCATTATGCCAAAGTAAAAAAATACAAATGTATCGGATGCGGAAAATGTTGGAAAGTGTGTTCACGTGCAGCAATTTCTTACGTATCGGAAGAAAAAAATCTGAGCGAAGTTCTTCCGCCAATTGTAGATAAAGGTATTGATTGTATAGAATTTCACGCAATGGGAAATAATACTGACGAAATTTACCAAAAATGGAAATACATTAATGACAATTTTGAAGGCATTTTGAGTATTTGTTCAAGCCGTGGAAAGTTAAGTGATGAGGGCTTAGTAAACCGCATAAAAGAAATGATTAAAGACAGAAAACCTTATACAACAATCATTCAAGCAGACGGTTTTCCAATGAGCGGAGGAGATGACAACTACAAATCTACACTCCAAGCTGTTGCAACTGCTGAAATTGTCCAAAATGAAAAATTACCTGTATATTTAATGCTTTCAGGCGGAACGAATGCCAAAACAACAGAACTTGCAAAAATGTGCGGAATTTCATATTGTGGAGTTGCGGTTGGTTCTTATGCGCGAAAAATCGTAAAAAGATTTATTGAAGCCGATGATTTTTGGACAAATCCTAACAGACTAAATCGCGCACTGGATATGGCAAAACCTCTTGTTGATTCCGTTATTCTATAGGTATAATTATGGAAATTTACTATTTAAAAAAAGAAGAATTTTTAAATTCGATTGACCTAAATTCCCTGAAAGAATTTAGCGATAATCGAGAGTTTTCATCTGAAGAAAAATATCTTGAACACCTTTGCGGACTTTTTTTGACAAAATTTATTGCCAAGCAGGTTTACAATATAAAAAATACAGAAATTGAATTAAAAAATAAAAAACCTTTTTTCAAAAATAACGAAATTTATTTTAGTATTTCACACTCCAAAGATATTGTACTTGTTGGGTTTAACAACGCAAACATCGGAGTCGACACAGAATATATGTATCCAAGAAATTACAAAAAAATTATGGATAGATATAACAAAAATATGGTAAATCCGACAAAAAAAGACTTCTACAGATTTTGGACTATCCATGAGGCTGAAATCAAGCTGGGTAAACCACCCAAAGCAATGTTTTCAACTTATTTGGAAAACGATTATGCACTTTCTTGCGTGAGCGATGATGTTTTGGTTTTGAATTTAAAAATCAAAAAACTGAAAATTAAATCACAAAATATCGACCTTGCAAAAGAACTACAAACCCCTCAAAATATACAGTTGGAGATGATTTAAGCATGGCTTGACAAAAGTCCAAAAATCGTAAATAATATGAAAGGGTCAAACCTCTAAGAGGTGCGAATTCTTAAAGGTTTGTTTAGTACCCTTGTATTGAATTTAGCTATTTAAGAAAAGTTCCAGAAGTTCTAATTCTGGGATTTTTTCTTTATATTTCTTGATAATAAATTCAAGAAATAAAATTAATCCTAAACTCATATACATCACCCCCTTTCCACCGATTACCTAGTAACAGCGTGTGTGGTTGGGTGTGATGGGTACTGACCCATAATAAATATACCAGACAAATTCTTATTTGTCTAATTATTAAGAATAATTCCACAAACAAGTGAACAATCTACCATCAACTTGCAAGAAAACTTTATTTTTGCGAAAATTACAAAGATAAAAGACAAGGAAAAAGGGAGAAATTATAATGGATATTAAAGCCGTCATTTTAGCCGCTGGTAAAGGTACAAGAATGAAATCCGAAACTACACCAAAAGTTTTGCACCAAATTATGGGAAAAACTTTGCTTGGCTATGTTTTGGATAATGTGAAAAATTTTGTATCAGAAGAATATGTAATTGTTGGGCATCACGCACAAGAAGTAGAAAATTTTGTCAAATCAAATTACGAAAACGCAAAAACTGTTCTTCAATCACCACAACTTGGGACAGGTCATGCAGTTTCTATGGTATGCCCTGATTTACAAAATTATGACGGACTTGTTTTGATTCTTTGCGGAGATACTCCACTTGTTCAAGAAGAAACTTTGGAAAAATTTGTTGAATACCACAAATCTCAAAACTCAGATATCACAGTTATGAGTACACTTTTTGACAATCCGACAGGATATGGCAGAATTATCAGGGAACAAGACAATTCTTTGCAATGTATTGTGGAAGAAAAAGATGCAAATCCTGAACAAAAAGCCGTAAAAGAGGTTAATGCAGGGATTTATTGCTTAAACTGGGGCAAAATTAAAGATGCATTCGGTCAATTAAAAAGCAACAATGCACAAGGTGAATACTACCTTACCGACATAATTTCATGGGGCAAATCAAAATCACTAAAAGTAAATGCCTACATTTTAGAAAACAGTGATGAAATCTATGGCATCAATTCAAGATTAAACCTTGCACAAGCCGCCAAAATGATGAACCACAGAAACCTTGAACACTATATGGTAAACGGAGTTACAATCGTTGACCCTGATTCTACTTGGATTAGCGAAGACACACAAATCGGACAAGATACAATTATTTATCCGTTCACATATATTGAAGGAAAAAATACAATCGGCAAAAGCTGTAAAATCGGACCTTGCGCACATTTAAGAGGGGGCGTTGAAGTTTGTGACAACGTAAAAGTCGGAAATTTTGTCGAAGTAAAAAAAGCAAAAATTTCTTCTAACACAAATGTCGGTCACCTGTCTTATATCGGCGATTCAGAGCTTGGCGAACACGTAAATATCGGCGCAGGTACAATCACCGCAAACTACAATCCGCTGACTAAAGAAAAAACAAAAACAATCTTGAAAGACAATGTAAAAATAGGCTCAAATACAGTGCTTGTTGCACCTGTAACAGTTGAAGAAGGTGCAAATATCGGTGCAGGTACAGTTGTAACTAAAGATATTCCTGCTTGGGCACTTGGTATAACTCGTTCACCGCTAAAAGTCCTTGAAAATTGGGTCAAGAAAAAGCTTTCAAAGTAAATTTTTGTTACAGAGGCAACCATCCACTAGCAAAATCAAATCTTTAGAGATTTAATATGCATGCAAGCAAAATGTAGGAGAAAAACATGCTATCAGTACAAAATTATAACTTAACAGCCAATAGAAATATGGCTTTCAAGGGTAAAACAGAGGATACAGACAATACAACTAAACCATTTCAAACTCATGCCGGTTTAAAAACAGGTATTGTGGCTGGCGCTATCGGTGGTGGCGGAGCACTTACAGAAGGGTTCGCAGCAAAAACCATTAGTGAAAAGTTCAGATTAGGCGCTCAATCAAAAGATATGAGCAATTATTTAAAATCAATGATGCTGGAAGTTGTTGAGTTTATGGGCTCAGCTAAGAAAACAGCTAAAATTATGGCTCCGGCAATCTTTGCAGCTTCAGTTGCATGTGGTGCTGCAGTTGATGCTGTAGCAAATAAAAAACATAATAAAATTGCAGACCTAAAAGATTCAAATGACACTAAAGAAATTCTACAAGAAGAATCTCGTGCAAACACTACAAGAAACGGTAATGTTTACTACAAATCAAATACAGGTAAAAAATTAGGCACTTTATTAGGCGCAGTAACCTTACCGACTGCAGTATTAACAACATTAAAATTAATGAAATTCAAAACACCTGTAAAACAAGCAGCTATAACTTCAGGAGTTGCTGCAGCATTTGGTGCTGTTGGCGGTTTGGTATTAGGTGCAATTACTGATAAATGTTCTAACCACGCAGCTAGAAAAGCAGCAGACAAACAAGCTCAAGAAGTATAATTAAAAAAACTAATTATATAAAAAAAAAAACGGTTAAGTGAAATGTCGCTTGACCGTTTTTTATCACCAAAACTCAAACCTTTACATTTTGCCTTAATGTTCTATGATAAAGGTATAGAAAACAAAATAGAGAGAAAATTATGTACAATCCCAAATCACGCAAAGCCGAAGAATTTATAAATCACGAGGAAGTTTTAGCCTCATTAGAATACGCAAAAAATAACAAAAATAATGTTGAACTTATTGATAAAATTTTAGAAAAAGCAAAACTTGGCAAAGGGCTTTCACACAGAGAGGCAGCCGTTTTACTTGATTGCGAAATTGAAGAAAAAAATCAAGAAATTTTTGAACTTGCTAAAAAAATTAAACAAGATTATTACGGAAACCGAATCGTTTTATTTGCTCCGTTATATTTATCAAACTATTGTGTAAACGGCTGTGTGTATTGCCCATACCACGCAAAAAACAAACATATTCCACGCAAAAAAATGACCCAAGATGAAATCAGAGAAGAAGTCATTGCATTACAGGACATGGGGCATAAACGTCTAGCAATTGAAACTGGTGAAGACCCTGTAAATAATCCGATTGAATATGTTTTGGAATCTCTAAAAACAATCTATTCAGTCCATCACAAAAATGGAGCTATCCGCCGAGCAAACGTAAATATTGCAGCCACAACAGTTGAAAACTACAGAAAACTAAAAGAGGCTGGTATCGGCACATATATTCTATTCCAAGAAACTTACAACAAAGAATCTTACGAAACACTTCACCCAACAGGACCAAAACATAATTACGCATACCACACAGAGGCTATGGATAGAGCAATGGAAGGCGGAATTGACGATGTCGGACTTGGGGTATTGTTTGGGCTAGAGTTATACAGATATGAATTTAGCGCACTTTTAATGCATGCCGAACACCTAGAGGCAGCATTTGGTGTGGGTCCTCATACAATTTCTGTTCCAAGAATCAGACGCGCTGATGATATCGACCCATCAACATTTGACAATGGAATTGATGATGATACATTTGCCAAAATCGTTGCTTGTATCAGAATCGCAGTACCTTATACAGGTATGATTATCTCAACAAGAGAATCAAAAAAATGCAGAGAAAGAGTGCTTGAACTCGGTGTTTCTCAAATCAGCGGAGGTTCTAAAACAAGTGTAGGCGGTTATGCTCACCCAGAACAAGAATCAGAAGAAGAAACCGCACAATTTGAAGTTGAAGACAGACGTTCATTAGACCAAATCGTAAAATGGCTTATGGAACTTGGTTATGTACCTAGTTTCTGTACCGCTTGTTATAGAGAAGGCAGAGTGGGTGACAGATTTATGGAAATCTGCAAAGACCAACAAATCCACAATTTCTGCCATCCAAATGCAATTATGACCCTGAAAGAATATTTGGAAGATTACGCATCAGATGATACTAAAAAAGTTGGTGAAACTCTTATCAAAAAAGAATTAGAAACATTTGAAAACCAAAATCTTGAATGTAAAGTTGAACAAAATCTTGAAAAAATCGAACACGGCGAACGCGATTTCAGATTTTAGGTTATCTTGAGCGGCACTTCAATTTATGCTAATATACTGATATGGATTTTACAGAAAAAACATTAAACTCAAAGGTTGTCTATGACGGAAAAGTAATCACCGTCATAAAAGATGATGTCGAAGTAGCTGACGGACATAAATCGTTTAGAGAAGTGGTTTTGCATAGTGGCGGAGTTGTAATCGCGGCACTCAAAGACCCTGAAACAATTTTGCTTGTAAAACAATATCGCTATCCGCTAAAAGAAACGATTTTAGAACTCCCTGCAGGAAAACTTGAAAGAGGGGAAGACCCTGATTTTGCGGCAAAAAGAGAACTTGAAGAAGAAACGGGATACCGCGCAAAAAATTGGCACTCACTCGGATATATCAACACTACACCAGGGATTTGCACTGAAAAATTATACCTATATCTTGCAACCGATTTGACTTATGTTGGCGACCATCCTGATGTTGGAGAAATCCTAAAATGCTGTGAATATAAGCTCTCTGATGTTTTAGAAATGATTTATTCAGGTAAAATTAATGACGCAAAAACAATTTGCGCCCTAACACGCAGTGTAAATATTTTGGCAAAACAGATTAAAAATTAAGCTATAACGAGGATTTTTAATATGATAAAAATGATAGCAACAGATATTGACGGAACAATTTTGAAATGGGGATTAGATTTCACACCGGAACTGAGAAATTGCGTAAAAAATCTTACCTCAAACGGAATTAAAGTTGTCCTTGTTACAGGCAGAATGCATATTGCTGCCATGCCTGTTGCTCGCGAACTTGGGTTAAACACTCCGATAATTTCTTACCAAGGCGGACTGATTAAAGATATAGACGGAAAAACTTTATACCAAAACACTCTATCTCCAAAATATGCCAAAGAAATTATAAAATGGGCGCGCGAAAACAATATTCACATAAACCTTTACCTTGATGATAAATTGTACGTCGAACATGACAACGATATCGTAAAATACTATACCGATGGGAAATTTATCGATTACACGGTTTGTTCATTTGATGATTTGAAAATCGAAAATGTTAATAAGATTTTGGCAATCGACTTAAACGATGCAGAAAAAGTAACATCTTGGGTTGAAGAATTAAAAGCCCAATATCCTGATTTATATATCGTAAAATCTACTCCTTATTTTTGTGAAATCGGCTCCGGCGAGGCAAAAAAATCTCTTGGAGTACAATTTTTGTGCAACTTGTGGGGTATAAAAAAAGAAGAACTCTTAACAATCGGTGACCAAAACAACGATATTGACCTGATTAAAGCAGGCGGAATCGGTGTTGCAATGGGCAATGGCAGTGACGAGCTAAAAGCGTGTGCCGATTATGTAACTGATACGGTTGAAAACAACGGATTTGTAAAAGCGGTTGAAAAATTTGTGAATATCGCACCAAAAGTTTAGGACTTTGGAGCACGTTCATCCAGTTCAATTACTTCTCCACCGCAACTAGGGCAGATTTTTGGATTTTTCTTTTCACGCCAAAATTGTTTGTGGCATTTTGTGCAGATGTATTTTTTTTGCTTCCTTAGCGCAAATAATAATATCAACGGTGCTAAAGCCTGAACAATTAGTACAACTATTCCCAATATAATTAGCCAAACACCCAAGCTTGGACCTATCATATAATAAAATGGCAAATCTCCATATTCTTCAGCATCATACTGTGGTTGCTCAACAGTAGTTGTAGTCTGCTGAATAGGACGTTTAACCGTAATTGTACTTATCAAATTTTCAGGAATATCTTTCATTTTTTACTCACTATTTTTGCTAATTATAGCACATTATGCCGAGATATGCTATAATAAGAAAGGTTTATTTATCAGAAAGGGAAAATATGTACAGAATCGGAATTGGCTACGACATCCACAAACTTATTGAAGGCAGAGACTTAATTATCGGTGGGATAAAAATCACTCACGAAAAAGGTTTGTTAGGACACTCTGATGCGGATGTTTTAATCCATGCTTTGATTGATGCAATGCTTGGTGCGCTTGCGCTTGATGATATCGGTACACTTTTTCCTGATACTGACCCAAAATACAAAAACATTGACAGTACAATTTTATTAAAACATGTCTATGATTTGGTAAGGCAAAAAGGATATTCTATCGGTAATATCGACAGTAATATTATTGCTCAAGCACCAAAGATGATGCCATATATTCCAAAGATGAAAGAAGTTTTGTGCAAGATTTTGGAAATTCAACCGGAAAATTTGTCTATCAAAGCTAAGACAAAAGAAAAAATGGATGCCGTCGGACAAAAACTTGCAATCGAAGCAAATGCAGTTATTTTGTTGAATAAAGAAGGATAGATTTATTTTTTATATTGTCATTCTGAAAGGATTAAAAATCTTGTGGGCTTGCTTGGCTTAGATTTTATCCTATTCAGAATCTATCAATTTTGAATTTGTCGGCTTGGTAAAGCCGACCTACAAGAACTATCTATTTGATAAAAAAATAACTGTCATTCTGAACTTGATTCAGAATCTTTTCAATAATCAAAATTTATCAATAGTTGTATTTGTCAAATTATTAAATGGAAAAGACCCTGAAACAGTCTTGGATTATTGGCAGCTCGACCGGCTCAACGCAGCTCTCGCCTAGACGTGCTGGGTTCACTTCGTTCACACGGCGCACTTGCCAAAATCCGCAGTTCAGGGTGACATAGACCTTTGTGCTCTGAACTTGTATTGAATTTGTCGGCATAGCAATGCCGACCTACGAAAACATCTGCCCATCCTTACCCTACCACAATGGGCGAGCATCATTCTTAACGCGTTAAACCATCCTTGCTTTCCTCTGCGCAGAGTTCGTCTGCCAAATTGCGCATGTATTCAACAATTGGAGAAATATTTTGCAACTCCTCAACCTCGGTATTAAATTTGCAATAATTATCCAAAACCACACTTATATTATATATTTTTTCAGACAACGCAATATTTGTTTCAATATTCATATCTTAATTCCAATTGATTACAAATATATTATTTCTTAAAAATAATTCCATTTCAAGTGTTATTTTCTAAACCTGTCAGACAAATAACTCAAAATCGCACCACCAATTTCTTCATTTGGGTCAAAGGTTTGGTTTTGATTTGGTGGTTCAATTGAATTTTTTATAAGCATACTAACCAATGGTCCAAACGCGTCAGGCACTTGGATTTTACGATAAATTCCAGCCAAAAATGTCTGAATATTTGGAGATTTTGTGCTATTGAACCTTGACAAAACAGGATATAATTTGTCTATCCCTTTTGTCCCATCATCAATCATTCTATCCATTATATACAGGGTTTCAGTCACTTGCGCCTCGTTATTTGAATGTTGTAAAATATCTGTCAAATACGGCAGGGCATTTTCTTTTTGCTTAACAAAATAATCAACTTCATTTTTGTCAAAAATGCAGTAATTTCTATCAGGTGTCGGAAGCTGCGCAGATGTGCACGCATAATAAGGCTGTGCCATATTTTGAACAAGGTGCGGATGTTGCGGATATTGATATTGAATTGTATAAATTTGTTGAATCATCTAAACACCGCCTTACGAATAAACATACGGAGGACCGTTTTTAACTTCAAACAAAACATTCTCTGCCATCGCCTTCAATTCTTCTTTACTTTTTTGACCGCTGTCAACCTGCTTGTAAAACTCTTCAACCAAAGGTTTTACCGCCGCATCCTTTTTAGATTTAAAGTTGCGCAATTCGGTCGAAACAAGACGATTTTGGAGTTCCAATTCAGTTTCCGCGTTTATTTTCTTAACTTGAACCTCTTTAATCGCATCCCCTGCAAGTTTCCCCCCATAAGCAACAGCCGTAACACCTGTTATTCCTAAGAAAAGGTGCTTAAATTGCGGATTTGCAGTATCTAGTAGCCAGTTGTAGAAAAATGCGAGGTACTCATTTACAAACGAATTAAATGCAGGTTTTGGAGTACCGTCACCTGCGTAATTCGGATTGGCTTTTGTTGCAGATGTGCGCATATTAAGTAAAATATCATCCAAGAATTTTTTCTTTTCATCCGCATCTTTCCAGTTCAAGCCATTGACCTGTTTTGTAATAAATTCTTCAGCACCATCTGAACACTCAACCGAGCGGAACATGTGTTCCAAATTGTCTTTATCAATGATTTTTGTCCCTTCTTTTGAAGTTTTGACAAGTTCCTCAATCGCAGATTTTGTACGTTTCAAACCTTCATCAAGGTTGATTTTACTTTTAGTAAGATTTTTTAACGACAAATACCCAAGTCCGACAATCCCTGCAAATGTACCAATTCCGATTGCGATATTTGCCCAATTTGAATTTTGCTTTTTATTTTCTGGTTTATTCGATTGGTCTTGAGAAGTGAAACTTGTCACATATTTATTTTTGCCAAAATTTGGAAGAATTTTTTCATTATCATCTTTCAAATATTTTTCAAAATCAGTTGCGTATTTAGATAGCATACTGCGGATTATCTGCATTTTGCCTGCAAAAGATTCCGTCTCAACCGCAACAAGATTTTCTTGAAGATTTTTTTGAATATCCGAGTCCTTGCGTTTTACCCAAATTTCCTTATAACCTTCTAAAAATGTTTGCCCCATAAATGCCATCGCACCGAGTGTCAAAGTTCCAATCCCTGCCAAAAATGTCTTTTTATTCGGACTTTGCACCATTTGGTACATAACTTGAGAATATTCACTATTAATATTGACATTTCGAGTAAGCGCAGGCAACCACTTTTCCTTTGCCAAATTTTTAGCAATTTTTGCACTATGGTTTACAAAACCTGTCAAAATCGCGATTGATGACATCACACCAAGTACAATTGCACTTAGTGGTAACAATTTTTTATCAACGACCTTTTTGTCAGTATACAACTGAGCTGGCATTGATATTTCATCCGATATCATATAATTACTTTTAGCTTCTGACAAACCTTCTTTCACATTATTATTAACAACAACCCCCTCTTTTGTCGAAAGGTTGTTGCGTTTTTGAGAATTTGTCAAATTTCGCTGTTGTCTTAAATTTTCCGCATCGTTTAACGGATTAATGTGCATCCTTATCTATTTCCTTTTCTTGTTTTGTTCTTTGAAAAAGCTTGTGTATAAATGTTTTTAGTTCAAAAGTTCGTTTTGCTTCTTCGATTTTTTTATCTTCATCATCTGTTTCTGTTGTGCCAAAAATGAAAAATAACGACTTCAATTTTTTCTTGGTTTCTTTCAAAAATTTAGAAACTTTTTCACCTATCGCCGCCTTTAATTCGCCATAAATCGCTGTCAATTTATCTGAAATATCCGCAAATTTTTGAGATATAGCTTGAGCAATATTTGTAATTACGTTTGGAATATTTTGAACAAGATTCAAAACTCCACCGACAATATTTGTCAATACAAAATTTACAGGTTTAGCAATCACAGCAGGCATTGTTTCTTTTATTGCGGCAGCCAAGTCCATTAATCTTTGGTGAGTATTTGAAATATTTTTCTGAAAATCCGCCAATGCTTGCAAATGACTTTGTTGTGCAGCTTGAGCTTGCGCTCTTGCATGTTTTTGCGCTCTTATCATTGCACCGATTGCAGCACATTGATTATATGTCATTTCTCCAACATTACGCGGAATATCACGTTTTGTTGTAGAATTTCCGCCTGCCATTCCGCTGCAAATCGGACACGCCCCTTGAGGAAGTCCATGCGGACATGAACCTGTTTTGACACTATGGGTATGTACGGCAGAGCCTAATGACATTAAAAAATCCTCTTTTTATCGCAATATCATTGAAAGAGGACACACAAAAAACCTATTACCTTATCCGTACAGCACGCAGATAATGATATTTTTGAGCATTCCGACTTTTACGGCTGCGGCGACAGTTGAAGATATTCACTTCATTTCCTCTTTGCTTTGATAGTAATTTAAGCAAGCAAACATGTCAAACCGGACGGCGCTTTTGACTAACTTTTGTTACAGGTTGAACTCTTTTATAAACTCATTTACCCATTTGATTAAATTCGGAATTTCGTAAGGCTTTGGCAAATACAAATCAGCACCTGTATTTAGTACCAATTCTTTATCATGAATAATTGATGTAACAATGATTTTTGAATTTTTGTAATTCTCTTCCTGTTTCAATTTGTAGCACAAATTCAATCCGTTTTTCTTTTCCAAATCCCCTGCATCAATAATTATCAAAGCAGGAATTTCATTTTCTTCAGGAATTTTGTATTCATTCACAACAGTTGTCTTGTAGCCTTGGAGATTCAAAATCGTGTTAAGCAAAATGCTCAAAGCTTCATCCGTTTCAAAAATAAGGATTTTGTTGTTGTATTCACGTTCCTGAATCGAATCCGTGCCGGAAATTTGCGGACGTTCCATCAAATAATTTGAACGGTTCGGATTGTCTGCAAGTCGATGAATTTCAAGTAATGTATTGAGAACCTGTGCACTGTCTTTGTATTTGGTAACCTCATTTGTCACAACACTAATCGTTGAGTGGACAAAATTGGCTCTACGTCCCGCATATTCATCCCCTTGGAGAATCATATAACCTCTATCAAGGTCGTGTTCTGCATAAAACTTGTTCGCAACAGAGTCAAACGCAAAAATCAAAAATCTTGCAAGGCGTTCTGCTTTTATTGCATCTGTGATTACCAAAAAAGTATTTTCGGAAAGTTCTCCGATATAATCATTTTCATTCAATGATGCTTGGATAATTGCACAATATGTTTGGAGCAATTTGTCAGACGCCAATTGAGTATACGCCTGTTTGTAACTTTCAAAATTTTCAATACTTATATATAATGCTGCCCATTTTTTATCTTCTGACAACAATCTTTTTATTGCACGCATTGAGTAATTTTTGTTTGGCAACATGTGTTTTAAATCAAGATTTGATTCAAATTCTCGTCTCAAATGTGCCAACATTCTTGCTTTAAATTCTTCAGAATTTACAGGCTCAGACAAAAAATCATCCGCACCGCTTTCTATAACCTTGATACGGTCGTTAAAATCAGCAGATTTTGACAGTGCAACAATAATTGGGCGCATATCATAAGTCAATGCTCGAACCTGTTTACAAAAATCAGACAAGTCATCATCAAAACTATCCGAAATTATTATCAAATCAGGTTCTTTGTCCTGAATAAGTTTAATTGAAGTAATCAAATCTTTGGAAATAATTACGTCATTTGATTCAGATTCCAAAATCTTTTTATATTTTGTGGATAATTCCAACCTTTTATCAATGATTAAAGTTACTGACTGCATTTTATCCTCGCTTGTTCTTCAATTGTTCTTATCGGAAAAGATACCATAAACGTAATTGTCGCAAGATTTGACCCATCATTTTTCGGTTTTGAGTCTACAGTAATCTTGCCATCCATTTTTTCAACCAAATTTTTTGTTATATATAAACCCAGTCCGCTGCCTTGAACCTTGCGCGTCAACGGATTATCTATACGCGAAAATTTCGTAAAAATTTTATCATAATCAGATGGCTCAATCCCGATTCCGACATTTGAAACTTTTATTACTACCGAATTGTCAAACACACTTGTATCAATCTTTGTGACATTGTCTCCTGATGAATACTTCGCACTGTTTTCTATCAAATTAGTCATAATTTGCTGAAACTTGTCTCGGTCAACAAAAATATTCGGTAGATGATTTTCGTAGTTAAACTCAAATTTTTGGTTCGGATATTGCGATTTTACAACCGAAATTATTTGCTCAACAGGCATTTTTATATTCATTTCGTTGTAAACAATTTTATTGCCATTTTGCAATTTTGTCACTGATAACATATTTTCAACAAGGTGAATAAGCCTGTTTGACTGCTCTTCTATTATTTTGATGAATTTCTTTTTGCTATCATCATCGAGTTTGTCCCAAGATGCTAACATTGTTTGCGAAAATCCACGAATAGAGGTCAACGGTGTGCGCAACTCGTGGCTGACAGTCGATATAAAATCTTCATAATTTTGTTCAATATCTCTCATACCATTATTATAGCAGGTGAAAATTTTATAAATCAAAATAGAAAAAATAAGATTGTTTAATACAATTCTTCTGCCATTTTTACAAGAAAATTTAACTGCGTTTTATCCAGTTTTTCACACAAATACGACAACTTTTGCAACAACTCTTTTTGAGACAATTCTTCTTCCGTGCTGAAAAATTCAAAAGCATTTGTATGCAAAACTGCACATAACCTTTCCAATAACTCACAAGAAGGGAAACTTCTGCCTGTTTCAATAAACGAAATATGCCTTGGGGCAACATTAACAAGTTCAGCCAACTGCTCTTGGGTCATTTTGTTACGTTTTCTAAGCTCTTTTAAATTTTTTGCAAAAACTTTTTTAAGCCCCATAAGCCCTCCTAGTATGATAATACGTTTTATAAACATATTTTTGTACGAAATTAAAGGTAATATTAATTTGATTAATATAGAAATATAAAGTATAATTTGTAAATAAAAGGTAAAATATGGAGCAGAAATTATGAAAAATTATATAGAAATTTTGAAATTTGAGTTTTTGAGGGCTAAAGGTGCTACGCACGCAAATTTGCAACCAGCCAAAGTTAAATTTGGCTTCACACTTGCAGAGGTATTAATAACCCTTGGCATTATCGGAATCGTTGCAGCCATGACAATTCCAACCCTACTTGCAAAATTACATAACAGACACACCGAAAGCATGCTAAAAGAAGATTATTCGATTTTACAGCAAATGATGACATCTGCAAATGATGATGGCGCAATGAGCAGCCTTGTAAAATACAATGACATGGACGAGATGAAAACATGGTTTCAAACATATTTTTTGCCATATATAAAAGTTGCCAATGTCTGCTACGATGAACAAGGATGTTGGAATAATGATGCAAAATACCTAGATGGGGGCAAATTATCATCTTATATAACAGGATGTGGATTATATACAATATCTTTTCAATTATTTAATGGTAGTTATGTATGCATGGATGATTTTAGTAAAAATAGTCTTTGGAATCTTTTCGGTGTTAATACAAACGAATCAGGAAGTATGATATTTTTTATTGACACAAATGGAGATAAAAAGCCGAATATACTTGGCAAAGACATTTTTATCTTAGTTTTTAAACCTGAAACAGGAAAATTTGTTCCGGCAGGGAGCGACAAAACCGAAGAGGAAGTCGAACGAAATTGTTCAAAAAGCGGAGATGGCAGATGGTGTCTGACATTAGTCAAAAATCGAGGATGGAAAGTCCCTGATATAAAGTAAAATCCATCAGCTTTGCCAAGCCGACCTACTTTAAGCCTGCATGTCATTCTGAACTTGATTCAGAATCTTTTCCATATTAATAATTTAGCAAATGTTATTATTGATAAATATTGATTATTGAAAGGATTCCGAACTAAATTCGGAATGACATAGACTTATTTGATTGGTTATCGTTTCGTAGGTCGGCATTGCTATGCCGACAAAAATACAGTCGGGCTAGTGAGCCCAACCTACTTTATACCTTAGTCATGTCATTACGAGGAAAGTTTACTTGCAAATGTGTCATTGGTCTTGACAGAGTGACGTGGTAATCCGCAACAAGACTTGCAGGGGATTACTACGTCGCGTTGTAATATCTATTATTTTATTTCTAAAACATCGCTCCTCGTAATGACATGACTTTTTACAAACAACTACCCACCTTCAAAACGGAACAAGCGACCCATTGGGTCGCTTGTTCCGTTTGTTTAAAATTTTTCTCACTTATTAAAAAGTACCGGCAGGTTTCTTTTGAGGTGTTGCACCTGGGATTGATTGCCAATTTGCAGCCATGATTTTTTTGAATGATTTCAAAGCTGTGTCTTCTAATTCACCAAGTTCATCAGCTTCCATAATCAATTCTCTCAATGGCATCAATGCTCTTTGGTCTCTCAAAACGCCTAATGCAGCTGCTGCACCGGCTCTAACCAATTCGTTTTCTGAACGATTTTTCATAACATCAATCAAAGCAGGAACTGCTTTTGTATCGTTCAATTTTCCTAGAGATGTAACGGCGTAAATTCTTACGTTTACCCATTCGTCATACAACATATTGATAATTTTATCAACAGCTTTTTTGTTACCGATTTCACCCAAAGCTCTTGTTGCATCGCATCTTACATTAACTTTTTCGTGGTCTAATGATGCAATCAATGCATCTGTTGCAACATCACCGATTTCAATCAAAGCATCTGTTGCAGTAATACAAACTTGTGGGTTTTCATCGTTTAATGATTCAACAAGTGGTTCAACAACAATAGCACCACCCAAACGACCTAATGCACGAGCTGCACGAACACGTACATCAACGTTACGGTCTTCACGTAAAGATTCAATCAAGTGAACTGTTGCAGCTGAGTCGCCCAATTCGCCTAAAGCTCTTGCTGCATATAATCTAACTGAACCGTTTTTATCGTGTTTTAAAACATCAATCAATGGTTCAACAGCTTTTGAATCGCCCATTTCGCCCAAAATACGAGCTGCATTATATCTAACTTTTTCAGAATTGCTTGTTTTCAAGTCAGTTAATAATTCATCAAACGATTTTTTCACTTGTTTTTTCTTACTGTTTACACTAATTGTCATTATTTTCCTCCGACACTATACAATAATTTCACACCTACTCCTTTATAAAGTTTTTTTGTTTGAAATTATTGCCTTTTTAACATCTATATATTAATTTTTGTTTACAATTCATATATTATTTTCTAATTCCTACTACATTGCAGTTTGGTCAGTCAGGCTATTAAGGGTAATACTGACACTTATTTATTCTGTACTACTATTATAACATATTTTTCGTGTTAAGTCTTCAATTGTGTTCAAAATTACAAAAAATCTTATAATTGTTTTTCTAAAAATAACTCTGTTTATATGATAATCAAGACAAGTTTGTAATATTTCTTAACTATTTATTACTCACCTTTGATAGTAATAATAAATTCCGTACCAACACCTAATTCGCTCAAAACCTTGATTTTGCCACCATGTTTGTCAATTATCTTCTGACTGATAGCAAGCCCCAAACCTGTGCCTACTCCTACACCTTTTGTAGTAAAACCTGCCGTAAAAATTTTATTGAGGTTTTCTTTGGAGATTCCTTTTCCATTATCTTTGATTTTGACAATCAGGTTTCCGCCTGTGTATTCGGTAGAAATTGTAATTTTTCCACTGCCTTCTATTGCCTGACAAGCGTTCACTAAAATGTTTGTAAACACTTGATTAAGCATGTTCGGATAGCATTTTACAAGCGGAAGGTCGCCGTAATTTTTTATAATTTCAATTTTATTTTTGGTTTCATGCCTAATCAAATCAAGAGTCAAATCCAGTTCCTTATTGATGTTTGCCTCTTGCAATTCGGATTCATCCAGTCGGACAAACTTTTTGAGCGAAACGACAATGTTACTGATTCGCTGAATTGCCTCAGAATCAATCGAATTAATCTGGGTGAACATTTCTTTCAAATCTTCTTGTTCAATTTGTGGAATCAATTTTGAAATAATAGAATTATTGGACTTAATTGAGGCTACAGGGGTGTTAATTTCGTGAGCAACACCGGCAACCAACTGACCTAATGACGCCATTTTTTCAGAATTAATCAACTGCAATTGAGTTTCTTTCAACTCATCCAGTGCAGCTTTCAAGTCCTTAACGTTTTTTGCGTTCTTTTGATACAATTCAGCCCTGATAATGGCGTTACCGAGTTGAGATGAAACGGCGTCCAAAATTTCGCGTTCCTCGTTCAATTCGCGCTTTTGGTAACTCAATAAAACAAGTACCCCAAGCATTTTTTGCATGTGAAAAATCGGAACAATAATACGTAATACGGATTGTTTAAAAGGTTCTGCCTCAACGTATTCTGATAGGGAATAACTAATCGAAATTCTATTTATATCAAGTGATTTCATTGCATGCGCATCAAAAGAAATTTGCGTATCCTTTGCGGCACCGTATTCACCGTAAGTTTCCTCAATCCTGAATCCTGACTCAACTGCTGATGCGTAATACGCTCTGAAACATCCAAACATTATGGCAAGTTCTTTCAATGCGGAATTTAAAATCATAGAGATGTCCATAGATTCTCTTATGATGTTTGAAACCTTGTTAATCAGCGCGATTCGGATTGCTTGAGACTGCGCTTTCAGTCTGATTTTTTGGAGTTCTTCGTTTTCTTCTTCCAGTTGTTGGAGTTTGTTTTTGTATTTAACTTGCTCTTTTTGATTATCTTTCAACAATACATCTGAACTTACATCGACAAGAAAAATTATTGTGTATTTGCCACGCTTTACAGCAGTCATATCATAGAAAGTTACCTGTCCGCTCAATGAGGTATAAGACACTCTGGCAAAGAAATTTTCTTTAGACACAATTGCCTGAAAAATCGGTGAATACAAATCGACATTTTCGCTATCCATTGGGCACATGTCAAAATTCATTTGGTGAGCGAATTTTCTGATATCGTCAAAATGTTTGAAGACATGGCAAAAAGTATTGTTTTTAAAAACAACATCTTCATAATCCCTAACCACGATAACCGGGTCTCTGTATTGATTGAAAAAATCAAACTTCTTCATAATAGAATTATATGCCAATATCAGACTTTGGGCAATGGTGGAATTTGTAAGAGGGCAGAAAGGCATGAAGTTCGATGGGCTAGTTAATTATTTTGCAACATAGTCCTATGTGTCCAGTCTCTCCGAATGGGAGAGACCGAAATTGTATTTGAGAGGTACTCGAAAAACTACAATTTCGAGTGAGGGTTCAGACAATGTAATAATCGTTCAACTGTACTAAAACCCCTCACCCTGCCCTCTCCCTAAGAGAGGGTATAAATTTTCGTAGGTCGACTTTACCAAGCCGACGACATAATAATACCCAAATTTATTTTCTTTTTGGTTTCCAATTCGCTTTTACATCAGCTTTTGACATTCTTAAATAATTCATGTTCTTGTATCTTTGTATCCAAAATCCACAACTTGCACCATTATGCCAAGTGCTACTTTCGGTATTACAATATTCAGCATTATCGGCTGTTGCCACCCACCCCCAATTAAATCCAGGATAAAATTTACTTTCAGGTAAATCTATAAATGAAAAATATTGAACATCCACACCAAATTTATTTGGTGGAGCATTACCATTCAAATCTACAATGAAATGAGGAGAACCGTTACGGAAACAAATTGTTTCACCTGACAGCAACTTTACGGCAGGACCATAATAACTGCAAATTTGAGTTTTACTTTTATTATCTAAGAATGTATAATCATTTCCTGTTAAAAAACAATTTTTCCCACCTACAGGGCAATCATTTGCAATTTTCAAAAAAGGTTTTAAATATCCATAGGCGGTGCCTGTTGCATCTGGTTCTTGATTTCTGTAGTTGCCATTGTGATAGCTTTCAAATTTCCAAGTCGTATGGTCACCATATTCTTCCTCTGCTAATTTTATTGCCTGCTGCAACAAAGAGTAAAATTTAAACCACCTATTTACCAATTCTTGTTCTTTATATCTTTCAATCAAGGTCGGAATTGTCATGGCTGCAACAATTCCGATAATGCCAAGGGTTATTAATACCTCTGCCAAAGTAAAACCAGATTTAGTTTTTGTTGGTGGCAAATTTATGTGCGTAGCACCCTCTGCAAGGGTAGTAAAACCAAATTTAGTTTTGGTTGAAGATAGCACATCTCGAACTTTTTGAAATTTGCTTTTTGTATTCATTTATATCACCTATATTTATATAATTTAACTTTATATATCACTATTATACATTAACTATCACCTATTAGCAATATTATCTATATAAATATAGTTATCAGAGATAAATTTATTTAATATCATTTCTTTGGTGGTGAAATATGAAATCCAAAAAAGAACTATTAGGACTAAGAATAAAAGAATTTAGAGAAAAGCGAAAACTCACTCAGGACAAATTGGCTGAGACTGTCGGGATTGACCCAAAACACCTCAGTCGTATTGAAAACGGCAGAAATTACCCATCATTTGAAACTTTAGAAAAAATATTAGAAAGTCTTGATGTTAGTTATGAGGATATTTTTCAATTTAATCACCTTGTTTCAAAAGAAAGTTTGATTGAAAAAATCAACACAAAGTTAAACAATTTGGACGAAAAGAATTTGAGATTTGTTTATAAAATAATAAATGAGATTTAGGGATGTAGTTATATTATTTTATAATAATCAAGAAGGTCAATGTCACCCTGAACAGCAGGAGCAGAGCGCAAAACAAAGTGTAGTCACATTTTATGCGACTGCGGAGATTCAATGATTATTAGTCATGCTGAACTTGTTTCAGCATCTCAAATTGAACAAATTAGTCAAAAGTAAAACTTGTAATATTAGAGACCCTGAAACAAGTTCAGGGTGACAATTGGAGTAAAAATCAACATTGATAGATTCTGAATAGCAAGAAAATTATGTGTTTATTCTTCACACAAATTTTCTAAGCTTTCAGAATGACATAGACCTACGTGTTTTTGTAGGTCGGCATTGCTATGCCGACATTGTAAAGCTTGTGGGGACACTTCGTTTTCCCCACACTACATTTTTATAAAATCATGTCATTAAATGCCATCATGACCTCTTACCTTCTTGCCATCTGTAGCAATTCCTGCCACACATAAAAAAGATATGGCTAAATCTTAGCCATATCTTTTTCTCTTGAATAACTTATAAACTTCAAATTCTGACTAGACCATAGCCATTTCCTTACTGAAAGGGTTACTGGAACACACCTGACTATCACCCAAGATGTCAGATTTAATCATAGCCAAATCTTGTTGCATCAATCTTCTTGGTGACCCTTCGTCCATTGAGCTGTTTCTCAACAAATATGATGGGTGGAAAATAGCCATAGCTTTATATGTTTTGTCATTGATTGTCACATCAAACCATTTTCCGCGAACTTTTGAAATCTGAACTTTTTTATCATCCCAAAAAGATTTCAATGCAGTTGCACCGCAGAAAACAATTGCTTTTGGATTCATAATATCAATTTGCGCAGTCAAATATCTTTCGCACAATGCCTTTTCAACCTCTGTCGGAATTCTGTTTTCAGGAGGTCTGCATTTTACGGTATTTATAATATACAAATCATCTTGTCTTGAAATTCCTGCATCTGACAAAAATTTATCCAACAATTGACCTGCTCTGCCTACAAATGGTTTACCTGTTTCATCTTCTGTCTCCCCAGGGGCTTCGCCGATGAAAACAATTTTTGCAGTCTCAGGATTTCCATCAGAAAAAACTACATTTTTACGAGTGTTTGCCAAAACGCAGTCCTGACAGTTTTCACATTTTGCTTGAAGTATATCCAAACATCCCTTTTTAATCATTTATAAGCTCTCCTATTTATCGTTTCTAAAATATCCGATGTCGTATTTTCTACAATATCGTCTCAATTCTTTCATTATTATATCAGATAATAAAAATACTGCAATCAAATTAGGCACTGCAAGGAATAGTGTGAATGCATCCGACAAATTCACAACACTTTTTAGGTTCATTGCAGAACCGATTACAATAAAAATACAATAAATTATTTGGAAAGTTCTTGTAGTTAATTTTGACTCGCCAAATAAAAATGTCCAACTTTTTGTTCCGTAATATGAGCCACAAAGCATTGTAGATAGTACAAAACAAGCTGCCATAAAGGTCAATAATATAGGGAAAAACGGACAAACTGTCGCAAATGCTTTTGATGTAAGTTCAATCCCTTCAATACCTGTTGTGTTAAGGTAAGCACCTGTCACAACAATGATAAACGCAGTCGCTGCGCCAACTATCACGGTATCAACAAACGGTTGCAGCATTGCAATAAAGGCTTGTGCAACAGGTTTGCTTGTTCTAACCGCAGAAAACGCGATTGGCGCAGTGCCAAGTCCAGCTTCGTTTGCAAACATTGCGCGTCTGAATCCCCAGAGCATACAGCCCCAAATTCCGCCTGAAATCATTGCTTGCGGTTTAAATGCCTCTTTGATTATCAAATAAAACGTATGTGGTACGTGATGAATATTAAGTAAACAGATTACAAACGCTGAAAACACGTACAGCGTACACATTGCAGGAGTTACCTTTGATGTAAATTTACCTATAGATTTTATTCCGCCAATAACCGTAACGTATGTAATAACTGCAACAATCAGCCCAAACACCCATCTTTGACCTGCAAACAGTCCTGTTACATTGGTTATTTGAGTTGTAATTGCGTTAATTTGGAACAAATTCCAACCGCCAATCATAGCAAAAACACAGCATATTGCATAAATTTTTGCCAAGTATGGTGTGAAAGGCTTTATCCATGGAGCTTTTAGCCCATTAATAATATAATACATCGGACCACCTGATGATGTTCCGTCTTTGTTGATTTGTCTGAATTTCAGTCCCAACAAAACTTCTGCAAACTTCAATGCCATGGAAAAAATTCCTGCAATAATCATCCAAAAAATTACCCCAGGGCCTCCGACAGAAACTGCCAAAGCAGAACCCACAACATTCCCCATCCCTGCAGAGGCTGAAATCGTTGCCGTTAGGGCTTGGAATGATGAAACTTCGCCATGTTTTTTGCGAGTAATTATGTCTTCGTGTTTGTATTTTTTGGTAATTAAATTGATTGCGTGTTTAAAACCCCACAATCCGATAAAACGAGTTCTGAATGAAAAATACAAGGCAGCGCACATCAATAGCACGATTAAAAATTCAATTCGTACACCGTGAATGGTTATATGTGAAAATATCAACCCTGAAATTTTGTTTGCAACAGGGGATAATATGCTATCTATTTGGCTATCCAAACTCATAACCTGATTATACAATAAACATAATCCTCATGCAAAAAAGAGCCTTGCTTAAGGCTCTTTTTGTTACTGGAGAACAAATATATTTTAAAAAATTTATTATATATTTGCCAATTTTTTATAGAAATCATTTGCTTGTTCAAATTTATAAGCAAAATTGAACAATCTTGATTCTTGCAATTGTGGTGCCAAAATTTGTAAACCAATCGGCATACCTGATTTGTCGAAACCTGCAGGAACACTGATACCAGGGAGACCTGCCAAGTTACAACTGATTGTTGCAATATCTGTCAAATACATAGCCAATGGGTCAGATGATTTTGCACCAAGTTCAAATGCTGTGTTTGGACAAGTTGGCGAAATCAAAACATCAACTTGTTTGAATGCTTCTTTAAATTCTTCTGTTACCAAAGCTCTCATTTGTTGAGCTTTTTTGTAATAAGCATCATAGTAACCTGATGATAATGCATAAGTACCAAGCATTATACGACGTTTAACTTCAGGACCAAATCCTTCTGCTCTTGATTTTGTATACAACTCAAGAAGATTTTTAGCATCAGGATGTCTGTAACCATATCTAACACCATCAAATCTAGCCAAGTTTGAAGAACATTCAGCAGTTGCCAAAATGTAGTAAATTCCGATTGAATATTTCAATTTTTTCAAAGAAATTTCAACGATTTCGCAACCTAATTTTTTGTATGTTTCGATAGCATGTTGCAATGCGTTTTGAACTTCAGGTTCCAAACCTTCTGACATCAATTCTTTAATTACACCAACTTTTTTACCTTTGATATCACCATTCAAGTTTTGTGAATAGTGTTCAACAGGCAAATCTAATGATGTAGAATCTTTAGGGTCATGACCTGAAATTACTTCTAACAAATTGGCAGCATCTTCAACTGTTCTTGCAAACGGACCGATTTGGTCAAGTGATGATGCAAACGCAATCAAACCGTAACGAGAAACTCTACCATAAGTAGGTTTCATACCAACAATACCGCAAAAACTTGCAGGAAGACGAATTGAACCACCAGTATCAGAACCCAATGCCAAAGTAGCCTCGCAAGATGCAACACTGGCAGCAGAACCACCTGATGAACCACCCGGAACTTTGTTCAAATCCCAAGGGTTGTGAACTTTGTTAAATGCAGAGTTTTCGTTTGAAGAACCCATTGCAAATTCATCAAGGTTAACTTTACCAACGATAGGAACTAAGTTGCCTAACAATTTTTCTGTAACAGTCGCATTGAATGGAGATACAAAGTTTTCCAAGATTTTTGATGATGCGGTTGTACGAGAACCAACAAGGTTCATATTATCTTTCAATGCCAAAGGAATACCTGCTAATAGCGGTAATTCTTCACCTTTAGCGATTTTTTCATCAACTTTTTTTGCTGTTTCTACAGCAGTATCTTTGGTCAAAGAGTTGAACGCACCCAACTTTCCTTCCAAAGCATTTATTCTTTCAAATGCCGCATTAGTAAGTTCCACAGCAGAAACTTCTTTGTTTCTCAAGGCTTTACTTTGTTCAGCGGCTGATTTTCTTAACAGCTCTTCCATAATTTCTCCTTAAAAGCTTATTCTCAAGATGATTGTAAGACAAACATGCCATTCAGGCAAGTTTGGAATTTTGAAACAAATTTTAGGACACACAAGAGGGCTGGAGGGCAGGAAGACAGGAGGGCAGGCTATTTAATTTTTTTTGGTAAATGTACATTATGAGTGTGGTATAAAGTAGGTTGGGCTCACTAGCCCGACTGTAATTTTGTCGGCATAGCAATGCCGACCATCAGTATTAAAAAGCTAGCCTTCCTGCCCTCTGGACTTCCAGCCTTCTGAACCCCATTATTTCCCCATGGACTTAGAAATCTTGGAATGGATAATATTTGCTTGATTTAAGTATTCGGTCAATTTTTCGTAATTCTGAACTTTTTCACCATAAGGCACATTCATATCTATCAATTCATCTACACTTTTGCTGATTTCTGAAAGCTGTTCTAACGAATCAGACAAGGTAACAACTGAATTAACCTTTTTAGAAACCCTTGCCAAAATTTGTCTTGATACAAATTCTTGCATTTTATAGATAATCGGCATTTTTTGCTTGAAATTCTCATGAGAAAATTTCTTAGTTTCTCCCAAAACTCTACCGCCATAAACCTGTTGTTTCCTCAAGGTGTCAAGTTCTTGCATCACTCTTTGGCGTTTTGCTTTCAAGCTCAAAGCCTCATTTTGCGTTCCGTAATTATCAGCAACTTTGATTTTTGCATCCAAATCTTTAATCACGGATTCTTTTTCCTTGATTCGGTAATCAATACTCAATTCTTCGCCATCAGATTCTGCAAAATTTGTTTTATTCAAAATTGTTGAATCGTAACCATTTAAGCGCTTGATTGGATTTGTAGCAGGTTTAGTTACAGGCTCCGATTTTTGCGCCTGCGTTGGGTCAAAATTTCCGCTAAACGGATTTACAGTCGAAAAATTATATTTCTGACTGAAAATATTACCACTAACCTGATTTTTGTTTCCACTACTGTCCATACAAACATTTTAAAACAAGAAAATAAAAATTTTTACCATTAAAAGTATGATTTTACAAAATTTTATGAGATTGTATAAACTTTTTTGTAATACATAAATGTACCCCAAACCGTCAAAACAAGGTTTGGCAACCACGCTGCCAAAAATGGAGTCAATGAGCCTGCCTCACCAAAAGACAACGAAAGTGCTCTAACTACATAATATGCAAAAATAATCAAAATACTGAACAAAAATCCACGGTTGTAACGCACTCTTGGCGGAGTAATTGCCAAAGGAACACCCAGCAATACAAATACAATTGTTGTAATTGGAAGTGCGATTTTATCAAACAATTCGATTGTGTAAACTTGGCGGTCTTCTTTTGAGATATCAGAACTTGCCAAGTATTTCAAAAGCTGAGTGAAATTCTTTTCTTTTGCCAAATTTTTATTCTCAGTTTTAGACAAATCTAAACCGAATTTTACAACAGACGTATCAAACAAAGTCGTGTTCAAAACCTGTCCATCGTTAGCAACCGTATATGTTGCCCCCTTTTCAAATTCCCAACCTTGAGGAGTTGTATGCCCCTCTCTTGCTTGTAGAACCTGAATTGTGCCTTCTTTTGAGTTATCCAAAACAGTAACATTATAAAGAGTTTTCTTTTTACTCAAACCAACATAGAAAAGTCTTTTTAAAACACCATTGTCCCCTGATTCTTTAAAAACAAAGTTTTCCTTACCATCAGGAACGTGTTTTTGCTCCAATGCCCAAAGTGCCAATTTTGTTGACTGTTGAGTCATTACAGGCACGATTTTTTCATTGATATAAAAACTTGATAAAGCCATAACGATTGCAAAAATGAAAATCGGTTTTGCGATTCGGTTTAGTCCGATTCCGCAAGCCCTCATGACAGTGATTTCTGAAGACAAACTCAATCTGTTCAATGTCATAACAGTTGCAAGCAAAACGCCCATCGGAATTGTCATTACAATAACGGCAGGTAAATTTAGCAAAATCATAATGAATGCAACTTTAAACGGAATACCGAATTTTGCAATTTGCTTAATCAATGTGATGAAAGTATCTGAGGCAAAAATAATCGTTGTAAAAACAAATACACCCATCAAAAACATCTCTATGACTTGTTTTAGGATATATCGGTCTAAGATTTTTGTGTTGTTTAATTTATCTTTTATACTTGCCAAAATTCTTTCAAACATAAAATAATTTTAATCTAAAAAAAAAGTTTTATCAAATTACTAATTTGATTCTTTCAAAATTAAAATTGTTTGCTTAATTTCGTCTTTCAAATATCCTAGTTGCTCGGTTATACTGTTTGGATTATAAATATACCCTGAACCGCCGTAAGCCAAGTACGGATTGTATTTTTCAGCCTCGTTGCGCAAAAGTGCAATTGAACGCGCATGCATACTCAATTCCATCAACCTTTTGTAAGAAACAAACTGACTTTCAGGCTTGTTCATATATTTATCCCTGAAATAATCCGCGTTTTTGTTAAAATAATAAACCTTTGCATTAAAAATTTGAACATTACTGTTATCATCAATCAGGTCATAAATACTTTCAAGCATTGGGATAAACTCGTTCAAATCGTTCACATACTGAGATGTTTTATCAGATTTCAGAATGATATTTACAAACGCAGGATTGTCTCGCGGGACAGGTTTTAGTTCATTTTCAGAATTAAAATCTTTGGATGGAATTTTTTCAGGAGTCGTTTGTTTTGGCTCATCTGCCTCATATTCTCGAGTCAAATATGGCAAAGTGCCGACATAACCTTTTCCATCAAAGCTTTCAGGACGAGCCGAAACATAACAGCTAAAATTTCCAACTGCTAAAACCGACAAAAAAATTAAGGTATAAAAAAGTCTACACTTCCTCATACCCTAATTATAATAATTCTTGTAAAAAAATCATCATTTATTCGTTTTATTTATCTTCAACCCTTCCCATCGGACATGGACAAGGTCTTGGATTTCCGAACGGTCTCATTTGCGGATTTGATTTGTAATAATCTTTTTGATGAGCGGCTTTTTTAAAATCATTTTTTTCTAATTTTTTAATCATAGCATATTTTGCGCGTTGGTCATGATTTAGCGATTTTTTGAATTGTTTGTTTTCTTTATTTACCAAAGATTCGATATCTTTTTTCACCTTGCGAACAACTTTTTTCTGACAATTAATCTCTCTATCACTTGCACCTGCTTGTTTTAGAGCCTTAACTTTGTAACTTTCTTTAATCAATTCATTGAATTTTACATCGTATAATGGTGAATTTTCATTTATCATATCTTCACGCAATTTGATTTGCTCATCTGTCAAATTCAACGCGTTATATACTGTTGCACGCTCCTGTTGGATATTTTTCATATATTTTTTGTAGCGCATAGCTTCTTTTGGATAATTGCAATCTTTTTGACAAGCACATTGGTCTTTTTTAATTGGACAAGACTCTGCAAAAGCAACAGATGTTCCTGCCAAAATCAAACCTAGGCAAATTAATAAAAATTTCTTCATATCATCTCTCCTTATACTTTTTCTTGATTTTGCCATTAAAATAAAAATTTTTCAAATGTATGGTATTTGTAGTAAAATCAAGGTATGGAAGATATTAATCTAAGAAATTATGCATATTTAGGGGATGCGGTTTGGGAATTATACATCCGCGAAAAAACAATTCTGCAAACAAACAATGCAAAAAAATTGCACCAAATGACAACTGACCTTGTCAAAACATCCAAACAATATGAACTTTTACATTTTTTAGAACCACATTTGACAGAAGAAGAGATTGAAATCACAAGACGTGCAAGAAATTTACCTATACCTGTCGGCAGACGCAACATTCAGCACGAATATCGCTGTGCGACAGCATTTGAGGCGTTAATTGGTTGGTGGCATTTGAATGATAAAAAAAGGCTTGATGAAATTTTGACCTTGTTGGAAGGAAATGACAATATAAGATTTTGAAAATTTAAAAGCTAAAAAAGGGCAAAAAGGCAGGTCTTTAAATGTCATTCTAAAAGCTTAGAAAATTTGTGGGAAGTATGAGCACATAATTTTCTTGCTATTCAGAATCTATCAATGTTGATTTTAAAAATTGACCTCTATGCATTACTTTTCAATCAAATGGATAGACCC
>CABUXT010000017.1 GCA_902495705.1 uncultured cyanobacterium
GTTGCGTAGCAACGTAGATTTTATCCTATTCAGAATCTATCAATGTTGATTTTAGTCATGCTGAACTTGTTTCAGCATCTCAAATAAAACATATTAGTTTTATGTAAAATTTGTCATATTCGAGACCCTGAAACAAGTTCAGGGTGACATAGATCTAAATACTACTTAATCCAAGGGTAGTCGGATGGGATTTTCCAACCGTTTAGTTTTATTAGTTGAGCACAGAGGTGGTGATATGCTTTGTCTTTTACATAGCAGCCTACCGCGGAGTCTTCTTTGTTATTTTTTAATATTTCAATATTTGTTATGTAGGAACCATAAGGTAGCACGGATTTTTCTTTTGGATAGTAATTAAATACAAAAGTGTTTTTTCCATCATAACTTTGAGGTTTGCAGGATTTGTCACCTGCATTTAAACAGTAGAAAAAGTGCATAGTATCGCTATTTGCATTTATGTAAGCGACAAATCCTGTTCCATCTAAAAAGTTTATTTTGTAGTGAGAACTATCAACTAAACTGCTATCGTAATCAGCTTTCATATATTTTAGGAGGTTTTCGTCAAACCATTCTTTTAAGTAAGCAGGGCTGTTTGCTTTATCGGCAGGTGGGTCGTATAAAATGTCGTCATTTTCAGCGATAGACATTCTGACAGCTTGGTTGATTATAGAGTCAAATTTAGCCAATTTAGTTTCAACAACATGCCTGTGATATTTAGTCATAAGGCCAGGAATTGTAATAGCTGCAACAACGCCGATAATCCCAAGGGTGATTAAAACTTCAGCAAGTGTAAAAGCAAATCTCACTTTTGTTGGTGGCAAATTTACGAGCGTAGCACCTTCTGCTAATGTAAAACCAACTATTTTCTTCTTCATAATACCTCCTAAATTCTATTATATTGATATTTTATCATATTTTACGTAAATATTTTCAATATTGATTAAAATAATTAAGTATTATTACAGAATAATGAAATTATTTCAATAGTAAATCTCGAGAAATAATTGTATTATTTTGGTATGGATAACAAGAAAAAACTCGGCTTGAAGATAAAGGAACTGCGCAAACGCAAAGGTTTGACGCAAGAAGAGCTTGCTGAACTTATTCAAATGGAGCAAAATTCAATCAGCGTAATGGAATCAGGCAGAAATTTCCCAACGCTTGGAACATTGGAAAAAATTGCTGCTGTTCTTGATGTTAATCTTCCTGATTTTTTCAATTATGATTACATTGAAGATATTGATGTAATCAAGGCTTCAACCGAGGATATCATTAGCAAAATGGATGATAACCAGTTAAGACAACTTTTTAAATACGTAAAAAGTATTTAATTATTCGTTTGTTGTCGTTGTTGTAGTTTCAGTTGTCGTTGATTCTGTTGAAGTTTGACTTGGTTCCACTTTGTTTTGAGAATTTTTTACTGCATTTTTGAATAAGTTTTTCAAATTCTCAGCACTTTGTTCTCTGTTTTCTTTAGCTTTTTCAAGGTCAGCTTTAGTTTGTTGCAAATCTTTTTTAGCCTCTTCAACTTTATTTTTTTGAGATTCAACAATGTGATTAACGTTTGTTTTTACATTTTGAGCTGTGTTTTTTGCGTTTTCAACTCTGTTATTTATGTTTGATTTTACTGCGTCTTTCGCACTTTCCAAATCTTTTTTGATATTCATTTGAGTTGTGTCGCAAGTTGACAACCATTTGAAATTACGGACAGATGAAGAACTTTCAACCGGACCGTTAAAGATAACTTTAAAGTCTTTGAATGATTTGCTGTCAGTTGTCAAATTCGGAATCATTGCAGTATTTTCATTTGCAGGGTCAGATGTTATTTGTTTTAGTATATTAGCTGTCATTGCACCAAATTTTGGAATATAAGACAATAATTTTTCTGCTGATAATTCACCTAGTGGTCCAAGGCAAGAAACTACTTTTGTATCCAATCTGCCTAAGAGTATTAAGTTTGCAGTGTTTGGCAAAATGTAATATGTACCGTGAACGTAATAAGACATCAATGGACCTGATACCAAAATCTTTGTCAGGCTTACATTTCCATTATCAAGAGTCATTTCACCTTTTATATTTTTGAATCTGTCAGAATCTTGGATTGTAGAAAATGTTGATAGTGCTGAAATTGCAGATTTCAAAATTGAGTTAGAAGAAATATTTTGTGCTGTAACAAGGTTTTCTAACCTACCTATACTCATAAATCTGCCGTCATTCACATCAAAATTAACATTACCTTTTAGTGAATTGATGATATCTCTATCGGAAATACCTTGCATACCAAGTTTTGATGAGAAATTCAACACCCCTGTCAAAGCATTTTTTATACCGACAGCACCATAGATTGCTTTTGTTGAATTTAAGCCTGTACCGTTTAGTTCAATTCCTGTTTTTTCGCTATTGATATCATAAGAAAGGTTTCCGTTGATATTACCTTCAAAGGCTTTTCCTGTTAGTTCAGTCAAATAAAATTTTGAATAATTTTTGAGTGAGAAATTACCTGCCAAATCTGTTGCAACGATGTTTCCGACTTTGAATTGTCTGGCTGTTGCAGAACCGTTCAAAATTGCACCTGATAGGTCGGCAACCAAATCTGAGATTGCAAAATCAAGGTCTTTCATAGACAAATCTACGATATTTACCGTTCCTCGAAGATTTGGATTTGTTAATTCACCAACTGCGGTTACAGAACCGTTAGCCGTGATATTTGAGTTGTTTACCCCCCATATAGGGAATGAAATTTCGTTTGGTACAGCGATATTAATATTTAATTTTGGAGTTGAATATAACTTTGAAACTCCGCCTGTAACGTTTGCTATAGTTGTTTTGTCATTAGAAATTCCGGTATCAGAAAGAGTTAGAGAGTCTCCAATGATTTCTATATTAGAGTGGATTTTTGTATTTTGATTTTTTAATAAATCAATATCCGCTAAAGATACGTAGTTGCTTGGGTTAGCAGTCATTGAAAGTCTGATATTTTGAACTTTTGAACTGCCTGAAACTGTTACGTTTAGTGGAATTTGCCCTTTATAAGAAACAAATTGTTTAAATTCTTTGGGTAACAGTGCCACAATATCTGCGCTGTTGATTTTTCCGTTTGCGGTGATATCAGCGGTTAATCTGTCTGTCAGGTATTCTTTAACCGCACCTTTAATGTCGATTCTTGAATTGTTCAACATTAGGTAAGAATTTTTGATATTGATATTTTTTTCATCAATTAAAATATTTGTTTTAGGAACCGATACAACTGCTGATGGGTGAGTTAATGCAAGGGATGTCACATCAACATTGCCTGTTGCGGTTTTTCCGTTATACAAGATTTTAATTAATGCATTTGCTAGGGTTAGTTTGATTTTAGAGTCTTTATTATAAACATTTACACCTTCAATATTAGATACTATTTCAGGTTTTATGCTTTTTAATTTGCCTTGACATTTTGCATTAAGTGAAACAAGTCCGTCGTTGATATCGTTTTGTTTAAGTAGTGTAACTTGCCCAAATGCCGCAAGCAATCCTTTAAGGGACAATTTGTCTGCGGTAAGTTTTAAATCTGTTGTTGAATCATTCGCGATTGTTCCTACAAGTTTTAACGGATGTCCTTTTATTGAAAATCCTGCTTTTTTAATATTGATATTATTGTTCATCATATCAATATCTGCTGTTATATCGTTGATTATTACGTTATACAATCCATAAGATAAAGTTGATGGTAAGACTTTTAAATAACCTGTTGATGTTACTTTTTTAAGGTCAGAATTAATATTAAAATCTGCATCAATTCCGCCTGTGGCTTTTAGTGTCTTTAAGTCGTCATTACCAAATGCTTGAGCAATACTGTCACATAATCTTATCAGGTTGTTGAATTTTGCATTGGAACGTAATGTCAAATCTATAGATGGCTTTTTCCCATTTTTGATATTCCCTATGATTTGGGTATTTTCGTTTTGGTCATTTGATGAGAAAAATGAAGAATCTATGTCTGTTTTGTGTCCTTTAAAGTCTAAGTGGATATAACTTTCTGGCAGTTTTTGATTATTTACAGCGACAGATAGAGCATCAATATTCAAAGAGCCTTTAATTTGAGGGTTCTTTATTGTTCCTGAGGTTTTGACATCTGTTGTTAAATCTGCACTAAAATTATTTTTATTAATTGAATCAAATGTTTCTATAAGGTTAAGCATTACAGGAGTAGTTTTAGTTTGTGAAATTTCTTCTGTTTTATCATTATCAATGACAATATCTTTAGGGAAAATTAAGTCATCCAGTTGCAACTTCGGCATAATTTTGTTTGCGATTTTTATGTCGTAGTTAGATATAACGGTATTGTCAAAGACAATTTTACCTTTGGTTTTAAGTTTGATATTTTTATCTAAAATAAAGTCTGTAATATGTAAATCTGAACCTTCTGCGTAGTATGTTTTATCACTTATTGCATCTGCAAACGTAACTTTGTAGTTTTTGATTTTTACATTAGGCAAATTGTTTGATAGCTTTAAACCAAATGGTAAACCATTCATCTTGGTAGTAGTTTGGTCCTCATTTTGAGGAATGTAGTCAAGAATTTGTAAAGAACCGTCTTTTTTGACAACGAGTTCACTGTCTAAAGTTTGTGCAAAAATGTCGTTAAGTTGTACTTTTTTGAGAAGTAATGGTAGGAGTTTTATTTCAGCCCCAGCGTTTTGCGCTTTGAAAAACGGAGCATCGGAAGATGGTATTGCAAATTCAATGTTTTTAGCTTTTAATCCGATAGACAAATTCCATGATGTTTTTAATGAAATATCGTCAAAATCAACATTAAATCCTGTTGCATTTTTTAATGTATCTTCTATTTCGTCACTGTATGAATCAATAACTGGAGATAATACAAGCGGAGAAATCAAAAATAATATGTACAAGCCCAACAGGGTTGAACCAATAGTAATCCAAACTTTTTTAGTTTTATTCATATCCCTACCTCAACATTTTACAGGTCTATTTTAACATAAATTTTAGTCAAGGGGTATACTCTTAATAAATCTTACAGCATCATCTTTGGTTAGTATATCACCTGAGATTTGAGCCTCATGCAGTTCGTTTAAGATTTTTCCCAATATAGGAGATGGGTTGATGTTTAAAATAGACATAACATCTCTTCCATCAAGGAGCTTTGGTAATGGTGCCAGAGTCTCTTTTGTATTCAAATAGAATTGAAGGAGTTTATCTAACAATGTGATATTTTCTTCCACAAGTTCTTTGGTAATTTCCGGACCTTGAGCCGAGACTCTATCCGCTTTTGCAATAATTATTGTATCAATTGCGTTATCTGCAGATTTTCTCACGTATCGCATCATTACCTTGTCGTTCAGTTCAGGAGCAGATACAACGGCTGTTGGATACATGTGTTTTTTTATGATGTATGAAATATAATCAATTTGTTTGTTTGAAAAACACATTTTCTTTAATATAGGTATCGCAAGTTTTGCGCCGACATCTTCATGTTTAATAAATCTGTGACGTCCGGTGTCAGGTTCTATCGTCCAAGTGGAAAATTTGCCGATATCGTGCATAAGTGCCGCTAATTTTAAATGTGCAAGTCGTGAAAATCCGCCAAAATCGACTTTTTTAAGATGTTCTTGGACTTCTTTAGGCGATATTTCATAGAACTTTTGGACTTGATTAACTGTTTCAATGCTGTGATTAAACAAATCTAAATGGTGGTGAAGATTTGGTGGAACTTGTTTTAGTTCTTTTACAAATGGAAAAATTATTTCAAGTATCTCTGATTCATCCATTTTTAAAAGTGCTTGTGCTGCAAATTCTCCGTCAAAAAGTTTCATCAATTCATATTCAATGCGCTCTTTTGCCGGTTTGTTGATTAGGCTGGCATGTTTTTTTGTTATATTAAGTAATTCAGGCGAAATTTCAAAACCTAAATTTGCATAAAATCTGTAAATTCTAAGTATTCTTAGAGGGTCGTCAGTGAAATTTTCTTCTTTAATTTCTCGAATTATTTTATTTTGAATATCTTGTATTCCAAATTCGCAAAAACTCGGAATTTCTCCAGTTTTAATATTTACAGCAATCGCATTGATTGTGATGTCTCGGCGCATAATATCTTCTTCTAAATTTCCACCGATTGGATTTGTTATATCAAGAAAATTTTTTTTATCTTTTAATACGATTCTATAAATTTTATTTTCTTCATCCAGTGGAATAAAAACACCATCAAAAAATTCTGCGACTTTTTGAGAAAAACTTTTTGCATCTTCGTCAACAACAATTAAATCTCTATCGTAAGAAATTTTACCCATTAAAAAATCTCTGACAGTTCCACCGACAACATAAATTTCGTTATCAAAAAAACTGGCAAGGTTATTTAATATAGAATCTTTTTGAATTTTATTTGTTAAAGTTTGAATATTCATAGATAATATTTCCCAGTGCAACAATTACAGCTGTTTCTGCTCTTAATATTAAATCTCCAAGAGTTAGCATTTCTAAGTTTTGAGCCTCAAAATAGTTAAATTCTTTTTGAGAGAAACCACCTTCTGGCCCGATAATAACAAGGACTCTGTCCCCCTTGTTTATCGGTCTGGATTTGAAAGAGTCTCGAATTGTTTTATCTGCAATTCGTTCACAAAATACGATTACCTTATCAAATTTTTGTTCATTTAGAATTTTATCAAGAGTTGATAGGGTATGGCATTCCGGTTCAATAGCTCTTTCACATTGTTTAGATGATTCGTGCATGATTTTTTGCCACTTGGGGATTTTCTTTTCTATAACGGATTTATTAACCGAACAATTGTCGGTCATTATCGGAAAAATCGTACTAACTCCAAGTTCAGTGGCTTTTTCAATGATTGTACCTTGAGCATCTGAGCGGAGTGGACTTTGTGCCAAATCAAGTTCAAAATCCAAAAATCTTTTTGATGGGTATGATTTGTTTATTTCGGCAACGATTTTAGAACCTGAAATTGACATGATTGTTGTTTCATATTGTATTTGTTGTTCGTCAATTAATAACAGTTTTTCCCCAGCGCGCGCACGTAGTGAGCGCGCAATGTGCTGATAATTTTCTTTATCAGAAATTGTTATTTCTTTATTTGTTATTTGATTTGAATTAATAAAAAAGTGTGGCATATTTTGTTTTCCATTTTTTATACGATAATTTCTTTTTCGTTTTTGTAAGTAACATATCCAAGAGCTGCTGCTGGAGGTTTCCTTAAATATTTGCGTTTGGTATAAATTACACCGGCTTTTGTAGACTCTTTGGCTGTGGAATATTGTTTTGCAAGTTGTGCACATTTGAGAATGAGTTCATCTGTTATATTTTGAGATTTTAACAAGATGTGAGAGCCTGCGCAATTATGAACATGAAACCATAAATCCTCATCATTAGACAACTTTGAAACTATATAATCGTTTTGCTTATTGTTTTTGCCGATATAAATTCGAGATCCATCTTCGGTTTCTATTGATGAAATCTCAATTACTTTTTTCTCTTTTTTGACATTTTTTTTATTTTCTTGCTTTTCAATTATTTCAGATGATATTTCCATCAATTCAGCAATATTTACTGAGGTTTCAAGGGAATAAATGATTTGTTCCAGGTTTAGTTTTTCTGCAGATAAATTTTCAATAAGTTCGTTTAGCTTTTGTTTTGCAGTTTTTGCTTTTGTATAAAGTTTATAAAATTTATTAGCATTTTCTTTTATTGATTTTGTTTCATCTAATATTATTTCTATTTCTTTATTATTTTCATAGTCAAAAACATTTGCTATTTTTGAAAAATCTTGCAAATTATAAATATTAGCCATCAACAAATCTCCAAAAAGTCTGTATTTGTCACTATCAGAATCGGAAAGAAGTTTATATTCCATTTGTTTTATAGATTTGTCCGTTTTTTTTAACTTTTGTTTTGTGATTGCTTTATATTGAGATTTTAGAGTCTTGAATTTGTTTTCTGCAATATGATATGCATAATATTCATCAATCATTTCATTAACAGAATCAAATTTTGTTGCGTTTGGCAAAAGCTCTGAATATAAGCTGTAGTTTTTGTAGTCTTTAGAAATGCAAGGAGTGGTATTTTTAACTTGCACATATTTTCTTAATGTCAATAAATCCTTTCCATAGCACAAGTTTGCAAAGTGTTTTGAAAACATATAAAAGTTTTCGGATAATTTATCATAATTAATTTCTCCGTCGTAGTTTAAAATATCTAATTTAGATTGTTTGGGAGGATAAATATATGGTATTCCGCCAAAAATTTCGCGTTCTCGACTTTTTTCAGCTCCGACATTATGAGCGCAACCGATTATTACATCAGTATCTGCGTTATACAAAATTACATTTGAGTATTTGCCCATAAGTTCAATAGCTAAACAAAAATATATGGAATCCCCCAATTCATTGTATGTTTCAATGAATATTTCAAGGATTCGTTCATTTTTTGGTTGGTTTATTTTTGCAATTCTTGAATTTTCTAAATATTTTCTTAAAAGCATGCAAAACATAGGTGGTTTTTGCGGAATCTCAAGAAGTCTTTTTTGAGCATTATCCTTACTCATAAAGCAAATATGATAAAATTCAGGAGAAATATTTATATAAAAAGGTCTTGTTTCTCCTTTGTTTCGTAGGGTAAGAATAAATTCGCGTCTTGTCGGTTGTTGAATTTTGCTTATTCTTGCACCGTTAAAGAAATCTTCTTGTTCCTGTATAAAGGCTTTTAGTGTTAGAACATCAAATGTAATCATACCTAAATTTTACTAGAAAATAAATTACTTGTCTATTTACAAAAATCGTGTTAGAATTATTGCTTGAACGAGGTGAAAGTATGAAAAAATCGACAAATACAACTAATGTAGCATCAGTTCAGACTAGTTCTGAATATGTAAAACTTTTATTAACAACCGAAGAATATTTAATTACAGGCAAATTATACTTGCCTATTCCGTCAGTTGTTGAAAATCCTACAAATGAAAATTTATTATTTTATGCATTGAATTGCGGAAATAAATTTATACAAATTTATGATTGTGTAATTTCTAATAAAGCAAGGGTTGAGTATCAACCAGAGCATGTTTCTTGTTATAATATAAACTTGGACATTGTACACTCTTGCCAAATTATTGAAGAACATTAGAAAATCAAGAAAAGATTACAAATGTTACATATTGTAGTCTTTTTTTTGTGTTTTTGTTAGTATTGTAGTTGCAATATAAATAGACGAAAAAGGAAGATAAGAGATGATTAAAACAAAGTTTAAAGACCACGAGTGTGGAAAACTTAACTTGGCAAACATCGATGAAACCGTTACCTTGTCAGGCTGGGTTTCTTGTATTAGAGACTTGGGCGGTATTTTGTTTGTTGAATTGAGAGACAGAAGCGGATTTTTCCAAATTGTAGCTAATCCGCAAATTAACCCACAAATTCATAAAGTTTTAGAGCATGTAAAAACTGAATACGTTATCAAAGTTAGCGGAAAAGTTTCAAAAAGACCTGAAGAGACATATAATGAAAAATATCCTACAGGTCAAGTTGAAATGTATCCTGAAACAATTGAAATCCTTTCAGAATCAAAAGTTTTACCTTTTGTTTTGGATGATGAAAACGTATCAGAAGATATCAGATTGAAATACAGATATTTGGATTTGAGACGTGAACCAATGTTGTCAAAACTTGTTATGCGTCACAATATTGTTCAAGCTATCAGAAATTATTTGAATAAATTAGATTTCTTGGAAGTTGAAACTCCAATCTTGATTAAAACAACTCCTGAAGGTGCCAGAGATTACTTGGTTCCATCTCGTGTTCAAGAAGGTAAGTTCTATGCACTTCCTCAATCTCCACAAATCTTTAAACAATTGTTGATGGTTGGCGGTATTGAACGATATTACCAAATCGCAAAATGTTTCAGAGATGAAGATTTGAGAGCAGACAGGCAACCTGAATTTACTCAAGTTGATATGGAAATGTCTTTTGTTGAACAACAAGACGTTATCAAAGTTGTAGAAGGTTTGATTGTAGATGCATTCAAAGCTGCAGGTGTTGATATTAAACCTCCGTTTATTCAAATGCCATGGCAAGAGGCAATGGACAGATTCGGTTCAGATAAACCTGATACAAGATTCGGTTTAGAATTGTTTGATATCGGTGATATCATTATGGAATCTGAATTTAATATCGTTAAAAATACTTTGGCAAACGGTGGTATCGTTCGTGGTATTAGAATCCCAGGTGGTGCTAAATATTCAAGAAAAGAAATTGATGATATTACTAAATTGGCTGTATCATTTGGTGCAAAAGCTTTGGCAAATATCATTTATAACGAAGACGGTACAGCAAAATCTCCTGTATTGAAATTCGTTACAGAAGAACAAGCAAAACAAATTCAAGAAAGAGCAGGCGCTCAAGCCGGAGATATCATTTTCTTCGTAGCAGATAAACCAAAAGCAGTTTATGATATCATGGGCAGATTGAGATTACATTTCGGTAAATCTTTGAATTTGATTGATGAATCTAAACACAACTTGTTATGGGTTGTTGACTTCCCAATGTTTGAATGGAGTGATGAAGAAGGCAGATTTATGGCAATGCACCACCCATTCACATCTCCAAACTTAGAAGATTTGGACAAATTGGATTCAGGCGACTTAGGCAATGTTAAATCAATCGCTTACGATATCGTTTACAACGGTACTGAATTAGGCGGTGGTTCTGTGAGAATCCACTCATCGGAAGTTCAAAAGAAAATCTTTAAAGCATTAGGTTTGACAGAAGAAGAAGCTACAGAAAAATTCGGTTTCATGGTTAATGCTTTGCAATACGGTACTCCACCTCATGCAGGTTTGGCTATCGGTTTGGATAGACTTGTTGCACTTTTGGCTAGAACTGATTCAATCCGTGACGTTATTGCATTCCCTAAAAATGCAGGCGCAAAAGATTTGATGAGCGATGCTCCTGGTGTTGCATCATTGCAGCAATTGAGAGAATTGCATATCAAAAGTACAGTAACTCCAAAGGCTAATAACTAATTGATATCAATAGATATAGATACAAAAACACTCTGATTTTTCAGAGTGTTTTTTGTTGTTTAAACTTTAATCAGTGCGAAAATCTTTATTTCAATTTCTTTCTAATAAATCTATGTGCATCAATTACATCATCATAAGAAATTGGTGGAGGGCCTTCAATTATTTCAAGTGGGGTATGTGAGTCCGCTTTGCGGTTGAAATTAAATACAACTTCTCCAAAATCTTTTCCACATTTTTCGCATGATAAACTACAGAGCAAAATATCGCAATCCCTTTCAAAAATTTTTATAGAATTTTTTGAAAATTCGTTTTTGCAGCGAGAACAGCAAAGTCCTGAAAATAGTGATTTTATGTCCTTTTGAGTAAAGTTTTTCATATCAATAATTTGTATTAAGTTTTGTAAATATTTCAACTATTTATACTATTAATTGTTATTTTACATCAAAAAATGGGATTAATATATATGTAACCAAAGGAGGTTATCATGGCTATTAATCTAATCCTATTCGGTTTTATTGTGTACACAGCATTAATTGTTGTTCCAAGCATTTGGGAAGAATTAACTGCTGAAGGATAAGTTTATTATTTAATCAATAGAGCTTAATCCTAACGGTAAAATCTGCAAATTTTATTTTTGGCATCAGTGTGTGTTTGATTTGTTTTTAGTGTTAAAAGTACGTTTATTAAGTAAACGGATAGTTTGTTGTGCAAAAATTTACTAAAATTTAACAAAAAGTACTAAAAATGGAGCAGCGAAAATTTGTTTGCTCTATAATAAACGTATGGATTACTTAAAAAACAAATTTGACATAATCGTGGTAGGCGCAGGTCACGCAGGTTGCGAGGCAGCGCTATCTTGTGCACGACTCGGAATGAAAGTGTTACTTTGTACACTTAATGTAGATAACATTGCCTTACAACCTTGTAACCCTGCTGTGGGCGGACCTGCAAAATCTACTCTAGTTAGAGAAATTGATGCCCTAGGGGGCGTGATGGGCGAAGTTACCGATGCAACGTATTTGCAGATGAAGGTTCTAAATTCTTCAAAAGGACCTGCTGTTAGAGCTTTGCGTGCTCAGTCTGACAAGGCGGAGTATACCAGATTTATGCGCAATTTGATTGAAAGTAATGAAAATATTTACTTAAAGCAATGTTGTATAACTGAATTAAAGGCTGAAAACGGCAAAATTGTCGGTGCTGTAGATGAATTTGGTATCGAATACACCACAAAGGCTGTTGTTTTGACAACAGGAACTTCGCTTGAAGGTAGAATTTTCGTTGGTTTGCGTTCATATAGCGCAGGCAGATTAGGTGAAAAAGCTGCAATCGGTTTGTCTGATTCGTTGCATAAATTAGGCATTGAAACTAAAAAGCTAAAAACAGGGACTCCTGCACGTGTTGATAAACGTACAATTGATTATTCAAAAATGACTATTCAACCTGGGGATGAGGAGCTAAGCTTTTTCTCATTTAAACCAAATCGTCCGATTAGAAAGACTTACCCTTGTTATTTAACAAGAACGACTGAAGAAACTCACGAAATCATTCGTGCAAATTTGGACAAATCTCCAATGTTCCAAGGGTTGATTCACGGTGTTGGTCCAAGATATTGTCCGTCTATAGAAGACAAAATTGTAAGATTTGCCTCAAATCCTTCTCATCATATCTTTATTGAACCTGAGGGGTTAGGTACTTATGAAACCTATATCCAAGGTTTTTCAACAAGTTTGCCGGCTGATGTTCAGGTTAAGATGATTCGCTCTCTTCCTGGGCTTGAAAATGCTCATATCATAAAACCTGCTTATGCAGTAGAATATGACTATGTTCCGGCTGTCCAAACAACTCATTCATTGATGTCTAAAAAGATTAAAGGTTTATTCTTTGGTGGTCAAATCAATGGTACAAGTGGTTATGAAGAGGCAGCAGCGCAAGGTTTGATTGCCGGTATCAACGCTTTTAATTATGTGAATGGTTCTGAGATGTTGGAACTTCCGAGAAGTTCATCATACACAGGAACTTTGATTGATGATTTGGTTACAAAGGATATTCAAGACCCATACAGAATGTTGACTTCACGCTCTGAGTACCGCTTGTTATTAAGACAAGATAACGCAGATGAGCGTTTGACAGCAATCGGACATAAAATCGGTTTGATTGATGATACTCAATTCGAGAGATTTAATAATAAACAAGAACTCATCAAGGTTGAGAAAGAACGTCTTGAAGGTGTAAAAATTTCACCGACAGAAGAAGTTAATGAAATTTTGGCTAAATATGAAGAACATATTGATAGAGGTATTCGAGCTGCGGAATTGTTGAAACGTCCAAATATTACCTACAAAGTTCTTCAAGAATTGGACGCCCATACAAAAGAATTAAATGTTCCGAAAGATGTTTATGAGCAAATCGAAGTCATCGTGAAATATGATGGCTATATCAAACGTCAGGAAGAACAGGTTGACCAAGCAGGTAAACTTGAAAAATTCAAAATTCCTGAAAATATTGATTATTCAAAAATTGAACATATTTCATCAGAAACAAAAGAAAAACTTGCAAAAATTCAACCGAAAACTTTGGCGCAAGCTGCGCGCATCGGTGGTGTAAAACCTGCAGATATTTCAATTTTGATGGTAATGCTTGATAGAAATACAATTGCTAAGAAGTAGGCAAAATTTTTGTTTCAATGTATTTCTTAGTTAGTAGTTCAGATTTATACAACTTCAAATTGTTGAATCTGATAGCCTTTTTGTCTTTGCAAACAATGGTTAATGACTTTTTGTCAGGATTTTTGGCGATAATTTCACCGGCACCGCAATCTTCAAATGGTTCTTGCAAAATCTGCATAGAATATGGGTCGATTATAAAAAAGTTCTCGTTATGTGTGATATAACAAGGTAAAAACGGATGTAGCGCGCGTGCTGTCCTTGTGATTTCAAGCGCTGTTTGGAACGAAAAATCAATCATTCTTTCATCTCCTGAAATATTAGGAAAATATGATGCATTTTTCTCAATTTGTGCAATTGGTGTGATTATTTTTTCATTCAAATCTGTAATTAGTTCTGCGACAAGTTTTCTTGCTACTCGCACAGATTTTTCGCGGAGTTCTTTTGATGTGTCTGAGTCTAAAATCTCAATTTTTTCTTGAGCTAAAATTGCTCCGCTGTCGTAATGTTCATCAACTAAATGCAGGGTCACTCCTGAATATTTTTCACCATGTAAAATTGTTTGCAAATAAGGATTTGGACCTCGATATTTGGGCAAAAGTGAAGGATGAGCATTGATTGTGCCGACTTTTGGAATGTTGAAAGTCTCTTTTTTTATTCGCTCTTTCCACGTTCCAACAAACATTATATCGACATTTTTGTTTATCAAAAGTTTGCGAAAGTCTTTGCAATTGACACTTTTCATTCTGATTTGGTTAATTTTTAATTGTTTTAACAGGGTAACTTCAGGGTCAGGATTAAAAACATCTTTAAAAAACAATTTGAACTGATTTTCAGATGTTTGTTCATATCTCAATACCCCAACAATTTCGGCTCCTGCATCAAGTGCCCCAAGAACCAAATTCGCAAGCATTAACCCTTTTCCAACAATAACTACCTTCATGTCTTTATTATAAAATAAAAAGTATGCCAATTTTGATTTTTGACATACTTTTTAAATTTTTATTAAGCTGATTCTCATAATCCCATTGTGGACTGCGTGAGTGAACTCCACTCACACTGAGAAATTCCACTTTGTCTAAACAATAGCATCATCAGGCAAATCTTTATTTGCATCCATTGCAGCTAAGACACCTCTTGCTTGCTCTTGTGCGTCTTTCAATTGAGTATAATTTTTAACAGTTTCAGCTGTTTTTACTCTTGAATGGTTGAAAGAGTGAGCAATACTTGTGCCGACAAGTAACATCGGACTCCAAGAAATTACGCCTTTAGTGAAGTTTTTAGCCCAATTAGGAGCTTTAGCCAATAATTTTTCTGTACCATTAATGATTTTAGAACCGTTCAATGCTTTGTTCAATTTAGCAAAGACTTTCTTGGTTGCAAAACTCAATGGTTTGTCGCCACCTTTAGCTAAGATTTTTGTTAAACCTTTACGACCTAACATCAATGCTCCGATACCTGCACCGATTGTTGCAAATGTAGCTGTCATTGGATGTTCAGCGTTGAAATCTCTAACTTTTTGACTTGATTTTTCAAGTAATCTTGCACCGCCAAATACGCCGTCAATAATAGCAAATGTTCCAGCCCAACTTAGTGCTGTTGCTGCAAATGTTGCCAAGTTGCCTAATCTTACTCTTGAAGATAGTTTACCAACTGCTTTTGATGGATTTTGAACAACTGCTGCAACACCTGCTGCTAGTGGTAGACTGTACCAAAGCGCTCTATCCATGCGACGATGCATTTTATCATTTGTTGTTTTTGCTGCATTTTTAGCTGCAACATGTCTTAATTCTCTATCGTCTGCGTTTGCAAGACCTTCTAAAATTGCTCTTTGAACATCTGCATCTCTATGTCCAAATGATGCTTTTGAATTAACATTTGCAGAAATTGAATTTACTTGCATACACACACCTTAACCTTTCGCACTATATTATATCTATATTAAACCGCAAAGTAAAATTTTTTGCTATTTTCATAATATAAGTACATAAATATTTACAATCGCACATCTTTTTTATACTATAAAGAAATGAAGAAATTTAATATCCATACAATGGGCTGTAAAGCTAACCAATTTGAAAGCGCAATTATTGAAGAAGATTTGATAAAAAACGGTTTAGAAAAAGTAAAAGATGTAAAAGATGCAGATTTTTATATCCTAAATTCGTGCTCAGTTACGCATAAGAGTGATAACGAGGCAATGTATTTGTTAAGAGCGGCAAAGCATAAAAATCCTGATGTCGTTACCATTGCCACAGGTTGTATGGCTCAAATTGAAAAAGAAGAGTTATTGAAAAACGATTTTATTGACTATGTTGTCGGAAATGACGAAAAATTGCATTTGTATGACATAATCAATTCTGATACTAAATTTTTAGCTAAAGATATCTTGAATTTAGCAGAATTTAACAAAGTTGAACTTATTGATACCACTAAAACTAGAGCAAGTCTGAAAATCCAAGACGGATGTGACAATCGTTGCACATATTGTATTATTTGGAAAGCTCGTGGAAAAAGTCGCAGTGCGGATTCTGATTTTATAGTAGAGCAGATTAACAATTTTTCAAAACATGGGTTTAAAGAAGTTATGCTCACAGGAATCCATATTGGTCAGTGGGGCAAAGAGTTTGGACTGACTTTATTGGATTTGTTAAAAGAAATTGAATCAAAGACTACGATTGAACGTTATAGATTGGGGTCTCTGAATCCTACTGAAATAACCGATGAGTTGTTAGAATTTTTGTCTAAATCAGATAAATTCTGTCCGCATTTTCATTTGTCTTTGCAATCAGCTAATGACAAAACTTTGCGCTCAATGAATCGTTTTTACAAGACTGAAGATTATTTGGCACAAATTGACAAAATCAACGCTATGTTTGATTTACCGTTTTTAGGTAGTGATATTATTGCAGGATTTGCAGGTGAAACAGATGAAGATTTTGAAATAACAAGAGAAAATTTGGCAAAATCAGGATTAACTCAAATTCATACTTTCCCATATTCTATTAGGAAAGGAACAGTTGGTGAATCTATGCCTAACCAAAATTCTGATGATGTGAAAAACAAGCGTGCAACAATTATTAAAGAAATTTCAAAACAAAAATTGAACGAATTTATAAATAAAAACCTTGGCAGGGTTTGTGAAGTCTTGATAGAAAAGCATCCTGATAAACATTCCAGCAACTTGAAAGGTATAACAAGAAACTACCTGACAGTGCAGATAGTTTCTGATAGAAATGATTTATTTAATACCTTGCAACAAGTAAGACTTGTTGAGTATAAAGATGGAATTATTTTTGGTGAGCTTGTTGAAGGTTAATTTAAAAAGCTGGATTGCTTCGCTTTCGCTCGCAAAGACGCTCCTAATATTTTCGTAACGTCATTGCGAAGGAGTGCTCTTTAGCACGACTGTGGCAATCCAATTGTTCTGTTATCCTTAAATCTGGTCTAAAGATATTGCTTTTACGCCTGCGTATCTTGCCTTGTCCATCAATCTAACAACTGCCTCGTGAGTGGAGTTTCCGTCAGCTTGAATAAGTAGTCCGTCAGGATAAGTCTTGATTTCTTGACTTAATACGGTTCCAAGTCTGTCAGGCGAAACTTCTTCATTATGGATTAAATATTTATTGTTTTGAGTAACCACAACTGTCAAAATTTGAGGTTCTTTGTCAATTTTTGACTGCTCAACATTTTCCGGTACAGTAAGGCTGATACCTTGTTTATCTAATAATGGCGCAATTACCATCATAATGATTAACAGTACCAAGAAAATATCTGTTAATGGTGTAATATTAATTTCGTTAAAAGTTTCTCTCATTATTCCTCATCCTCTGGAATACTTACATTTTTAGTCTTTTCTAAGTCTTTTTGCTCTTTTTTATTTAGCGGTTCGCCTGCAACAATCAGTTTTTTGTATTCAGCATTTTGTGCTGCGTTCATAACGTCCATAATTGTTGAACTTTTGATTGCCTTATCCGCTTTTACAACAACTTCTGATTTTTCATCATCAGTTTTTGCAGCAAGTAATTTATCTGTCAATTGAGAAGGTTTTACATTTTCTCCATTTACATACATTGCGCCGTCTTTTGTGATAGATACGGTCACTTTTGAATTTTCAATATTTATACCGTTGTTTACTTCCGGTACGTCAACCGCGTTGTCCATAGATTGGAAAGACGGAGCAACTACCATCATAATGATTAACAGTACCAAGAAAATATCTGTTAATGGCGTGATATTGATTTCTGTGAATAATTTTTGTTTTTTCTTTGATGAAAATGACATTTTATTTACCTGCGAATTATAGATTTACTCTTGAAGATGAATATTTTGTTGTTTCGTTAGCTTCTTCAGCATCTACAAAGCTCAAGAATAACAATTTGATAAGTTGAAAATCATCTTCATAGTGTTTTACGATAGATTGGAAAGAGTTGAAGAAAATAACTGCAACAATCGCAACACCAAGACCGAAAGCTGTAGCAATCAACGCAGAACCGATACCTGATGCAACTGTTGCTGCTTGGTTTCCTGAATCAGCCAAAATGTTGAATGTTAAAAGGATTCTTACAACTGTACCAAACAAACCTAAAAACGGAGCAACACCACCGATTGTACCTAAGATTGTTAAATGGCTCTCTAATTTTCTTGTAGCCAAAGCTGCTGAAATATCAAATGACCTAGAGAATCCGCCTCTTTGTTCAGAAAAGATTCTAACAGCCTCTTCGATAACTTCACCGATAACACCACCGCATCTGATAGCTGTGTTTTGAGCTGCTGATAAGTCATTTTTAGACAAATCTTTGTTTAATTCTCTCATATATACAGCGATGTCACGTTGGTTCTTTTGATAGAATGACCATTTGCTGATAACTACACCAAGTACCAAAATTGAACATACAAAGATTGGTAATAGTACCGGCCAGTCCATTTTAATTGACTCTAACAATAATTCCATAATTTTTTATCCTCATTTCTTGTAATAACTTTAGTGATTAATATTTTGTAGCACCAAATACGTTGTAATCAAATGTGAATTGTACGTCGATGCTTGATTTCTTGTATTCAGGCGGTAACGGTCTGAACGGAGCTGCTAATTTTACTGCGTTTAGTGCGGCATTATCAGCGTTTTGTAATCCTGAAGACTTAAATACACTGCATGATAACAATCTTCCGTCTTTTGCAATCTTGAATAACAAGACAACTCTTTTACTTTCGTTTCCTTTTGGTGGGTCCCAGTTCATTTTGATTCTTCTTTGAAGTTCTCTCATGTATGGACCAAAATCCGGTTCTCTGATAGCATCGATTCCCGGTCTGCCACCGCCACCTCCCGGGTTGCCACCACCGGAACCTGAGCCGTGACCGTATCCTGAACCGGTGCCTGTTCCTCCTCTACCTGTTCCGGTACCTGTGCCACTACCTGTTTTTGAGCCTGAACCAGAGCCGACAGGTGCTAAAGATGGGTTAGGAGAATATGTTCCTGAACCTCTTGAACCTCCGTTTTTAGATGAACCAGAACCGCTGATTGGACCTGTTGCGTATTGACCGGCTTTTGTGCCACCTGCAGGTACAGGAACCTTGAATGGTGAATTTGAAGGTCTTTGTACCGCTTTTGGAGTCATTGGCGGTCTGACAGACGGTCTTGCTGTCGGTGGTTGAGGTTTAGCTGCTTGTGGTTTTGGAACAGCTTGCTGAACCGTAGGTGATGGTGTAACATTTTTCTGAGTTGTTGTAGCCTTTGATGGGCTCTTCTTAGGTGTAGAAGGCGCAACACTATGTGTTATTTTGTTTAAAAGTGATTGCTTTTTCGGAGCCGGAGCAGGTGCAGGAGAAGATGATGCAGGTGATGGTTTTGCTGCCGGTTTAGATGAAGGCATTGAAACCGGTTTTTTAGGGTCGTTTATGCCACCTGTTCTTGAATTTCTGTCTGCTCTGAATTTTGTATTTTTATTCTTTGGAGTTTGTTCTTTATCTACAAGAACAAATTCAATGTCATTAACTTTTGGTTTCGGTTTTTCAAATAATGCCAAATGGATACCGAAAATTGCCAAAATAGCAAGAACTACCCAAAAGACAAAAATTGTCACAGGGTGAATTATTGCAGAGATGGTAATCCCTTTCTTTAGTGAAATGGACTCAGTATCTTCTCTTGTTACCGCAGGCATGCGATAGTCTAAATTTTTTGACGGTCTTTGATATTCCGTTCTGTTATTTGAATTTTCTGTATATTTCCCTAGTATTGACATTTTATTCCCTAACAACAAATATTCTCTTATTTGTTAATGATTTTATTTTAAATTATTAATAATATTATTGCCCAAAAGAGTTATTCTCAAGGCTAGTCGGATTGACTGTAATCGGCTGAGTCAATATTAACTCAATAGCTGCATTGGCAGGAATTGAAACATCTTCCCCTTTATCCCAAATAGATTTTACAAGTCCTCCGCCTGCTCCAACTGCAGTTGCCAAAGCTGTACCTCTGCCAAGACTTCCGCCAGCAAGTGGTGATACGATTACGCCTGTTAGTGCGCCTGCACCTGCTCCGATAGTTAAATCTTTTGCGTATTCTTTGGTTACGTCAAAAGCTGTTCCGCCAACAAGTGTTCCTGTGTTATCGTCAGTTTTGATAACGGCTGAAATTGGAACATTTTGTCCTGTAGGTGTAATTATTTGAGTAAATCTTACCGTAAGTTTACCGTTAAGACTTCCGTGTTTTGCTTTTGAAACTTCAATTACGGTACCTGTAACCGTACTGCCTGCAGGTGCTACAAGTTTTTGGTTATAATAAAATCCTGAACCTAAAACCATAGTAACAGTTTGTCCTGTTGCTGCGGTTTCAGAGCTTACAGGTGTAGTTACAATAGCTCTAAATGTTTGTCCTGCAGGAACTGTTACAACACTGCCTTTTAATGTTGTATTATTAAGTTTAAAGTTTTCTTGTACGTTATTACTATAAGAAGGAGTCGTGTTTTGTTGTTCATAGCTGAAATTCTGTGCAGCATAAACACTTCCTGCACTCAATAATAATGCGGTTAATATTAGAACTTTCTTCATTTCTATCCCCTCCCTAAAACATTTTTATTAATATATTGTACATTATACATTCATTTTGTCAATTTATTAATAAATCTAACCTAGTCGGTCAAAGTGTGGGTTATCGGAGTTGGTGCAGTTAATATTATTATTTGTTGGTCGCCTGCAGGAATTTTTGTATGAGTTCCCATACAACGCCTTCCCCCCGGACGGATTTGCAAAGTTGCTGCTCTGTGGTTCCAAGAAATTCCTTGATATTTGCTTTGGTAATGAGGCATTTTTACCCATTCCGCAGGTGGGGTAAGTTCTCCGCCGATTAAATTGTCATTTGAAGTATAAAGATAACCTTTTACAGGAATTTCAAAACCGTCCGGCATTAAAATCTTTGTGATTTTAATTTTCATAGATGCATTTGTGCCGATTACAGGTTCATTGATTTTTTCTATGTAGCCGTAAAATTCAGTATTCCTCGGAATTATATTTGTTTCGTACATGAATAAATCGCTTGTTGCGATGAATTTTACTTTGAATCCTTCAGGACATGTTTCAGTAGAAATTTCTTGAGTTGTGATAACAGGTATAAAAGTTCCTTGTGGTAGGGTAATCTCGTCGTACCCTCTCATTTCCAGTTGGACATTTTTTATTTCAGGCACAGTTTCAGATAACGCCATAGGCGCAATTGTTAATAATGCTAAAACTATGATAAATGCTCTCATAGAAGATATTATAACAGTTTTTTTGAGGATTTCAAGTTAATATTCTTAAAATATATAGACAACAAAATTTTTCCAAATATAATATATATCTGAAAGGATATAAATATGAATATACAGAAAATTAACTCAACCCCAGTTCAGAATACTTCTTTCACATCACTTAAAAAAGGTAGTATTCCTGAGCATGTTTTTGCAGGTATTAAAGATGCACCTGTTCTTAGAAATTTCGGAAAAGATTATGATGCTTATGTTTCAGTAGGCTCATTATTAAGCTCAAAACATGAAGGCAGGCAACAATTATCATTGAACATTGATACAATTGTTCCAAAGAGTTTGAAGGCTAAAGTTGCCTCAAAACTTTCTTTGACTCCTCCAAGTGATGTGGTTGTTGTAAAAACACATGCTACAAATTTTGAAGATTTTATTACTGCAATTTGGAATCGTTCTTCAAAATTGGTTGAAAACATGTACAAACATCCTGATGCATAGTCAGATGTGTTTTATAATACTAAAAAAGACCTTGCTGAAACTTTTGGCAGGGTCTTTTTTAATTTTGAATAGAATTTTCTTTCTTTATATAGTCGATATATTCTAAAATCTTGTTGTAATCTTCTTCTAGGACAAGAACTCCACGAATTTTAGAGGCGTTTCTGATTCCTGCAATATAATATGGATAAAATTTTCTAAAGAATTTTATTGCAACATTTTCTCCGCGCAATTTGATTTCTTCATCAAGGTGAACCCTCATCATATCAAGTTTTTCCTCTAACGTTGGAGGGTTTATGTATTCTCCTGTTGTTAAATATTTAGAAACTCGATTTATCAATGTAGGGTCGCCAAGAACCCCTCTACCGATTGCAACACCGTCGGCTTTGCTTTGTTCAAGACATTCAACGGCTGTTTCAATTGATGTAATATCACCGTTAGCAAAGACAGGAATATCAACATTTTCTTTCAACTCTCGAATTTTTGCCCAATCCGCATGACCTGCATAAAACTGAGAGCGCGTTCTTCCGTGAATTGTAATAAATTCCGCTCCTGCCTCTTGCATTTGCTGACCAAATTCTACAAAATTCATTTCATCTTGTGTGTAGCCAAGTCGGAATTTTACACTGACAGGTTTATTTGTACCCTCTTTTACGGCTTGTACCAAATCCATCGCAAGGCTTGGGTTACGCATCAATGCTGAACCGTCTTGTCCCTTCACAACTTTATTTACAGGACAGCCCATATTTATGTCAATCATATCTGCAAATTGAGTCAAATATTGAGCCGAATACTTCATCAAATGCGGTTTGTGCCCGCAAATTTGATAAACAATCGGATGGTGATTTTCATCAAGTTTGGTAATTTCAGTTTCAACATTTTGAGCCAAAAATTCAGAACTAATCATTTCTGTAGTTAATAGCGCATCAGGTGAATATTTGCGCACCAAAGAACGCAACACATAGTCAGTAATCCCTGCCATTGGAGCAAGGGAAACTTTACTTTTTATGAGTTCTTTGACTCTATTTTTTTGTTGTGGTTGTGTTTGTTGCATATTGTTTTAGTTCTTCGGCTCTGGCTTTTGCATATTGCTTATATTCATCATCTTGAACATTTGAATTTGCGTAAGTTGTGTAATATGTATAAGCATCTTTGTATTTGCCCAATGCATCGTAATCTGTTGCGATAAGGTAGTTACAAATAGTGAAATCTTTGTTTAAACTGTACGCTTTTTTTAAATCTGCAATAGCTTCGTTGCGTTTTTCTTTTGTATCATAAATCATACCACGATAATACAGCGCGTATGAATTTTGTCCGTCTTTTGCCAAGATTTCGTTAAATTTAGCTAAACTTTCATCAAATTTGCTATCATCGTAAAGTGCAATCGCGTCGTTTAATTTGTTGGCTTGTTCTGATTCTTCGATTGATTTTAAGTATTCAATCGCATCTGTATTATTCTTGTTAAATGCGATAGCTTTTTGTAAATATGGTTTCGCGTTTGCATAATCTTCTTTTTCTCCGTACAAACGAGCGATGTAGTAAGCCAAATCTGAATCAATCGGTTTTAGTTCTAATGCTTTTTGGTAGTATTCAATGGCTTTATCTAAATTACCCATTTCATAATATGCAGATGCTGCGCCACGCATTGAATCCGTTGTGGCAGGCGAAATTGCAAGATAATTGTTGATTGCAGTTTGGTAATCCTTGTTATTATAAGCATCTGCTGCTTTATTTAGAGTATCATCTGTTTTCATTGCAGAGATATTTTTTGAAGTGTCTGTGATGGTTGTGTTTTTCGGAAATTTAGCTTGTGCTGAATTTAGAGTATTTAAAGCTCCATCATAATTCTTGGCTTGAGCTTGTGCCAGTGCCAAGTTTACATAAATTTCAGGATTTTTACTGTCCGCTTTTATTGCCGCATTATACATATAAATCGCGTTGTCAAGTTTTCCGTTTTTGTGGAGTTCTAATGCGTAGTCATAAATTATTCCTGCAGGGTTCATATCTGTCATTTCAGTGTTTACGTAAGATACAAATTCTTCAGGCGACATTGTTTTTTTCGCATTTGATACCATTTGAACTTTCAAGTATTCATTATTTGGGTCAAGTGCTTTAACTTTTTTGAACCCTTCTTGTGCGATTTTTGTTTCGCCTAATTTGTCATAGCATTGCGCGCGGTATAAATTTGCATTGACATTGTCAGGATAAAGGATTAAGACTGATTCGTAAGCCTTGATTGCTGTTCTGTAATCCTCTTTTTGTTGATAAAGAGTCCCTGTGTTAATTCTGGTGTTAATATTAGATGGGTCGAGCTTTTCAGCCTCTTTGTAGTAAGTCAATGCCTCATCTAATTTATTTTCTTTTTGCAAAATTGCACCCATATTTGCGTTGAGGTTTGCGTTTGTAGGTGAATCTTGTAATTTTTTGCTAAAAGTTCGCTCTAATGTATATAAAAGTTCCTTATCATCAGCCGTAGTTTTAGATAAAACCGTGCTGTATTGAGTCAGCGCATCATCTGTTGCACCCATGTTGTCTAAAATCTTGGCGTACGCAAGTCGCAAATCTAAATCAGATGGAGCAACGGAAATGGCTTTTTTGTAGTATTCGGCAGATTTTGGGTCGTTCCCTAATATTTTCATAATATCGCCGACTTGTTCAAAACTGTCTTTTTGTAGACTTCTGTTTCCGAGTGATTGGATAAATTCAAATGCAGCAGCAGGAAAATTACCTTCTGCTCTTAATTTCTTTGCTGTAGCGTATCTGTTTTGCGGTGATGTGTCAAATTTTATTGCAGATAAGCAGTTATCCAAGTTGCTTTGCACTTGTGCAATATTAGATGCTGAATTTTGCACAGCACCTTGCCCCGGGTAGTATGTCAGATAGAAAAGAGCACTTCTGAAATCATCGGCAGCTTTTGCGTAGTTTTTATCTTTGTTTGCATATTCAACCCCTCTTGAAATGTAAGAATTGATAAGTCCGATTCTTGCAGAATTGTCGAGGTAATTTATTCTCAATGCGCTTTTAAATTCAGTGATTGCACCTGAATATTGATATTGCAGCAGATAACTTTGTCCAAGGTCATAGTGTTCCTTGAAATCAGCGAATGCAATTCCGTTTAGCATACAAACAATTAGCGCCAGTCTGCTTAGAGTTACTAATGATTTTTTCATGTTTGCTCCCTTCTCAGGCACTATTTTATTACAAGTTATTCGTTCTGTATATATACAAGCGGTTAATTGTTAATTTCTGTATAGTAAAACCAAAAGACTAAGAATAATGGATATTTAGATACAAGAAACCCACGGATAGAAAATCCGTGGGTACATTTTTTTGTTTCAGGCTTTGTTTAAATATTAAAATCGTTTACCGAAATAAAATTTAAACACTCGTCGAATAATTTTTGGATAGGTTCTGAGATATCAACTTGTTTAGTCTCTACTCTTGAAATTTCCATAGATGCGATAATTGATTCAGCCTGTGTGTTTTCCATACTTAAATGCTCCTTATTAACTTTTCTTCGGGTAAATATCCTTAATCTGTTTTGTCTTTCAACAAGTTATTTATCGGTTAGTTTTTGAATAAACTTTAGAAAATGTTTATTTAAAATTTTACAAACAAGGTCAAAACCCTTTAATTTCGCGAGATTTTCTGATGTTACAATTCTTAATGTAAAACGATATATCAAAGAAAGCTTAATATATAGCATATTTTTCTTGTTCATGGTATTATAAAGTCGTAGTATTACTTAAATATAGGAGATAAAACCATAGCTAACGATAATAGGTCATCCAGAGACAGAGATAAAACAATAATGAATGAACGTATTCGTTCAAAAGAAGTAAGATTAATTGATGATAAAGGAACAAATCATGGTATTGTTCCGACTTCAAAAGCTTTGCAAATGGCAGAAGAAGCTGATTTGGATTTGGTGTTAATCAGTCCTAACCAAGCACCACCGGTAGCAAAGATTTTGGATTATGGTAAATATAAATACGAATTAGCTAAAAAAGCTAAAGAGGCTAAGAAAAAACAACACGTAGTTGAAATTAAAGAAGTAAAAGTTCGTTATAAAATTGATGTTCATGACTACGAAGTTAGAATCAAAAGTGTTAGAAAATTTATTTCACAAGGTAACAAGGTTAAAATCGTTGTAATGTTGAGAGGTCGTGAAATGCAACACTCAAATCTTGCATTTGAACTTGCTAACAGATTTCTTGCAGATTTGGCAAATGACCCATTACAAGTGGAAAAGAAACCTCAATTGGAAGGTAGAAATGTTACATTGTACCTAGCACCTCAATCGTAAGGTTGTAGAGGGTTATATAAGATTACGATGGAGCGAACGCATAAGCGTTCGCTTTCTCGTTTGTATTGATATATGAATGAATCAATTTTTCGCGCGTAAGTCATTGTCACCCTGAACTTGTTTCAGGGTCTTAAATATTACAAATTAACCATAAGACTAATATGTTTTATTAGTAGGTTGGCATTGTTATGCTGACAAATTTTTTAATTTTTAACAACTTCCTATTGACTTTGAATATTCAGCACATATAATAAAAAACGTAGCCGATATCGGTTATGAAAACTGAATAAGCCGCAATAGCTCAGTTGGTAGAGCAAGGGACTGAAAATCCCTGTGTCCTTGGTTCAATTCCGAGTTGCGGCACCATTTAAAAAAAGAGTCGAAAGACTCTTTTTTTATTAGAAAATATCGAGTCAAAATCAATTACATTCCGAGCCTCTCACCAAAACAATTCACTGGATTGTTTTGGCTCGGCAGAGTGGCACCATAAAAAAGTTAGGCTATTTGTTTATTATAAAATATAATAGAATAGGAGAATAATTTATGAAAAAAGTTGTAATAATATCTACAAGTTTAAGGAATAATGCTAATTCCGAAATCTTAGCAAAAGAGTTTGAACGTGGCGCAAAAGATGGAGGTCATGAGGTTGAATTTATTTCTTTAAAAGATAAAAATATACAATTTTGCAAGGGTTGTTTAGCATGTCAAAAGTTAGGTAGATGCGTTATTGATGATGACGCTAATACTATAACTGCAACAATGAAAGATGCTAATGTTATCGTTTGGGCAACTCCAATTTATTACTATGAAATGTCTGGTCAAATGAAAGTAATGATTGATAGAGCAAATTCATTATATGCAACAGGCAAAAACTTTAATGAAGTTTATGTTATTACAACTTCAGCAGAGGGTTTAAAAGGTATTTCTCAAACAGTGCTAAATGGTGTTAATGGTTGGATAGCTTGTTTTCCTGATACAGAATTAAAAGGTTGTTTGGAAGCCGGTGGCTTAGAGAATGTAAATGAAGTATTGAATAGAAAAGACTTATTAGAACAAGCATATAATATGGGCAAAAATATTTAATTAAAGATTTCATCTTTGAGAAATTTTTAAGCATTAAAAAAGAGCCTTAAAAAGGCTCTTTTAATGATTTTGAAATTTTATTTTATCGCTTTTTCTAATGCACTGATGAAATTGTCCATAATTTGTGGATTAGCCAAGTCGCATGATTTGATAAATTCGCCAAATACAGAAACTCCTTTTTTCGCATTTTTTTGAAGTTCCATCATTGTTTCTTTGAAAAATTTAGCATGTTCAAGTTCGTTTGTGCTACGGAATCCTTTACCGCCTACAATTTCTTTTCCTTTTAATAAAAGTACGTCACAAGATTTGTCGTTTGTCATTAAATATGCATCAGTCTCATTTTTTAGAGGTATTTTGGTAACAAGCTGTCCTGTTTTTGCTGCGTAGTTTCTAATACTTGGGTTTATGTCTGCTGCTATTGGGTCCATTTTATTCTCCTATTATATTTTATTCTACATTTAACTAAAAATCCCTGAATTTTAAATTTTGCTAGTTTGTTTTTATAAGTTTTTGATATAAAGATTTGTAACAAAAAGTATAAGCACTGAAATCCTGTTATTTATATCTTTTTTATATATATACGTAATAAGAAGAGGTATAATTATGGTTGATTCGGTCGGAAAGCAGAATGTAAATATTAGTATTAAAGGTTCAAAAGCGAAACTTAATACCAAGAGTTTGAATGGAACTCTTATAACAAAAGATACTCCAATTTTTATGAAAAAATACGATAAAAATGGAGATGGTATTATTACAAATAAGGAAGCGGAAGCTATGCTTGCCGATTTGAAGAAAGCTGCAGGAAATAATACTTTGTCTGCAAGAGAATTTGAAAAAGCCGGTTTTGGCGACAAGTCAGAATTTGAAAAATTAACAAATTCTGCAGATACAAAAGGCAAAACTACTGTACAAAACGGTGATGTTACAACAACTGTAATTAAAAATGAGGACGGTTCTTTTAGCAGAGTTACTCATAATTCAAAAAACGGAATTTCCGTAGCAAGTAATTTTGACTCAAACGGACGTATAATTTCTCAAAATATGAAAAATCCTTCAGGTTCAACAAATGTTGCTTATAGTTATGATAAAGCCGGTAATTTAATTGGAACCGAGGAAGTCAAAAAAGATGCAAAATCTCAAGTTACACAACGTACAAAAGAAACTTTCTCTTATGATGAATATGGGCATAAAATTGGTAAAAAGAGAAATGTTTATGCCGCAAATGGAAAATTAGCGACATCTACTGCTATCAAGTACGAAAATGATGCTGCAGGTAATCCTGTCAAAATTACAGGTGCGACTACTAATGCTGCAGGTAAAGTGACTGCAAAAAGTGTTGAAACAAGACAATATACAAATGGTAAATTGACATCTTCAAAGTTATTAGCAAGTACAACTAACGGTTCTTCTGTAACTACTAAGACTTATGCGGCTGATGGAAAAACTTTAACCTATGCAGTTAATGATACTAAAAATAAAGATGGTTCCACTGCTCACACAGAACAGACTTTTAACAAGTATGGAAAAACCGTAACTCATCATAATATTCAAAAAGCAAAAACCGGAGATGTTGTTTCCGATATCACAACAAAATTTGAATATGCGGCTGATGGAAAAACTCCTAAAAAAGAAACTAAAATCGGAACTAAAGAAAATAAACCGTTTAATCAAGTTAGCAATTTTGACGATAAAGGAAATTTGCAAAGTATTGATTCTTCTTTTTACCAACGAGGTGCAAAAGTTGAAGAGCATTATGAGGGTCCAAATTTAAAGAATAGAAAGGGCTTGGTTCCCTCAAAACAAATTGTTTATAACAAAGATGGTTCTGTAAAAGAAGTTACCATAAATAAATTTGATAAAGACGGTGTATTAATCGGTTCTGAAATTCAAGATAAAAATGGTAAAACTATTTCAACACATGACTTTACAACGGTTGATGGTAATTTTGATACCTCATATCAAAAAGGTCGTGGGGACTGTTATCTGTTGGCAGGGTTAAATTCATTAAGAGAATCCAGTCAAGGACAAGAAGATTTGAAAAAGATTATCACAACCGGAAAAGACCCAAAAACCGGAGAAACTACATATACAGTAACTTTCCCTGGTGCTAAGAAAGTTCGCGAGCAACTTTTGGCTGCAGGTGTTCCTGAAAAGGATATCAACATTAAAGAGTCTTATACTTATACAGAATCTCAACTCCATGAAAAAGCTAAATTAGCTGGTCCAAAATATTCTGTAGGAGACAAAGATGTATTGTTGTTAGAGGTTTCTTATGAGCAATATCGTACAGATGCAAAAAATGATAAAGCTGATTTGAAAAAAGCAAAACCGAATATGACAGATGAGCAAATTGATACAACTTTGCATACCAGAGGTATGAATAAAAGAGATGTAAATGACAATTTACGAACAGGTCAAGGCGGAGATGCTGTCTTTATGTTGACTGGTCGTGAGCCTCAAGAATTTCGACGAACAAGTGTAGCTAATTCTACTGATAATGCTGTTTGCAGTATTGATTCAAACTTAAATATGTCCGTTGTTGGCGGTTTCAAGGTTGATAGCAAACAAAGTCAACAAATGGACTCAATGTTTAATAAAATAGAACAAGATTGTAAAGATGGAAAACTTGACACTTATTCTGCTACAGTTGGTTTTAATGTAAGTTCACAAACTGTTAATGGTAAAGTCATTGCTGGTGGCGGACATGCATTTTTTATTTCTAAGGTTGTTGGTGACAAAGTTTATCTTCGCAATCCTTGGGACCCAACTAAAGAAATTGTTATGACAAGGGATGAAGTGAAAAAAGCGGCAACGAGTGTTTCTCTTACTCCTTTAAATTCAGGAACTTCTGGCAATACTGCAAATGTTGGTGGGAATGGCGGTTCTACTTCTACTGTTAGTGGCAATGGTGCAGGAAACAGCGGAGGTAATAGCACATCACCTGTTGGTGGACACAGTGCACCTGTTGCAGGACAATCCTTTAAAGTTCCTGCAGGAAAGGGGTATCGAACTTTGTTAGCTGATGCATTAACCGAACAAGGAATTGACCCGACTCCTGAAAATATAGAAAAGGCAAGCAAACAATTTAAAGCGGCAAATAAAGGAGCTGTTCAAACTTACAAAGGCTCTAATGCAAAATATAGAGGAAATGAATTCTTGTATCAAGATGCCGTTGTTGTTATTCCTAAATTTCATGTATAAGAAGTAATTATAAATGTAATATTTTCCATAGCAAAAAATATTTTTACAAGTATTATATATACTATGGAAAATAATATTACATTTGGTGCCAGGTACGATTTATCCGACAAGGCAAGGCTGTTTTCTCGCTCTCAAAGGCGCGAGATAAAAAGATTAGTTAGCAAACTTGGCGATGATGATGTCGTTTGTATCGGCACTCGCAAATATAAAACAAAACTTTTCCCATCAGATGATAAGATAACTATGCATGAAGCAAGGTTGGACTACATGATTGATGATGAAAAACATTATCATCGCGTAGACGAAAAACATTTGATGGGGTCATTTTTTATAAATATTCCTGAAAAAGTGCGCAAAGCAAGGGTTAAAGATGAATCATTCAGAATGATAAAATCTGTTCTGTCAAAGTTGCAGCCATCTAAAAAGAATCATATTTCAGAAGAGCATTTTGAAAAAATGAATCGATTAGATGAAATGCATAAGATGAAAATTGATGTACGTCAGTGGAGCAGGCTCAATAAAACTTATGACAGAGATTCGCTTTTATCAAGGCTCCGTGACCGCATTTATGAAATGAAAGATTTGTATACCTATATCAGCAATAGTTTTTAATTAACTCAAATCTTTCTTGACAAAGGCTTTCCATCTATTAGATAATAGAATTTGTGAAAGGTTAGGTAGGAAAAGATTATGGGAAAAGTTATATTAACAGGTGACAGACCAACCGGTAGGCTTCATATCGGACATTATGTAGGTTCTTTGCGCGAACGTGTTGCAATTCAAAATTTGGGTGATTATGACAAAATTTTTATTATGATTGCTGATGCTCAAGCTTTGACTGATAATGCCGAAAATCCGCAAAAAGTGCGCGATAATATCATTGAAGTTGCGCTTGATTATTTGGCTTGCGGAATTGACCCTGCAAAATCAACTATTCTCATTCAATCAATGATTCCTGAATTAACCGAGTTGGCTTTTTACTATATGAATTTGGTTACAGTTTCTCGTGCTCAAAGAAATCCGACCGTTAAAACCGAAATCAAAATGAGAAACTTTGAGGCAAATATTCCGATGGGATTTTTGGCTTATCCGATTAGCCAATCTGCTGATATTACAGCATTTGGAGCAAATACTGTTCCTGCCGGCGAAGACCAAAAACCTATGATTGAACAGTGTCGTGAAATTGTTCACAAGTTCAACACTTTGTATGGTGAAACTCTGGTTGAACCAAATATTGTATTGCCTCAAAACAGTGCTTGTTTGCGTCTTCCTGGAACAGATGGTAAGGCTAAGATGAGTAAATCTTTAGGTAATTGTATTTATTTGTCAGATGAACCTGAGGACATCAAAAAGAAAATTATGTCTATGTTCACCGACCCTAACCATTTGAGAATTGAAGACCCGGGAGAAACCGAAAATAATCCAGTATTTATTTATCTTGATGCATTTTGCAGGGATGAACATTTTGCAGAATTTTTGCCAGAATACAAAAATCTTGATGAATTAAAAGCTCACTATCAACGTGGCGGTTTGGGTGATGTTAAGGTTAAAAAATTCCTAAATAACGTTATTCAAAAAGAATTAGAACCAATTAGAACTCGTCGCAAAATGTGGGAACAACGTATTCCTGAAGTTTATGAAATTTTGAAAAAAGGAACTGCAGAGGCTCGCGAAGTTGCTGCAAAAACAATGCATGATGTTCGCGCTGCTATGAAAATCAATTACTTTGAAGGTATGTAGATTTTCAAATTCTAGCAAAAATATTTTTTCACGAACTTTTGTATAACTATGGAAGTTTCAAGTTCAAAACAAATAGCGTTTAAAGCTCGAATATCAGAACCTGTAATGAGAAAAATCAATTCTCAATTAAAGGTTGCCGGTTCTATTGCGAAAACCAAAAGTCTTGTCCAAGAGCAACTTGATAATATATCAAATTGGGGCAGCCCTGATACGGAGCTTGTGTTAGCAAAAAATCGCCTTGGAAAAATCGGACTAGGCGTGAGAAAGCCTTTAGGTTGTGGGCTTGCTGGAACTTGGGCTATTGAAAATTTGAAGGGCAGAACTATTTTGACAAATATTTTGAATTTGCATGACTCGCATGTTGTTGCAACAGAAAATACGATAGATTATTTGTTTAAAAAGTATGGTTTTTCCGTGTTCAAAAATTCTATTGTGGAGAATAAAAAATTTAAGATTCTAGTTTAAAAGAAATTTTACCACAAAAAATTTGTTGTCGGCATAGCAATGCCGACCTACGAAAATAAATGGGGGTGACATTCTGAAAGGACTAAAAATCCAAACAATTTACTGGGCTTGGATTTTATCCGAATCTGTCAATTTTGTCACCCTGAACTTGTTTCAGGGTCTCAAATATAACAAATTTTGCATTTGACTAATATGTTAAATTAGAGATTCCGAAACACCGAGTAGGAACAGAATATTACGTTTCGCTTTAGCTCAACTCATATTCTAGTCAGTTCAGCATGACTAAAATCAAATGGATAGATTCTGAATCAAGTTCAGAATGACATAGACCTTTTTGTATTGTTTGAGAAAAACTAGCTAGTAGGGTGGGCAACACGAAGTGTCCCACATCAAAGTTTAAAACATATCCTATTTGTTATTCTCAATAAATTCTTCGGTAATCTTTTTATCTGCGTTTTCAGGTAGTACAAAACTAGGCATTATACCGACAAGTGTTCCACCTAGAGCTCCAATTCCTGCACCTTCCAAACTTTCTTTTGTCATGCTAGGTTTTAGAAATTCATTTTTATCTTTTGAGAACAAATCATCTAACTTGAATCTTAAATTTTTGAAAGCATCTTCGCTTAATACATCTTGTTTTGCCATAAAGCCACTGAAAGTATCTTTCTTGAATCCTTTATTTAGATGTTCTTGAAGGGCTTCTTGATATTTCTCTGCATATCTTGGGTTTAATTTTTCCTCAATTAATTTACCCAATTTTGATGCTTTTTTCGCCATAATAGCTGCTCCAGCTGCAGCACCTAGAGCAATACCACCTGCCAAAAGTCCCCAGCAAGTGTTGTTTGCGTTTTTCAATGCTTTGTTTCTGTCAGAAATGAACTCTTCTGCCGCATCAGGTGTCGTGATGATATCTCTTCTGTTGCCGATATTTCTGTCATATACGCTGATAGCCTGTCTATCGCCTTTTCTTGCACCTAATCTTGGGTTCATATTTTGAACAGTGTAAACAAAACACATATTTTACCTCCTTTCTATATTGCTACCTTTGTGGTGATATTAATGCTCGTGATTATTTAAAATTGCCAAAATTTCAAAAAGTTGCTTAACAATTAGTTACCTTTTTCAACACCTTTTGCATCTTTTATGATGAAAGGTCTGACAAAAGCGTAAGTTCCATAAAGTGAGGTCAATAAACCTGAAACGCTCAAAAACTTAGAAAAAAATGCAGGCTTTTTCAAAAAACTGCCAAGAGATAATAAAGTCGTTCCTGCCATAATTCCTAAATAGCCTTTAAAAATGGTGCGCGGAACAACAATTGTATCTGTCATATCTGCCGAATTTTTTGTTTTTTCATGAAATTGTGTTAAAAAATCCCTTTTTACCTTTTGGTTATTGGGTATGGTTGGATTTTCCGATGCCGTAAATGAAGTTATTTTTGAAATTTCCATTTATATTCTTCCTATCTTCCAAAAATTCTAAAAATTGTACGTCTGAAATCATGTTTTACAGGTTCAGTGTAATCAAATTTTATTCTGTTTGTGTTTATAACGAAATCTCTGTAATTTTTAGTTTTCGGATAAAATTCTTTGATTCGTTCGTCTAATTTAGTCATAAGATATTTAATTACATCAAATTTTTTCATTAAATGCAGATTGCGCCCATAAAAACGCGGATAGTTGATGTTTTCGGCGTTTAGGTAATCGCGAGATGCAATCATCCCTCTTGTCGGATTAACCAAGCAATCTGTAATGTGGTCTGCAAGCTTGTCTGTATGTATAAGGTCTGGTCTTGACGGACAATCCAGCGAGATTCTTGCAGCTAACGCATTATTTTTGATTTCTCTAAATTTGTCTGGATGACAATTTATGTTTACAGACATAAAAACTCCTTTATTTCTAATATGTATTATAAAAGGAAATATAGAAATTTTTGCTAGTATATTATCAATTGTAAACTTTATTTCTCTTCGGATTTTTTCATTTCGTTTAAATTTTCATGCGAAAATCCTGTTTTGACAATGTTTTTACCAAATCTTTTTTCTAAATTATCAAAACATTTTGCAAGTTTTTCTTTCTTTTGATTTTGAATTTCGTCGGTATAGAGGCAAAGTTGTTCTGCACCTTGTTCTCCTATTCGTTCCAAAAATACTCCGGTGCTTCTGTATAAAATATTAGGGTCGTAAATTTCTTCTAACAATTTGATTGCGATTTTAGAAATTTCAAGTTCAAAATCTACAGGACTTAACAAATCTTTTTTCGTATAAAAAACTCGAAAATCTTTAGTTCTCAGCATTACGCCAATTTGCAAACATTTTGTGTTGTAAGCCCTAAGTTTTCTACAAGATGTATGGATATGCCTGTTCAGTTCATTTTTGATAAAGTTAAAATCAGAAGTAAAAACGCCAAAAGCTCTTGTATTTTGAATAGATTTTGGTACTTTTATTTCATTTGTTACAGGTGAAACCATTTCTCCCAGCAGCTCATGGCGCATTTCTATGCCGTGGATTCCGATTTTTGAATCCAACCAACTGTCAGTTTTTGAGACAAGTTCTTCTGCCGTTAGTATTCCAAATCGTTTTAAATTTTTGGTAAGTCGTCTGCCTATCCCCCAAATCTCTTCAATATCAGTCGTTTTCAAAACTTTTTTTATTTTGCATTTGCCGATTAGATAAACTCCGCCTTCAATGTTTTTGGCTTTGTCAGATGCAAGTTTTGATAACGTTTTTGTAGAACTTACGCCGATAGATACAGGAATGTCGACTTCATCAAGAATTTTTTGTCGCAAAAAGCTTGCGAGTTTTTTGTAATTCCTTTTATAAAGTTTGGTAAGTCCTGTGAAATCGACAAAAGCCTCATCAACAGAATAAATTTGTACATAGGGGCTAAAGTCTTTCAGAGTCGACATTACAAGGTTTGAAACAAAAGCGTAATAATCATGGTCAGCTATTACATAAATTGCTTTTGGGTGTTCTTTTTTTGCCATAAAATATGGCTCACCCATCCGCACTCCCATCTTTTTAGCCTCTTTTGAGCGCGAAATTACACAGCCCTCATTGTTTGACAATACACAAACAGGTTTGCCTTTTAAGTTCGGATTTCTTTTTTGTTCGCATGAAACAAAAAATGAATCACAATCAACTAATGCTATGAATTTTTGTTTGACCATATTTATAGTATGGCTTTAATAAAGCCTTTCGTCAAATTTGAATGAATATTACTTTTGGCTTTATTTAAGTTCTGCTTACCTGTTCGTCAAATTATTCTTAACATTCCTTCAAAATATGGCAAAAAATATCTTGATGTTTTTTTACACATAGTATATTATTAAAACGAAGGTAGGTAGAAATCATGACAAATAAAGAAGGTTTTATGTTCCCTCAAAAATCTGAACTAAGAAAGATTGAAATTTCGGATATCTCAATGGAACTTCCTAATTTGAAAGATATTGACGAATCAAAATCTGTTGCAATTGGCAAGTGGATTGCCAATTGGATAAAATCAGATTTGCAATCAGGAAAAATTCAAGTAAATGACATAATTCCTTCAAAGGCTGATTTTGCGTATCGCCTAGGTGTAAGTGTCGGTACAATTCAAAATGCGCTAAGGTATATTGAAGATTTAGGCTATGTTGAATCAAAACAATGTATTGGAACGTTGGTCAGAGATTATACCAAACAGGTTTCAATGCTTAGAAAACACACCTCTAAGCGCGATTTGGCAATTGAGGCAGTAAAGAGATACTTAAAAACAGGCGGATTTAAAGTCGGTTCACATTTGCCGTCTTCGCGTACAATTGCGACTATTATCGGCTATTCTGCTAATACGACAAGACAGGCTTTAGAATCTTTGGCTGCTCAAAATATTATTTGTCATAAATTTAAAACTTCACGCGAAAGCGGTTGGATTTTGATGAATTTAGATTTTGAAATTCAATCAAACGGTCAACAGACAACTGAGACACTTGTTGATTTGGTTGTAAAAGATTTGGAAAATTATATAAAAAATAATTTGCATATTGGCGATAGAATCCCATCTCACATGGCTTTAGCAAAAGCTTTAAAGACAAGTTTGAAAACTGTTCATGACGGATTAAAAATATTGATTGACCGTGGAATTTTGCTCGCTCGTCGCGGAAGATACGGAACAACTGTTGTAAAAATCCCCGGAGATATTTCAAGTTCATTTGAAAAACCTGAAACTTCAATTTTTGCACCGGCTCAAGATGCCGCATTTTATCATTATGAAAAAACTCAAAATTATTTAAAAAGAATGATTGCTCAAGATTACGAAATCGGTGACAAATTGCCTTCGATTATGGAACTTTCCACAAAATTAGATTTGAGTCCGAATACAATCAGAAAAGCTTTTCACAATTTGGCAAAAGATGGCTACCTTGTATTTTCAAGAGGTCGTTACGGCGGTACTTTTGTAATTGATATTCCTGAAGTTGAATCTCAAACCTTTAAGTGGCTTGCCGTTAATCCTGAATTTGCAAAAGTTTACCAAGAAAATTAATGCTTGGCTTTTGGACGGAATAATTCTGCTTACTTGATTTTTTCAATATCGCTAATCAATTCTTGTACGTTATTTTCATTTTTGATTGATTGCGCGCGCTGAGCAGATTCAAGTGCAGATGAGTATTTTTGCTGATTATAATAAATTATTGCTCTATCATAGTGGACTAAGAATTGTTCATCTTTAGTGTTCGCAAGCGGTTCAGCCTTGTCGATTTCGCGCAGTGCAGAATCAAAGTTCCCTAAATCCACATAAACAGATGCTAGATTTATATAGCCAGCTGCCATATTAGGATATGTTTGGGTGTATTTTTTATATTCATTTAATTTCTTTTGGAGTCTGACATCGTCATTTCCTAAAATAAGCGGAGCATAATAGAAATTTTCACTGTGGAGATTTTTAACATTAGAAATCGTCGGTTCTATTCTATATAGCAGTACAAGGGTTTTTAAATCTCTTGCGGTCAAAGAATGTTCTTCGGCGCGCATAAATGCGAAGATATCAAAATCAGAATCTTTCATTGAGTACATCAAATCATTCGGATTGTCGCTATGTCCCATTATCCCTAATGTATGCCCAAGTTCGTGGAGTGCGGTATTAAAAACTTCCCTTGATGTAAAATTTTCTTTACGCGGATTAGTTTTATAGAAGGTTAAATCCATTTGTTTTAGGATTTTGTTTTTGTCAATTTGAGGTTCTGTGTGCGCAATTGCATATTTGCAAACTCCACCTTGGCATAAGTCATTCGGAATATCTTCAAATCTGATTAAAATGTCTGCCTCAACAGGGGTTTGTGCCTGTTTGAATTTGACAAAATTGGTTCTGCTTGTCCACAAATTCATTGCTCTTTTTATGCTTTCAATATAATAAGGCGGAACAGTGTCAGGAGAGTCAATATAAACACTTAGCGGAAACGACCTTATGTCCCATCTTAAAATATCACTGCCCATTGCCGCATTAAAAATGTAGTTGTTTTCTATGCCGTCAAGCAGTTTGTAGCGCAAATACATTGTTTGAGATTTTGCATATTTTGATGCCTCATCTTCAATTTTTGAATTTGCCATTTCAAAAAGTTTCTTTTGTGTTGAATATGTCGGTTCAGATTTTGACAATGCTAAAACATAGTAAAATCTTGCTAAAATTCCTTTAGGGTCAGCAAATAATGATTTTTCAAAGTATGGCAGGGATTGCTCATACTGCTTTTGGTTATAGAGTGCTCGAGCTTTGTTGTAATTATACATTGCAGAAAATGGTGATTTATAAAACAATGCAATAACAAGCACTATAAATAATATTGCTAATAAAACTTTACGCATTTGTCTTTTCTGCCAAATCTTTTTCTAACTGTTGAGCCAAAGCTCTTGTGTCGCCTTTTAGTTTGAAGTATTCTGCAAATTTTGGAGTAGTTTTTATATTAATACTTCTGCCGTTTTTATCTTTATGCTTAGAAACTAATCCCTTTTCAACAAGTTCTGCCACATGTTCATACGCTGCAGAACGAAGTTTCACCAATTCAGTTTGACGGATAGGTTCTTTTAGTGCAATAACAAGTAATGTTCTTAACACCGCAGGAGACAAGTCGATTGGACAAATTTTTTCAACAATGTCACTATAATCTTCTTTTACTTGAAGGATGTAGCCGTTTTCATCATCAATTTCTAATGCTCCGTCTCGAGATGCATAGTCCATAATTAATTCAAGGATTGCCTCTTCTATTTCTTCAGGTTCTTTATCCAAATAAGTCGCAATTTCTTCTAGCGACAACGCTTTTGCTGTAACAAAAAGTACAGCCTCTATCCTAGACTTCAACTGCTGCATCTTTTTTACCACCTTTTACTACATATAAATCTGAATAAAATTCTTCTTGTTCAAGTTCGTAATCAGTATCTCTGCTCAAAAACAACAAAGCCAAATATGCACTGATTTTGTCCATCCCAAGGATAGTCAATTCATTTAGTTCAATTTTGTCTTGATGTTCAAAAATTTGTTCCAAATTGTCTTTCAATTTTAGTACGGATTCTTCGATATATTCTTCGTGCGCCATTGAAACGATTTCATCAGGAGTTAATCTTGAATAATTTCTGACATGGCGTTTTGCTCTTTCGTGAGCACTTTTCATTGATGCTCTTTTTTCTAATTTTTCGTAGAACTCCAATTGCTTAATCAAATCTTTCAATGTAACTACACGATTACGGTTCAAACGAATACTAGTACGGCGTTGGAGAGCTTCATCAAAACTTACAACATTGCTTGTCGGTATAAATTCTTGATTTTCGTCAGGATATTCAACGATAAACCCATCATCATCGTAAATTACATCGTTTTCAGGCTGGTCTTGAAATTCTTCCAAAGATAATCCTGCCAAAACATTTGACTGCAATCTGCATAAAATTGATGCAAATAGCAACGTTCTGCTTGCAACGCGCAAGTTCAGAGATTTCAACTCTATCATTCTTTGAAGATATTTTTCAGTAACATCAAGAATATCAATATTCCAAGGGTCGATTTTGCCTTGTTTTGCCATATCTACTAGGATACCAATACCGTCATTTGCGTCAAATTCGGAATTGTTACCGTAAATTGTAGATTCTATATCTTTTGCATTTATAAGATTATTGTTCATCATCGTCTCTCAGTTTTACACCTGTAACTTTTGTTTTACCTTTTTCTTTTTGAGTAACACCGATTGTTCTGTTTGCAGCCTCAATCATTGGTCTTCTGTGGCTTACTACAAGGAATTGGGTGTCAGAAGATTGTTTCTTTACCATCTCTGCAATACGTTCAACATTCATTGTATCTAAACTTGCGTCGACCTCATCCAGTGCATAGAATGGCGCAGGTAAGTATTTTTGAATTGAAAATACCAAAGCTAGCGCTGTCAGTGCTTTTTCACCACCTGACAATGCTCCGAGTTTGTTATTTGTGGTTTTATCTCTCGGTTTAGCCTCAATCGTCATGCCGGCAGATAGCGGGTCTTTTTCATTTTCAAGAATCAATCTGCCTTCACCTTCTGATAATTGGTGATAAATGTCTTTGAAGTTTTCATTGATAGCCGTGAATGTTGTCATAAACGCTTCTTTTTTCTGTTGTTCAAAGCCATTCATTTTATCTAAAATAGATTGTCTTTCTGTAGAAAGTGTTTTTATTTGGGTGTCTAATTCTTCTTTACGCGCAGCTTTTTCTTCATAAGAAACGATAGCACGCATATTTACATCCCCAAGTTCTTGCATACGTTTATCTAAACGTTGAATTTTTGTATTAAGCTCGTCTATAGAAATCTGAACAGGTTCAAGTTTTGCAATCTCAACCCCTGAATTTTCAAGGATTTCGGATGCCTCTTTCAATTGCGGTTCAAGTTCTCTTCTCCTTGTTTTGAAAGATTCAATCTGTTCATTGATTCTATCAATTTCAGAAGACTTGACCGCGCTGTTTGTTTGCAAATCAACCAAACTCTTATGAATTTCTTCTTTTTCTTTCACAAGTTCTCCGATTTTTGCATCAATTACCGCAATTTTATCAGATAGGGCGGTTAATTGTTCCTCTAATTGGATGATTTCAGCCTTGTAGGTTTCTTTATCTTTTTCTAAAGATTCGTTATTTTTTGTTGTATTTTTGATATCTTCTTCTTTAGAAATAATAAGCTGTTCATTGAATTTGATTGTGTTATTGTAGCCGTTAATTTCGTTATTAACGTTCATCAAGTTGTTATTTAGATGTCTGATTTCATCTTCAATACCTTGAGTTTTTTCTTTCAAATCCTTTAAGTCTTTGTCATTTAACAAGCTGTCAAGTTCAGATAATTTGTCTTGCGCTTGTTGGATTTTTTCAGATAAATCAACTCTTTTTGCCTCAATTTTGTCAAGTTCAGAGTTTAAATTTTCGATTTTCGGTTCATTTTCGCTGACAAAAGTTTTCTTTGTTTCTAACAGGTTTTGACTGTTCTCAAATTGAGCTGTCATATTAGAAAGTTCGATTTTTGCTTTTGAATATTCTGTAGAAGATGATGAGTATGTAACTCTGATTTTATCAAGTTTTTCTTCTAACATTTTTTTATTGGCTACAGCCTCATCGTATTTGCGTTGAAGTTCGTCGAGTTTCGCTTTCGCATTTTCAAGTTCTTTATCATCATTTTGACCGAAGCCGAAAATCGATTTTTTTACATAACCTCCGGTGATTGCAGAAGATTTTTCGTACAATTTGCCATCCAGTGTAACCATACGGTATTTGCCCATCAATTGTTCAGCAGCCTCTGCATCTTCAACAATCAATGTATCTCCAACCGCATAGAAAAATGCATCAAGGTAAATATCATCAAAGTCAACAAGGTTAATGGCAAAATCAATAACCCCGCGATTTTTCGGTAGTTGTAATTTTGTCGGAGCTTTTTTGACTTTATTTAACGGAATAAATGTTGCACGGCCTGCTCGAGATGAGTTTAACAATTCCATCGCAACATAAGCAGCGTGGGTATCATCAACAACAATGTGCGCCAATCTTCCGCCAAATGCGATATCAAGTGCCAGTGAGTATTCTTCATCAACAGAACCCAACTGCATTAGCGGTGCGTGAACCCCTTCAAGGTGGGCATTCATAACTGTTGTAATCGGAATACTAGAACCTGATGAAGACATTGCTCTGCGTTGTGCCTCCATATCCGAAAATTTTCGATATGCAGCTCTTACATCGTGGTCGTAATCATCAATTGCTGTTTTCGCATCATCAAGTTGCTGCATTGTTTTGGTTTGAATTTCTTTCAATTCATCCATTTCTTTTTTCAAATCGCTAACTTGAAGTTCTTTTAATGACTTGTCGTCTCCAAAATTTGCTTTTGCGTTTTCGGCTTGCTCAATGAAAGCCTTGGCATCTTCAATTTCTTTTTTTAGATTTTTCAAATCGTTTTCTTTTGGCAAAGATTCCTTTAATAGCTCGTTATCTTTGTCTTTTAAAGCATCAAGATTTCGAGAAACATCATTTCTTTCTTGGATATATTTATCGGCAGTTGAACTCAAACCTGAGATGTCGGCAAGTTTTTTTGCAAGTTCTTCTTTTTTCTCTTTTAATTGAGTTTCTATAATTCCGATTTTGTCGTGAGCAAGTTTGATATTGAGGTGCTCATCTTCAATTTTCTTTTTGTAAGATGCGATACCGTTTTTAGCATTCTCAATAGACTGTAACCCTTTTTGAATTTGGGTATCAGAATAGTCTATCGCGTTTTTCTTAGTCTGAATCCTTGCAGATAGGTCGCTTTGAGAGTCTTTTAGTTTGTTTCTCTCATCTTCCCCTTGCTCTTTCAGTTTCTTATCAAGTTCTTCATACTTTTCATTGATAAGTTTAATTTTTTCATCCAAGTCTTTTTTATTGGCTTGAGTTTCTTTTAATTTTTTATTTGATTGAAGAATATTTTCATGGGCAAGTTCAAGATTTCTTTTCAAGTCAAAGAATTTAACCGTACTGACTTGAGACTCTAATCCTGCTTTTTCCTCTTGTAATTTTTTGTATTTTAGCGCAACTTCTCTTTCTGATTTCAATTGTTCCAAAGTTTTTTCAACTTCCGATAAAATCAGCGATGCCGCCTCAACTCTTTGTTCTACGGTTTTAAGTTCATTTGTTGCTTGGTCTATTCTTCTGTCAAAATCCGCAACCCCTGCGATTTCGTCAATAATTCCGCGGCGAACTTTAGAGGAACACATTACAATACTGTTCACGTCTCCTTGCATCATTACGTTGTAGCTGTTTGGCGTAATGTTGTATTTTTCAAGGATAGAACGAATATTTGTTAAAGTATCGATTTTGTCATTTAGGTAGTATGTACTTGCAAATCCTTGGTTAGTTTTTTTGATACGTCTTGCAACCGTTAATTCTTTGTCCCCATCAACATCCCCAAATACAACCTTAACCATAGCCTCATTTTTGTTGTTGAAAGTTGTGATAAAGTCTGAAAGGTTTTCAATACGCAAAGCACTACCGGTTCTTAAACCCAAAGCAAACATAACACTATCAATAATGTTACTTTTGCCGGAGCCGTTAGGCCCTGAAACTGTAGTAAAGCCTTTCAGAAGGGGGATTTCTGATTTGTTGGCAAATGATTTGAAATTATCTATTTCCAGTTGTTTTATGTACATAATTCTACCCAAGTATAGTCTTTTCCCTATTATCTCAAATTCTGAAAGAGCATGTCAAACTTGTGTACTAATATTTACAATTGGGTTACGCAGTCAAAATACCTGCTGTCCGCTTAGAAAATCCGATTTACAAAACACGCAGGTCTATGTCATTCTGAACTGACTAGAATATGAGTTGAGCTAAAGCGAAACGTAATATTCTGTTCCTACTCGGTGATTCAGAATCTTTTCCATAATCAGGACTAGACAAATATTGTTATTTCCAAAACTCTTTTTAACAATTTCAAGATGATAAATTTTCGTAATCAATGCCTTTGAAAAACTCTTCCATCGGAGTTTTTAGAATATATGACATTTTAAAAAGCGCAATAGCTGTTGGTGAGGTCAATCCTTGCTCAACTTTGCTGACATAACTAACACTCATATCAATTAATTCGGCAAATTGTTCTTGTGTTATGTCTTTTCGGATTCTCTCAATTTTTATATTACGCCCTAATTTATATTTAACATCATCTTTCATAACATTAAATTATATAATCTTGACAATAATTACATAAGGGAATATATTATTAATATTGTCAATATATTGATAATTAGAAATATAATATTGATAGGAGAAAATATGAAAAAAGCATTTACTTTGGCAGAAGTTTTAATTACTTTGGGGATAATTGGAATAGTTGCAGCGACGACAATTCCGACACTAATTGCAAAATATCAAAAGACGCAAACCGTAACGATATTGAAAGAGAGCTATAGTATATTGCAACAGGCGATAAGGTTGTCTCAAGAAGAAAATGGTGAAGTTGACAGTTGGGATACTACACTTAGCGGACATGATTTTTTTCATAAATATTTGGCAAATTATTTGAAATGGCAAGGTGAATACACTTCAACCGAACTTAAAAAGACAGCTCCGCGATATTGTTTGAATGGAAATCCTTATACCGGAACTTTTTATACTGATAATATTTCATCACACTTTACTTTGTTGAACGGTTCAATGATTTCAGCTCAAATTGATGGTGTCGGTATGGTGATAGGAATTGATGTAAATGGATTATCAAAACCTAATAAAGTCGGACGTGATAATTTTATGTTTTATTTTACTCCGCAATATGGTTTAGTGCCTCTTGGCGGCAAGGGGACGACTGCGTATTTCAATTACGGAAACCGAACAAGAAATGAACTTTTAAAAAATCAGACACTGTATTCTTGCAATAAAAATCAGTGCGGTTATTGGTGCAGTTCCGTTATTATTAGTGATAATTGGCAAATCTCAGGCGATTATCCTTGGTAGACCTATGTTTAAGCTCAAATATTGCAAATTAGTATAAGTTTAATTTGTTCGATTAGAGATTCTGAAACACCGAGTAGGAACAGAATATTACGTTTCGCTTTAGCTCAACTCATATTCTAGTCAGTTCAGAATGACATAGTTGAGATAATACAATTTACGCAACAAGTGTCAAACTTTCGCCTAAAATTGCGAAATTGTCTAAGATTTTAGTTTGCATATTTTTTAGAAATGACCAAAGCATTTGATAACGCGATACCTCCGGGTTGGTGCGGACGATTTACTATTTGTCCTTTTACGTACATTACTGTTGAACCTCCGCCATCAAGGTTGATAGCGTTTGTACAACCTAAGCTTTTTAACAAATTGGCAAGTTCCGTTAGTGTCAAGCCGATAGAACTTCCTTCTCTGCCGTCAGCTGTTATTAAGATTAAATCATTGTCTTTCGTGTAACCTATTGCGGTTCTTGGGTTGCGCCCTCCGATAGAGCCTAACTTTTGAGCCGTCATATCAATGTAAACTTCACCGTTTCTAACAAGATACGGTCCTCCGCTGATGATGTGTTTAACATTTTCCCATTTAGGGTTTGTGTTGATTTGGACATCAACATATTGAGCGCCAAAAAGTTTTCCTAATTTAGCTTTCGGACCAACCAGAACGTAACCGTTTTCAGGAATGAAAAGGGGATTGGCAGAAGCAGCTGTGATTTTATTTCCAACAATTTGAAGTTGGACACCATACTGAGGTGACGCAGGAGCATATTTCCCCCAATCCCTTGTATAAGCTAAAATATATGAGGATAACATTCTTGGCTGATTTATATTATCAATTTTTATTTCTTGACCGTTGCCTGTAATGTGTGCGTTTAGCTGAACTCTACCGACATCATAGCCGTTGTCAAATATCCCAAGTGCAACTCTATCATAAATCGGTCCGGTGTAGATTTTTTGGTTAATCATCAAGGTGCCTAGCGGAACACCTGTTTGAGGTTTGAAAAATCCGCCGTTAATCGCAGCGATAGAATTTGTGTTTTGGGCAATTGTTCTCACTGTTCTTCTGTTTGGTAAGGTTGCAGATGCGATTGCCGGTTTAACTTCAAAATCTGTCGCCACTTCGCGGTTAATTTCTACGATATTTATTCTGACCGGTTTACCTTGGTAGTATTTTGTCATTCTGATATGTTTAATTCCGTCAGAAACATTTGAAACATTTGCGTATTTGTATTTTGCAGCTATTCGAGAATTGAATTTTTCTTTCTTTATTTCAGGGTTTAAGTTTTCTTTGATTTGAGTTGTAACTTCTTTCAAAGTCGGTACGGTTACTGAATTATTTGCAAGTAAATCGTTTGCCAAAATCGGAGGTTGAAATATGGTGTGGGTAAGAACTAAAGTTGCAAAAAGCGAAATCGTCAACAGGTATTCGCAAGTCCTTACCGGAATGATAAATTGTTTTCTTTCAATAAGCGTATCCATAATATCACCTGATTTCTGGTAGTAATCGGATACCTTTTTGTTTTTAGAGTGGGGTGGGGAATAACACTCATCAGAGACCTATGAGGGCAAATAGGGTGTTCCTACTATTATTGTAACATATTTTTACAAATGTTTCAATCCTTTTGATGGTAAGGATTTTACAATTCTAAATAGTGGCAAATGTACACTAAATTTGGATGGTGGGATATAAGTTATGTCATTCTGAACTTGATTCAGAATCTTTTCCATAATCAGTAGTAATCAAATGTATCTATTGATACATTTATTTTCATGCACTCCGTGCAGGGGTGCTTTTGATGGCAAAAGCACCGCAAAACCACCGACACGCCAATGTTCACATCAAACTAAAAACTCGTACCATAGCCGAATAACTCGTCACTTCGTTCCTCAAACAAA
>CABUXT010000018.1 GCA_902495705.1 uncultured cyanobacterium
ATTGGCGGCTCGACCGGCTCAACGCAGCTCTCGCCAAGACGTGCTGGGTTCGCTACGCTCACACGGCGCACTTGCCAAAATCCGCAGTTCGGAATGACACATTTTTCCTCGCCCCTTGTGGGACACTAGCCGAACCAACGAGCTATGCGAGTTGAGTGAGACTGCGTGCCGTATGGCTGAGGGGTAGGGAGAGGGGTGTTCAATTAGAAATTCTGAATAGGATAAAATCTACGTTGCTACGCAACTTGATTTTTAATCCTTTCAGAATGACATAGACCTTTTTGTAACTATTCATTTGGCAGTGTGATTGTGAAAAGGCAGCCTTGTTGAGGTTCACTTTGGAGTTCAATTGTACCATTATGCAATTCGACAATGTTTTTTACGATTGCCAATCCTAGTCCGGAACCTCCAAATTGTCGACTTCTTGCTTTATCCACTCGATAAAATCTTTCAAAAATTCTATCTTGGTGTTCTTGTGGTATTCCAACTCCGTAGTCTTGAATTTTTATGGTAACTGTATTCTCGTTTTCGTCAAGAAAGACATCTATTTTGTTTGAGTTTGAATATCTTATGGCATTAGATATAAGGTTTGAAACAGCTCGAGATAACAGCATTTTATCCCCATTATAAGAAATTTGCGACTTGTTTGAAATCAAATTTATCGGAATATCTTTTTCTGCCGTGTAGTTTATAATTTCTGAAATCATATCGTTTAAAATAATTGGCTTGAAACCTTTGGTCTCATTGTATTTTTCGGTCTCAATTTCAGACAAATTTAGGATATCATTTACCAAATTATTTATAACTTTGACTTGGTAGCTGATTATACCAAAACATTCGATATAACATTCTTTTGGTAAATTATTGTTATCCTCAATCAGCTCAACTGCACTATTTATCGCAGTTAGTGGTGTTTTTATTTCATGAGAAATATTTTGAATAAATGTGGTTTTGTATTCTTCAAGTTTTTTCAATTTTTGGATTTGAAGTTTCAACCTTTGGGTCATTTTTTTGACAGAAAGCGCCAAATCTTCCAAAACTTCGATTTCAGGGACTTCTATTTTTGTATCCAAATCTCCGTTTGCGATTTTATTTACGCTGTTTTGAAATTCGTCAAACGGGATTTTTAATCGTTGCAAAACATAATAAATCCCACCCAAAGTAAGTATTATAAATAATCCGAGAAATATCCAAATTCTTTGCTGTGCTTGGATTATACTTTTGGTTACGACTTCTTCCGGCACTGTTAATTCAAGGTAATACGTTTTATCACCTGATTTCAGTTCTTTTACTTGTCCGATAACCTTTTTGTCAGGAGATTTTTCCTTCATTATATTGGTATTGCTTTTTTGAGCAAGGTTTTCCCTCAATTCACCTGTATCAGAAGGATTTGAAGACGCTATATTTTTTTTGTTTGAATCAAAAATTCTAAATTTGATATCTTCATTTTCAAAATCTTTGCAGTATTTTTTTATAGAATCAACATCGCCAGTTTTTAGATATGGTTTCAGTCCCCACTCAATTTGTTTTTGAAAAATTATGAGTTCGGATTTTTCTTCCTGCATATAAGAATTGCCAAAAGTTACGATATTATACCAAGAGAGCAATCCTAGCGTGATAATAATTCCAACTGAATATATAAAATTTTTGACCCAAAATTTTTCTCTTTTATTCATTATTTTCATCCTTTAATTTGTAGCCGACACCTCGGATAGTCTCTAAATTTGCGCCTGTTTCGCCAAGTTTTCTTCTGAGGTTTAATATTTGGACATCCATAGCCCTTTCAGATACTTCAAATCCGTCATCCCCACGCAAATATGACAATAATTGACTTCTTGAATATACTCGTTCTTGATTTTCTATAAACAGGCAAAGCAGTTCAAATTCAAAATTGGTAAGGTTAATAACCTCTCCGTCTTTGGTTTGAACGGTGTGTTTTAGTTTATCAATAATTATATTTTTATAAGTCAATTTGTCGCTCAAATTTTCGCCAAGATGAGCGTTAATTCTTGCTAATAAAATTTTATTGCTAAACGGTTTTGTCACATAGTCAATTGCACCGCAGCCAAAGCCTTCCAGTATATCCTCTTCCATTTTTCTTGCAGTAAGCATAATTATTGGAATAGATTTTAGCATTTCGTTATTTTTAATGATTTTGCATAGAGAAAATCCGTCAATTTCAGGAATCATCACATCAAGCAAAATCAAATCGGGCTTTTCTTTGACAGTAATATCAAGAGCAGTTTTGCCATCAAAAGCTTTTAAAATATTTTTGTAACCATCTGAAATTAGCACAAGTTCAATAAGTCTATTGATATGCTGTTCATCTTCAACTATTAAAATTTTAGCATTTTTATTCATAAGTTAATTATATTATATAATTTTATTCTGCTGCATTTTCATCATTTGAATGTAATTGAGTGTAAACCATAGGAATTTCTGAATCTATTTCTATGATTTTGTAACTTGAATTTTCAAAGAATTTATGAGTTACGATATTGTAAACTCCATTTTGAAATTCCTCTTGGTTATAGTGGTAGTGCCCTGAAATAATTGCAAGAACATTGTCGTGTTTTGCTAAAACTTCAAGGTAATTTTCTTTTTTATACAGTTTGTGAACCCTGGTTCTTGCATCTAACAATGGAAAATGTTGTAAAATGATAACTTTGTTGTTTTTATATTTAGTTAATTGTTTGTCGAGCCAATCAAGTTCAGACTCCTTGTAGTATCCGCCTTGTCCTGGAATAACTTCTTTAACGCCATCCATAACAACAAAAATGATATCTTTATCTTTGAATACATAATTAGGTTTGTTTGGGTGATAAGAGCCTAAAATTTTGCGAATTTCATTCATATATAATTTTTTATCAAGTCCTTGAGATTTGAATACATCGTGGTTGCCCAAAGTAACATAGGTTTTGAAATTCAAATTTTTAATTGTGTGCAAAAATAAATCCAAATCTTCAATTCTTGCTTTATCAATGTTATCACCTGTAAAGACAACAAAATCAATATCTTTGTTTGAATATTTTTTGTTAATGTCATTGACAAATGTTTCAAGTCTTGATTTGTTAGCTTGGGTTAAGTGGACATCTGTAACTTGAATAAATTTAACATTTTGAGCATTAGCTTGTAAGGTGCAAAACATTAATAATGAAATTCCGAATAATAATTTTAGTATCTTTCTCATAACACTAAAATATTAATAAATCTTTGTTAGTTTATTGTTAGGGGTGTATATATATAAAGTGGCGCGGACAAAATGTACGCGCCACTCCTGTAATATAGATGAAGAATAGAATAGATTATACTTTTTCAAATTTCAGTTTATCATCATCAACATCAATTTTGATTTTGTCACCTTTTAAGAATTTTTGAGCAAGAATCAATTTTGATAATGGGTTTTCTACTTGTTGACGAATTACTCGTTTCAATGGTCTTGCACCATATACAGGGTTGAAACCTTGAGTTGCCAAAAATTCTTTAGCCTCATCAGTGATTACAAATTCTAATTCTTGGTCTTTTAACAAATTACGTAAGTAATCCATTTGGATATCTACGATTTTGCTCAATTGTTGTAAATTCAAGGCTTTGAAGAAAATTGTTTCATCAATTCTGTTCAAAAATTCAGGTTTGAAGTGTTGACGCAATACTGCAAGAACTTTTTCTTTTGTATTGTTAAATTCTTCAGGTGATACCATTGAATTTAATGAGTTTTCCAAGATGATATCTGAACCGATGTTACTTGTCATTATTATTAATGTGTTTTTGAAATCAACGGTTCTGCCTTTTGAATCAGTCAAACGACCATCATCAAAGATTTGTAACATGATATTGAATACGTCAGGGTGTGCTTTTTCGATTTCATCAAATAACACAACTGAATAAGGTTTTCTTCTTACAGCCTCTGTAAGTTGACCGCCTTCTTCATATCCGACATATCCCGGAGGCGCTCCGACAAGTCTTGCAACATTGTGTTTTTCCATATATTCAGACATATCAATACGGATTAGAGCATCTTCATCGTTGAACATAAATTCAGCCAAAGATTTTGCCAATTCGGTTTTACCAACACCGGTTGGCCCTAAGAATAAGAAAGTACCAATCGGACGTTTAGGGTCTTTCAAACCTGAACGAGCACGACGGATTGCATCAGATACAGTATCAACTGCTTCATCTTGTCCAACCAATCTTTTGTGCAAAATATCTTCCATGTGCAACAATTTTTGCATTTCTGATTCAACAAGTTTGGTTACAGGAATTCCTGTCCATTTTGAAACAACTTCATCAATATCTGTTGCGGTTACTTCTTCTTTTAGAAGTTTGTTGTCTGTATGTTCTTTGTTTTGACAAGCTTTTAATTTCTTTTCCAATTCAAGAAGTTTGCCGTATTTCAATTCAGCTGCAGTTTGCAAATCCGTGTTTCTTTCAGCCTCTTCAATTTGGGTTTTAACTTTGTTGATTTCATCTTTTACATCTGCTTCTGATGTAATTGATGCTTTTTCTTTTTCCCATTGAGCTTTCATTACATTGATTTTGCCTTCAAGTTCTGTTACTTGTTTTGTAATATCTTCAACCTTGGCTTTTGCCTCATCTGAATCTTCTTTTTTCAATGCTTCACGTTCGATTTCCAATTGGATTTTTTGTCTCATCATTGTATCAATCTCTTCAGGCATTGAATCAATTTCTATACGTAATGAACTTGCAGCCTCATCAATCAAGTCGATTGCTTTATCAGGTAAAAATCTGTCTGTAATATATCTGTCTGATAATTTTGCAGCCTCAATGATTGCGCTATCAAGGATTCTTACTCCGTGGTGAACTTCGTATTTTTCTTTTAGACCACGCAAAATACTGATTGTGTCTTCAACTGACGGTTCATCAACCATAACAGGTTGGAAACGTCTTTCAAGAGCGGGGTCTTTTTCGATATATTTACGATATTCGTTGATTGTTGTAGCACCAATGGTTCTTAGAACGCCACGAGCAAGCATTGGTTTTAACAAGTTACCCGCATCCATTGAACCTTCTGTTGAACCTGCGCCAACAACGGTGTGCAACTCATCAATGAACATAACGATTTCACCGTTTGACTCTTCAACTTCTTTCAACACGGCTTTCAATCTTTCTTCAAATTCACCTCTGAATTTTGCACCGGCAACAAGAGCACCTAAGTCAAGAGAAATCAATTTAACATCTTTCAGACTTTCCGGAACATCTCCTCTTACTATACGTTGAGCTAAACCTTCAACAATAGCGGTTTTACCAACCCCCGGTTCACCGATTAAAACAGGGTTGTTTTTTGTACGTCTGTTCAATACTTGTATAATTCTTCTAACTTCTTCGTCTCTGCCGATTACAGGGTCAAGTTTGCCTTTTTTTGCAAGTGCGGTTAAATCGGTAGAATATTTTTCCAAAGCTTTCATATTTTCTTCTGCGTTTTTGCTATCCACTTTTTTATTACCTCTTATTTTTTTCATTGCATCTAATACGGTGCCGGAGCGAACTCCATAATCTTCTAACAAAGATTTGATATTGCTGTTGTCAAGTTTTGCCATTCCAAGTAAAATAGCCTCAATTCCAACAAAATCATCTTTTAATTTTTGACTTTCATCCATCGCAAGTTCTAACAATCTTCTTGTATCGTTAGACAAATACAAGCTTTGCGGATTTATTGGTCCTGAGATTTTTGGAAAACCTTCGACACGTTGAACTATTCTATTAATAAAGTTTTGATTCAACAAGTTTAATTCTGTCAAATAGTCTTTGATAATTCCGTTATCCTTAATCATAGTAAGCATTATATGCTCAGGCTCCATTTGGGAGTTCTGATAGGAATTCATCAGGGCATTTGCACTTGATAAAATCTCTTGAGAATAATTTGTAAATTTGTCAAAATCTAACATCTACATCAACTCCATTCAACTAATTTTCTATATTTTTATTTTAACGTTATTTTTGCCAAAGTCATTTGAAATTAACTTTTATTTAATTATTTGTAGTTGCTTTTTATGATTGTCAGGCGGATGTTTTCAAGTAACTATTTGTAATAACATGTTTCATTTTCTTGCACAAACTTTTTTTTGATAGTAAAATACAAAATATATAAGGGGAGAATTTATGGAATTTTTCAGAAAACATCAGAAGATTATAATGCTTATAATTGGGCTGACTTTTATAGCTTGGTCAGTGGGATTAATGTTGTTACCGATAATTATAAAATAGTATAAAAATGAGTATAAAAAATACATTAAAATATCTTTTAATAAGCTGGATTTTGGTAGGAGCTGTTGCGGCTCCGACTTTTGCAGCGCAGTCAAAATCTTCTTTGACTCAAAAATTAAAACAAACAAATAACAAGCGTTATTACTTCCAGCAAAAGAAACGACAAGCTGATTTAAAACTAAGAACCGAAAGAAATAAATTAAGCAACAACCAACAAAAACTTGAAAAGGCGCAAGTAGAACTTCAAAATACAACTGTTCGTTATAATTCGTTGGTGTCAAATTTGAGTTCTATGGAACGTCAACTTAATACGGCTATTTATGAATTCAGGTCAATTGATGCTCAGATGAAATCAAGAATCCGTCAGGTATATAAACACCAACGTTCAGGCATGTTTGAATTGATTTTGTCAGCAACGGATGTTAATAGCATGATGGACATGTTCTATTATGAAAAAATCGTTATTCAGGATGATTACCGCAGAATGCAGTTAGTGAAAGCAAAAGCTAACCAAATTGCAATGTTGAAAACACAAGTTGAATCTCAAAGACGAATGGTTGAGGCATCAATAAGAGATATTAATAATCAAAAAGCTACAATTCAAGGTTCAATTGCAGAAAACAAAAATATGATTGAACGCTTGCAAAAAGATAAAAGTTATTATGAACGTTCTGAAAGAGAATTGGCAAGACAATCAGCAAGTATTCAGAGCATGATTGAGAGTTTGACAAGAAGAAATGCAAGCTCAGGCTCATCTCAAGTCCATGTATCTTCAACAGGATTCAGTTATCCTATTTCAGGACCTATTACATCTCCATTCGGTTGGAGAACTCACCCAATATTTAAGAGCAGAATTTTCCACTCAGGTATTGATATTGCAGGTCCAAACGGCGGAGCTATCAGAGCCTCTAACGATGGTAAAGTTATTTACTCAGGCTGGTATGGCGGATATGGTAAGGTTGTAATCCTTGACCACGGTGTAATTAACGGAAAACCTATCACTACATTGTATGGTCACATGTCAGCAATCAATGTCAGCAACGGACAATTTGTTAAAAAAGGTCAAACAGTCGGACGAGAAGGTTCTACAGGTTACAGTACGGGTCCTCACTGTCACTTTGAGGTTCGTGTAAACGGTAAACCGACAAACCCATTGAATTATATTTAGGGATAAACAAGGAAGGTAAAGATTGAAAAAGTTTATATTTATAATATTTTTTATTCTGGCATTTTCTCACAGCGTATTCGCTAGTGATGAAGTTGTAGTACCTTCTGTTATTCCATCTGTTACACCTGAAGATTTGGATGGACAGAATTTCTTCCGTTCTCCTATGAGCAACCGTATGATGCCTGAGGTTACTCAACATGAATTCCGTTATTCTTTTGATTATCAGGGAAGAGATTATAGCGACAGTTTGGATGATAAAGACGGTCGTGCTCCATTTTTCAAACAAATGCGTATAAAATTAACTAACAAAATCCGCAGCATGTCGCCTGATACCCCTCAATATGAGGAACAGGGCAACTCGGGTGAGATGGAAAAACCTGTTAGCCAAACAACTAAAAAGAAATCAAGTGTTTTAAATAAAGTTAAATTTTGGAATAAGAAAAAAGTTGCAGACGAAGAAGAAAACAATGAGCAACTGTTAATTGAGGACGGTTCTATTGCCGATTCTATCCAAAATGCGACAGAAACAGATATTCCATCATCAGATTCTATTTCTTTAGAAACAGGAATTTCTGAACAAGTGTCTGAAAAAGAAATGCAATTGGATGCCGATAAGGTTAATTTTGATGAAGAAACAGGTGATATGGTTGCAACAGGCAGACCATTATTGTACTTGCCTCCTCAAAATACAAAAGTCGTTTCTGATACTATGACATACAATCAGGATTCAAATATTTTAAAAGCTATCGGACATGTTTTTATTACAAAAGATGGCATGCCTGCAAAAGCTGATTATTTGGAAGTTGATATGAACGAAGAATCCATGGTTATGGATAATATGGAAGCTGTATCAGATGCGATGATTATGGATGCTAAAAAAGCTGTCCAAAAGGATTCTTTGCTTGTTTTGACAGATGGTAATCTTCACTCTGAAACCTCTCAAATATATAGAATGAGTTCAAGAATGATTGGACCAATGTTTTCAAACATGATTTTGAGTGATGATGAAAAAGCTTTGTTCTTCGGTGACCCATCCGGTAATAAATTACATTTTAATATCGAAAATATTTATGTTGATGCGCGCAAAAATCACGATATGTTTGTCGCTAAAAACATTGAAGTTTCGCATAAAGGTAAATATTTATTCACTTGGCCAAGTTTGACGGCTTATACAAACAAAGAACGTGATTACTTTGAGGCTAACTACCCTGAATTTGGTTCAAGACGTAAGTTAGGTATGTTCATCGGTCCCGGATTTGTATTTGGAGGCCCTGCAGGTTCTGTTGTAAAAGTTATTCCGTTCTTGAACTACCAACACGGTAACTTTGGTTTTGGTGGTGCGTTGAAATATCGTAACACCTTCAATTCAACCGAATTAGGTTATGGTACTGCGGCTGATATCTTCTTCTTAAAAGGTATTCAGCGTTTGGATGACAACTTATACTTGCAATATTCTGCAAATTCGTTCATGGATGAATGGTTCTTCGGTGGCAGAATGCCGAAATATATGGCTGAAGTTTACTATGACAAAGCTTATAGTATCAATGATTTCTTAGCAGAAGGTAAAGGTCTGAGATTCAGACACAGAATCGGTTTTGGCTTGATGGAAGATAACGATAAGAACTACTATGGAGAAAAAATTGCAGGTTCTAATATTTCAACAACAAGGTTGAGATATATGGCTGAAATTTCTCAAAAATTGTATTCTTATGAAAACCCTGAAAATAAATTTTACTTCGATTTGAGCTTGGCATTACAAGGTTCTGCTGCCGTATATGGTACAGGTGATACTCAGTTCGTCGGCAGAATCGGACCTAGAGCTCACGTTCAATATAAACGATGGATGCAAGATTTAGGCTACTTCCAAACAGGTTATGATGACCATACTCCGGTTCCTCGTTATGATATGTACAGATACGGTCATTCAACTGTTTACTTGTCTGAAATCTTCAGAGTTTGCAAGTATTTGTCAGTTGGTTGGTCAGGTATGGCTAACTTGAGTAACGATTCACCTAACGGCAAATTGTTCCAAGAAAACAGATTTGTAATCGCGGTTGGTCCTGATGATATCAAAATCCGTTTAGGTTACGACTTTGTAAGACAAACTACATACTTCGGTTTTGACTTGGCTTTTGATACAAAAGGTACAAGTATTAAGTATGGAAAAATGGAAATTAAAAACCCTGAAAGATTAGGTCAGCATCAAAAGGATGAAAACCGTAAATTAGCTTTCTCACCAGCAAAACAGCAAGAAGAAGTTAAGGTTTCATCAAGAACAAGAAAAAATGATGCAAAAGCAAAACCGCAAGTTTTAGACCATGCTCAAGTAATTGATATTGAAGACCCAAATAAGGAAACTGTAGACTAGATGTTAAACGATATTCAAAAAGAATTAATTGAATATGGCAAAATTTCAGGTTCTAAAGGTTACACACCGGGAATCTCAGGCAATATGTCTTGTCGTTTGGGTGAGGGTATTGTAATTACGTCTTCAGGTTCGGCTAACGGATATTTATCTGAGAATGATTTCAGTGTTGTGAATATGGATGGAAAGCTTGTTAGCGGCAATTCAAAACCATCAAGTGAGAGATTTTTGCATTTGGAGTTTTATAAGCAAAGACCTGATGTGAATTGTGTTTTGCATTTTCATTCGCCATATTTAACAGCGTTTGCATCAGCAAATGTAGCCTTAGATGATGCGATTTCACCGGAAATTGTATTTTGTTTTGGCAAAATTCCACTTGCAGACTATTCAATTCCGGGGTCAGAAGAACTTGTTGCAAAGACTTCAAAGTTCTTTAAAGAATATGATGTAATATTGATGGCAAACCACGGTGTTATTGTCGGTGGAAAAAACGTCAAGGAAACTTATTTAAAATTGGAACTTGTTGAAGAGTATGCAAAGACAATACTTTTTACAAAATTCCTTGGTGGTGCTAAAATATTACCTGAAAGCGAAGTAGAAAAGATTTATTCATTAAGAAAACAGTAAAAGAGGAAAATAAAGGTGTCTATTACATTAGAAAATAAACAATGTTTGGTAGCCGGAGATGGCGTATTACCTGTAAGAATGGCTCAATATGCGAAAGAAAACGGCTTTGAAGTCATTTGCATATCTTTAGCAAAAGACAATGTTCATGAACTAAAAAAACATTGCTCAAAAGTTTACAGTTGCCATCCGGGCGAAGTTAATAAAATTGAATCGATTTTGAAAGAAGAGCACATTAAACAATTAACTTTCTTAGGCAAAGTTCATAAAAAGGTTCTTTTGCAATTGCACAAATTTGACAAAAGAGCGGTTGAATTGATTAAAGAAGCATCAAGACTAAATGATGACCAAGTTATGTTGATGATTGTTGAAGAACTTAACAAAATCGGTGTTGAAGTTCTTGACCAAACTATTTTTATTAAAAATTTGATGATTCCTGCAGGTGTTCTTGGCAAACACAAACCTACAGAGGCTCAAATGAGTGATGTTAATTACGGTTTTTGGTTAGCTAAAGAGATGGGCAAACTTGACGTTGGTCAATCTGTTGTAATCAAGGACAAAATGATTATGGCTGTTGAGGCTATTGAAGGTACTGACGTATGTATCAAACGCGGTGCAAAATTAGCAAAAGGTGATGCAGTTGTTGTAAAAGTTGCAAAACCAAAACAAGACAAACGTTTTGATATTCCTGCAATCGGTATGAAAACATTGAGAACAATGAAACATTACCATGCCGGTTTGATTGCTGTAGAGGCAAATGAAACCATCATTGTTGACCAAGAAAAAGTAGTAAAATATGCAGATGAACATAATATTGTAATAATGGCAGTGTAGATGAAAAAATTATTTATTATAACAGGTGAATATTCAGGCGATATCCATGCCGCAAATGTAGTCAGAGAATTGAAAGCTCTTGATTGTGATTTGCAGATTGAAGGTATTGGCGGTATCAACCTTCAAAACGAAGGTGTTAAGTTGTTTTCAACTCAGGAAAAAATGTCTGCAATGGGTATTTCTCCAAAAATTTTGGTAGACCATTTCAAATTAGGAAAAGCCGTTGTTGATTATTTGAAAAATGAATATAAACCTGATTTAGTTTTGCTTATTGATTATGGCGCGTTTAACCTGTCTGTTGCAGGATTTTTGCATGCCGCAGGGATAAAGGTATTTTATTATATTCCGCCTCAAGTTTGGGCAAGCCGCAAATACCGTATTCACTTAATCAAAAAGTTTGTGGATAAAGTTTTGTGTATTTTCCCATTTGAAAAACAATTGTATGCGCAATACGGTATTGATACACATTATTGTGGACATCCGCTTGTTTCTCAACTTCCACCTGCTGCAGGAAAAAGAGAGTTTTTCAGAAAACATGGACTAGATATTGAGAAAAAATTAGTTTCAGTTTTTCCGGGGTCAAGAAAGTTTGAATTGGAAAACTTGATGAGTGTGTTTAAAGAAACAGTAAAACGTTTACAGCACAGACATCCTGATTTGCAATTCTGTATCTCTCAGGCTCCGAATTTGTCAGATGAAGTTTATAACAAATATCTTGGAGATTGCGACATCAAGGTAATTAAAGGAGAAAATCAAGCCTTGCTGAGTGTATCTGATGCGTTGATTTTGGCATCAGGAACGGTTGCACTTGAGGCTTGTTTATACAAAACACCGATGATTATCGCATATCGCGGACCTTGGATTTTGTATTTTGGTTATTTGTTGTTAAGATGCATAAAACGAGTATCTTTGCCAAATATTATTGCGGACAAATCAATTGTTCCTGAAATTATACAAAAAGATGTAACTCCGCTAAATATAACTTACGAAATTGAAGAGCTGTTATATAATCAAGACAGACGCGAAAAAAATATTAAAGAACTTGGGGAAGTAAAAGAATTACTTTCTAATAAAAATTCAGCACTAGAGGTTGCAAAAGTTATAGATACCGAGTTGTTTTCGTAACATAACTTTATCATGATTTAGCTTATGGGCAATTTTATTTGTATTTTATACTTATAAATAGTGTAGGCTAGTGAATTTATGATTAATTCTGTTCAAAATATGAATAGTAATCCAAATGCTTTCGGAGATATTACGGTAAGAAAATATCCGAAAGATTACTGGCTTGGTGTGCCTAAAAATCAGGATTCACAGTCCAAAGATGAATTTTTAACGAAAGATTTTAAAATAATCACACCTGAAGAGGCAAGAAAAACCCATAACGTCAAGTTAATCGGTTTATCTATTGCAGGGGCGACTGTTTTGACAGGTGCCGGAATATTCTTCTTCTTGCAAGGTGGTCCAAAAGGCTTGGCTAAGAATTTCCAAAAATTAAGACATTATTTGGAAAAGAAATTGCAAGATTCAAAATTGACCGAAAACGGTGTACCATCGCCAAATAAAATGTACATAATGGCGCTTGCGTTATTAAATGTTGCACAGCATAAGGTTGAAGCCATCAATAATTTTACATCATTTAAGGATTTAGTCTTCAAACGAATTATGGGGGTAACAAAACTTACCGGAAAAATTCATGACGGAATTACCAAATTGTTTGAAAAAATCGGACGTCAATCTGTTGTGGATTCTTATAAAAAGACTTCAGGAACACTAAAAGAGGCTCAATTGATGGCTCAAAGATTGGGCGATAACAGTGTAACAAACAGATATGTTGAAAATATTACAATAAACGGAGTTACCAAAACAAGAACTCAATGGCTTTTAGATGCAAGACAAATGCGTGATGAAATCAGCAAAACTTATCTTGCCCATTTTGGTAAAGCTCCAATTCAAGGACGTTATCACCAAGTTAAGAAAATCGCATTGACTTTGCAGGCAGAATTTGCAAAACTCAAGGATGTATTTTGGTCAAAAGATGTTTACAACCAATTTATTGCAGATTCAAAAATTGTTGAGAAAAAACAAGTTATCCAAAAAGAGGTTCACGGTTTCAGAAAACAATTGACCCACTCAATTTCTGATATGGCAAATGACTCAGAAGATGCTATCAGAAAAATGACCGATTTGATTTCATTTAAAGATATTGACAAGATTAAACATTTACGCGATATCAGGGTGAATATCAAAAAATATGCAAAAGACCCTGTGGCAAATGCCAAATTAAAAGAAACAATCGTTGCTGATATGAATGGGTTTGTTGAAAAAATAAATGAATCTTTGAAAAATAAAACTATTGATAACGACTCGGCTCAAGTTTTGCTTAGCGAAATGAAAGGTTTGAAAGACAGTTTTGTAGGATTTAAGCAAGGCAAAATTGAAGATGTTTTGGATATTTACAAAAATCTGCTATCAAAAGATGATTATGCAGTGCTTGAAAAATCATATCGTTCTGGCGTAAAATCTCTTGATAAATCAATAAAAATTGAAAACGAAGACTTTGTGAACAAATTAAGAGATTTATCTCTTGGTTCTGCACCAACCGATGTGTTGACAATTTTAGGTTCTATCGGTGTTTTGGGCTACAACTTGGGTAAATCTGACAATAATGAGCAACGAGCATCAATTGCCCTGAAATATGGTATCCCTGCTTTGGCTGGTGTTGGTGTGTCATTGATTTGTAATGCGAAATTGTTTGCAGGGTCAAAAGCATTGGTTATCGGGTCTGTTTCATCATTAGTTTTGAACAAAATCGGTGTCCTTTGCGATAATGCCTTGAAAAAGCACAGAGAGGCTAAGCAAGCTTAGCGGTAAGTTGTCGGCATTGGGAATAAGAAGGCAAGATGGCAAGAGGACTGGAAGTCAAGCTATTTAATGACATGATGTTTTTGTATTGTCATTCTGAAAGGATTAAAAATCAAGTTGCATAGCAACGTAGATTTTATCCTATTCAGAATCTATCAATGTTGATTTTGTTGTCGGCTTGGCGAAGCCGACCTACTACTGATAAAAAAGCATACATGTCACCCTGAACTGACTAGAATATGAGTTGAGCTAAAAGCGAAACGTAATATTCTAGTCAGTTCAGGGTGACATAGACTTGTTTGTCAGGTTTGTCATAAAACCTAATCACCGATGCAAAGTGCTTTGTGCATGTTTTTGTCTTTGTCTCCATTACATAAATCTCCTGATGTTACACTTGGAGATTTTGTATATCCCCAGTTGTTGCCTATTGACCATTCTGTAGATGACCAAATACAACCACCACCCGGTTTAATCATTGAATATAATTTGCTGTTTGATTTGCTCTTTTTAACGATAGATTCTGCTTGACTTCGAGATGGCAAATCCATACCTACGTCTTGGCAACCTTTTCTTGCGCCTGCCCAATTATTATTTGTTGATGCGAATTTGCTATCATATTTTTTATTTTCAGAAAGTGTTGTATCAAGTGGTCCGTAAGATGGCAACATATATAAACAACCTATGCCGTCAAATTCTTCTCCCGGACAACCTTCTGAAAATGCTGCAACTTTGAAACTTCTGATATCCTTGTATTTGCCATCACGAGTTTCACTGTTTGGACCTTGGAAACCGTTTGTGTCCATAACAAAATCGACGCCTGCTGTTACACTTGAGGTGTAGGCATAATCTTTGTATCTTCCAAAACCGATTGGAAGTGATGCCGTAGAAGGAATAACGGTGTCCCCCTCACCAATAATCGGTGCATCTGGGTTATAAGTCATAATCAGTGCAGTACCGTCAGCCAAAATCATTCCGACATTTCCTGTTTTGTTGCCGGGGATTTGTAGGTTTCTACCGGTTTTAACTTTGCTAACGTCAAGCACTTTGCCTTCTTTTGTAATAACTGTTTTTGAAGGCCAACAAGATGCAATATGGTCTGCATCACATCTGGTTGTAATTTTTAAATACTTAGAAAGCTCGTCTACAAAATCATCTGTACTGGCATAAGTCTTTTCTAATGCTCCATCTGCCCTCATCAAATTCATTGATTTTGTAATTTTTTGAGCTACATTTGCCTGAGTTTCAGAACTGCTACGTTCTGCAATCGCTTGTAACAATGTCGGCAAACTCAATGCCGCAACAACACCAATAACTGCTAACGTGATTAAAATCTCAGCAAGAGTAAAACCGCTTGATTTTTTGCACGCCAAGCAACTAGAATAATCAATACGCTTTTCCATCATGTTTCAACTCCAAAGATAGTTATATATTTCATGGTAACAAATTTTATAAAAATTTTCAACCCTTAATCTAAACAATTATTAATTAAACAATCGCTTTTTGAAGACGAGATGTACGGTTCTCATTAAGGATATTTTTCAATTTCATAATAGATTGAGCATGCAATTGGCAAACTCTTGATTCAGACATCCCCAGAGTTTCGCCGATTTCTTTCATTGTCATGTTTTCCTGATAGTAAAGAACCATCAAAACTCTTTCCCTTTCAGGCAATCTTTGCAATGCTCTTTGCAAATCGGTTTTGACATTTTTTTCTTCCATTTGTTCTTGCGGATTCAATTTGTTTGAATCTTCAATAGTATCAATGATTTCCATACTATCATCAGATGAACCGCGTTTGTCGTAAATAGAAGTCACAACAACATCTTCTGACATGATTTGACTAACCTTTTCCGGTTCCATATCAAGATAATTTGCAATTTCTGTTGTTGTAGGAGTTCTGCCAAGTTGTTGTTTTAATATCTCGGCAGCTTGTTTAATGTCTTTAATTTTCTTTCTCACACTTCTTGGTAAAAAGTCTTGAGAACGGATTCTGTCTAAAATTGAACCTCTAATACGAATAAGTGCATAGGTTTCAAAACGAGTATTTTTTTGTGGTGAGAAACGCTCAATTGCGTTAATCAAACCTTCAACACCGTAACCTGCAATATCTTCAACAGAAATTGTAGCAGGAAGTGAAACTTTTACACGACCTACCGCATATCGTACAAGGTAAATATATTGAACAATCAAAGTATCTCTTGCAGACTTGTCAGATTTGTCAGCAAGGTATTTTTCCCACAACGCAGCTAGTTCATCTTCTGTGAGATGTTTTATGTTGTTATAAGAAGAAAAATCAAAACTTTGTTCCATCAACCTACCCAATTCAATCTTTATTACATTTCTATTCTATAATATACGAATATTTAAACATCATTTAAAAGTATGAAAACTCTGAAAAAGAACTAAAGTTTATCTCATTTACATGCTGTAGAAAAGCCCATTTGAGCATGGAGCATGCATGAGAGCTAGAAGACAAGAGGGCGAGATGTCAGGCTTTTTACCTGTTATTCTGAAATTTTTCAGCCGACAATTAAATTAAGTGTCATTCCTAATTCCAAGGATAATCGTTTGAGATTTTCCAACCATCTTTGAAAATAACGGCAGCACAAGCTGCACCAACTCCAACTCGACGCCCACCGTATGCATCATTTGTCGCACCTTTGTTACAACCTCTTGAAACCTGTGTGCTTAATAGAGCATCTCGCGCCCTTTCTACATGTGGAACTCCACCGCCATCATATCCTCCGGGGTATATCCCATTTTTCATACTGGAAATATTTTCACTTCTCTTCGTTTCATTTTGATAAAGATAAAAAGATTGGACATCTTTGCCCAGAACATTTCTTTTCCCTTTTCCATTAGTGTCAACCAAAATTGAAATAAGTGCATAATCGCCATCATCAACTTTATTAAATCCTAATATCATGCCATTGTTTAAAACAATGCTATAAGGGACAGTATCTGTCATTTTTACTCCGGCAAGGTCATAATATCCGTAAAAATCACCAGATTGCCAACAACCATCTTCCATTTTTTCGCAAATCCTTGCTATTTTTAGATATGGAACAAAATATTTTTCCGCAAACTCTTTTATAGGCAATGTGGTTTCAAAACTTTGAGTTCCATCTTCATCTGAATCATAAGCATACTGTCTAAGAGCTTGATTTAATATAGATTGAGCCTCAATCATGCCGGAAACAACAGCTTTTTTCTGATGATTAGTAATCAAGTTTGGAATTGTAATCGCGGCAACAACTCCGATAATTCCAAGGGTGATAAGGACCTCCGCAAGTGTAAAAGCAAATTTCACCTTTATTGGTGACAAATTTACGTGCGTAGCACCTGCTTTTAAATCATTAGGAAAAGTCGTACGGTTTATTTTATATTTGTTTAATATATTTATCATACGTTTAGTATATTTTATAGTCTTAATATTGTCAAGTCTATAGAATGTTATTATGGATGAAAGATTGAAAACTCTAGGGTTAAATATAAAATTTGCAAGACTGAAAAAAGGAATCTCTCAAGAGCAGCTTGCGGAGTTAGTTGATTTGTCTCGTACCGCAATAAGTTTTATCGAAACAGCTCGCCAAAATCCGACAATATTAAAAGTGATTGACATCGCAAAAGTCTTAGATGTCGATATAAAAGAATTAATAAAAGATGTGTAGTGAAAATTATAACTAAAACTGAAACTAAGTAAGTTTGTTTTAGTATTTTGACTTAATAAACTTTAACATATACTTGTGAAAACCTCGGATATAGTAAAGAATAAAAAATAAGAGGAGAGAAGTTATAAATGTTAGAAATCAAACATATTTGTAATATATTACCAGAAGTTAAAGATGAGATTGAAACTAGCTATTTTACAAAATTTCCACCTAGTGCAACAAAAACCTATTATCCTTACTTAGATAAAATTACAAGTGGATTTGATAAATGTGAACTCACTACTATCATTGGTTATACCGATTCATATGTTGATACATTCTTATTAAATATAGCCAAAAATATAGTAGTTCACTCTGGTAAACATGTTCTAGTGCTTGATTTATCTCCCTATGAAGATAACAAAGAACTGACTTTTGAAATTAAACAATTTAAAAATATGTACTATTCTAATATCGCAAATGATAATATTGAAAAAATAGAAGATATTATTAAACAGTTCAGTCAAAAATATGATAAAAGTATTGTCTTTATTAAAGGCGTAAACCATTTAGTTGGATATAATCAGTTTATCATACATAAAAAACTAGAATATATAGCAAGAAAACTTAAAAAGATGTCTAAAACAACAAAACTACCTATTATTATCTCTGCCAATATTCCTATGTTGCAATACAAACGAACTTTAAATATTTATAATCTAGGATTATATGATACATTAGCCTATATGTCAGATAAAGTTATTACTGTAACCTTAGAGGATGATGGAGTATTAGAAAAACGACAAGATTTATTTATTAAAGTTGTGAAAAATAAATTTGGACCAACGGGAATGCTAAAATATGGATTATACAAAGAAACTCTCAATATTATAGCAATAGAACCCCAAGAAAGAAAACTCAAAGTAGCTAATTTATTTTAAAAAATTTGCCTATACAGCAGATAAGGATACAAGAATTATTATAATAAACAAAATAAATTCCAGTACGAATGTTTACCACCCCCATATAGGCTTACCTAGAGGTATTTTTATAATTGGATTATAAAGAATACTCAAAGCTAAAAAAAATCAAAAATGCGTTACCATTATGCTTAGGACAAACAAATATTTCCATAATACAGGTAAAGCATACTATAAATTTTTATAATATATAATATCCTTAAGGTAAAGATTGAAAGCTATGCACAATAGAAGCATTGATAGTAACAACATCATTGTTCTCACTTTATCGAGCAATGATACTTGCTGCAAATAATTCTTTCGAAAAAGTAATTGCCATGTGTTGGATTTCGAAAATAATCGTTCGCTGTACTCTTTGGTCTTTCAATTCAAATTGAAATATTTCATCTAAATTTTCACCTTGGTGTCCTTTACTTAATTCTGTATATATAAAATTTTGAATAGCAGAACTTATATTTTTCATATATGTTATAAATTCTTTACCTTCATCTAAAGTTAAGGGACCCATTGTTTTTGGCATTATTTCAAATAGCGGAATATAAGTTTTATATATTTGAAAAAATTCAAAAGTAAGTGAATCTAATGTATAAAAATCAATATTATAAAAACGAATTGCGGAACATTCAAAATGTAAAGTACGTTTATGGTCTTCTACGTATCTTATTATTGGTTCCAAAAGACTATCACTAAGCGGGCTAACTAAAAATGGTTTATATCCAAAGATATTATAAATACAACTTATATAATAAAAATACAAACCTGTTGCGATTACAAATTCGTCTATTGAGGATTCAGAAGAGCCACATAATTTATACTCTCTAACAATCTTTATAAATTCGTAAAAGATATTATCAAAAAGATTTCTTGATTTATAAGATTGAGATATAGCACTATTTCCATTAACAATATAATTTCCAGCTTTTTGTGTTAATCGTGCACAAGCGGTGAAAAAATAAAAAATTATAGCTAAAATAACAATAAATAGTAATTTAATCAAAGCAAACATATTTAGTATCCATAAAAATTTCTTCTATCATTTGAATAATTACGATTTGAGTCATAGGGTGAATTAGAATAATTATACTGTTTGAATTTTGGATAATTATTATACGTCTCATTATTGTATCTATCATAATTGTTGTTTGCGGACTGAGAATAATATGATTGAGAGCTATACCTGCCAGGTACACCTCCCCCTAAGCTAGGAGCTGAATATCCAGGAATCCCCCCTCCTAAAGTATTAGCAGAAACTGGCAAGGGTAAGATAGATAACACTAAAAAAATAATATATTTTTTCATAAACTCACCTTTCATATTTAGCACAATTTAGTCCAATTTAAAATTTTACATCGAGCAAATATGTCTAATTATAGTATAAACTGTGTAACTAAATTATTCAACCCACATGTAAATAATTATTAAAAATATAGTCTAAAAATACCACACAAGAGTGCAAATTTGCACTAATCAATAAATATTTTAAGTCTTTTATTTTGTTTAAATAGTGCATAAATGGTCTATTTTTATAATATAAGAAGGTAATTATGGCTAATGAAATAATAAATCTAGGTCTAAAAATAAAAGAACAGCGAAAGAAAGTTGGTCTTTCCCAATTTGAACTTGCAGAAATGGTTGATATACACGAAAAACAAGTATACCGCATTGAAATGGGATTAAATTCACCTTCAATAACAACGATACTTAAAATTATTCATGTCTTGAATATGGATATTAGAGTATTAGATATAAATAATCTAAACAACTTCAACCCTGTTAAAGATGAAATATATTCATTATTAAGTAATGCTACTGATGAAGAACTAGTTTTAATAAAAAACCTCATTATAACAATTAGGAATAGCCAAAGACTAACAACTAAGAAAAAACACGAAATCAAAAACGCAGCTATTGCAAAACAAAAAAAATTACAAGCTTAAAGTAAATGTAGAATGTTTTGCGATGATAAAGCCTGCTAACATTAAATATCAAGTAAATATATAAAGTAAATTAAAACACCAATAGAAAAACTCCCGAAGATGGATTTCAGCTCAGATGCAGGCGAGATTCACGAGCCTTGCAGATGAGGGTACCTCGTAGGTAAAACCACGATATTTTTGAGCTGCACGAGAAAATATCTGTGGTTCGAAGACTCTTCGGATAAGCTTAGATGTTCAAATGATTTAATAGAAAAACTCCCGAAGATGGATTCGAACCACCGTTAAAAGAGCCAGAATCTTTCGTCCTACCACTAGACGATTCGGGAATAAGTTTTTTGCAAAACCATCCTAACACTTGAAAATTTATTTACAAGTCCAACACATAAAGAAAGGGGCTCTTCGCCCCTTTCCATTCAAAATGAACAAAAGTCAGTATTTTTAACTGATATATCTATAAAAGAGATTTTATAGGTAAAATTTCAAAATTCGCGTTCTTTGTTACATTTGTTAGCATTTGCATAGGTAGCAAAAAATAGTTTGTTCAAGATTTATAGATGATATGAAAATTTCCGGCATAAATAACACAACTTTTGGCAATCGAATAGAAACAGGACAAACTGACACTATCAAGTATTCTAAAGAGTTTTCAGATGATAACAAATTATTAAAATATATTGAAAAAGATGCGAAGACCGATAATTTTTTAAAGGTCGAAACTTTTGATAATATCGGGACTCGCGTAGAAATTCAGGAATATAAGTACCTACCAAACAAAACAATTGAGCATTACAAAAACAAATCTCAGGAGTATACAAGAACTATCACAAAGGAAATCAAGGACTCATTGTCCCATGTGACAGAGGTTTTTGAATCCAAAACCAGCCCTGCAAATAACTACATCCATGAGTCCATCAGAGACTTAGAAGGCAGGATTTTAAAACTATTTGCGAATGGCAAACAGATTTTATAAAGGGGAAATATGCAAATTTACAACTCTTCAAACGTATCATTTGGTATTAAAATATCTGAACCGTTGGCTGCAAAAATTGCAACAAAAGCTGAAAGTATGCAAAAAAATGCATCAAAAAGTATAAATAGAGATTTGACAAATAAAGAAACTTTGCTTTCTAACTTAGGGTTTGATATTTTTCAAGTAGGAATCTCGCCTGCTGCAAGACCTAAAGATAAATTTTGTCTGGTCTTACAAAAAGCAGGAACAAAATCTGGTGCAGAAATTTTGCTATCGAGTCCGACGAGTGAACAAAAATTAGTTCCAAGATATTTGGCACTAAAAGAATCTTCCTTAAAAGATGCGATTATAAAATTAGATAAAATTTTCAGCGACAAAAGCATTGGTTACTAAGGCAAAAGGCTGAAAACTAGTCTAAAACTATAACAAAAAAATTTTTACATTAATAAAATAAAGGAGATGTCGGTGACATCTCCTTTATGGCTCCCCAGGCTGGACTCGAACCAGCAACCCTTCGATTAACAGTCGAATGCTCCGCCATTGAGCTACTGAGGATTATGTAATTAGTGTATAACAAAAAAAATATATTGTAAAGCCCTTTTTTAAAAATTTTTCTCAGGCAATTGAGATTTTCGTTTTATATGCTAATATATCAGTGAATTAGGCGATATTGAAAGGAGTGATATATATGGCTAATCCGGTTTTAAGAGAGGGTATTTTAAAGTCTTCTTCATTTAATTCACTAGATAGTGAACATGCCATGACAACAAATGGCACAATCATAAAAACATGTGTTCTTGGAGTCTTGATGGCAGTCACTTTTGCATACACTTGGTATCTGACCTTAACAGGATTTGCGGATAAAGCTATCATGTTAGGTCAAGGAGGTTCTATCGTTGGGCTTATTCTTGCAATAATTATTTGTTTTGCTCCTAAAAACAAATTTCTAATCCTTACGACTCCATTATATGCGATGTGCGAAGGTTTATTTCTAGGTTTATTTTCAGCCATGTTTAACAAAGTTTATCCGGGAATTGCCTCTCAAGCAGCAATGGGCACAATGTTTGCTCTATTTGGCATGTTTATTTTATACAAAACAAAACTTGTTAAATGCACCGACAAATTCAGAATGGTAATTTTTAACTCAACACTTGCTATTGCAGGAATTTATTTATTACAATTCATTTTGAGTTTCTTTAACATTTCTATTCCGCAAATTTTTTCAAACAGTTTAATTGGTATAGGTTTTAGCCTTGTATGTGTTACTGTCGCATCATTTAACCTGATTGTTGATTTTGACAGTATTGAGCGTTTACAAGGGCAAGCAAGCAAAGATTATGAGTGGTACTTCGGATTTTCTTTGATGATTACAATTGTTTGGATGTACATCGAATTACTTCAACTACTTGCCAAACTGCAAAGTAGAAACAACTAAATTAATAAAAACATATAACTTACCAAAGGGGCTGTTTTCAAACAGTCCTTTTATTTTGCCTATTCATCTAGTACAAACGGAGGAGATTTTGCTCCATGTTCTAAAGATATAAAATTCACACACGACATGACATGTAAATCTATATATTATATTGGAGCTTCAAAATGTCAGAACAAGTTTTAATGCCGATGATAGGAACAGGCAGCATAGAAAATAAAGAAAGAGCAAAAGATTCATTAGAAAAAGCAAGACTTGCTCACGAAAAATATTTAATCGGTCAACGTAATACAGATTTGCAAGAGGCGATGGAACATTATGTTGATGCGGTAAAATACGACCCTACAATACCTGAAACTTATTATCGTTTGGCAGCTTTGATGTGGGAGCAAGGGCAAATTAGCGTTAATACGGCAATTGAACAATGCAAAACCGCAATTTCACTTTCTCCAAATAATAAAGATGCACACCTTTACACAGGATATTTTATGCAATTGGCTCAAGATTTTCAGGCTGCTGAAAAAGAGTTCAAATCTGCAATCAAAATGAATCCGTTAAGTTCAGGTCGTCCGAGAATGATTCTTTCTCAGTCTTTATTACAGAAAATCAATTCTCAAAACGGAACATACAAAGACTACCTTGGATTTGTATACTATTTCTTGACAGGTAGTGTAATGTTGGCATGGGACAGACCGACAATGAAAATGTTTAGCAAAAACATGGCTAATGATGTCTCAGTATTTTCATACAACACGGTAGGTAAGTTCTTTGAACATTTCAAAATGTATGATTCTGCTGAAAAGTTATACAAAAAAGCTGTAGAAAATACTACTCACAGTGAATATTTCTACAACAAAATCGGAGATATTGCGCTCAAAAACAAAGATATCGAAACAACTGTAGACTGCTACAGAAAAGTTCTTGAAGCTAATCCGATGAATCGTGAAATTTTAGTCAAGTTAGCGACAATTATGCAGACTTATTTCCCTGAAAACACGGATGAGGCAATCGATTGCTATGAAAAGCTATTAGAATTTGATATTGATACTGCTCAAATTTATTATGAATTGGGGCACTTATACATGGCAAAAGAAGACAAATTAAATTCTGTCAGTGCATTCAAATTGGCAGTAGAGAGAGAACCTGAAAATCCGTTCTTCAACAACTCTTTGGGGTATGCTTATGCTAAAGCTGAATTGTATGATGATGCCATTGAACACTACCAAAAAGCAATCTCAATAAACCCTGATGCCGAATGGACATCAATTGTTTGTCAGGCACTCGGTTCAATTTATGCTGAAAACAAAGGTAACATTGAGGCGGCTGTATCAACCTATCAAGCAGGTATAATTCTCGACCCTAAAAACTACGATTTATACATTGCATTAGGGGATATTTATATGGCGGATTACGATTTAGACAAGGCAATCAGAGCTTATTGCGATGCCATAACACTTGACCCTGAAGATTTTAGAGCATATTCAAAAGTCGGAATTGCACTATGGGAAAAAGATTATCTTGAAGAGGCACTTGTTGCATACCATAAAGCCGTAGAATTAAAGCCTGACAATGAATATGCGCAAAACAATTTAGGTATTCTTTATCTTGACGGATTAATGGATGCGGAAGAGGCTTTGGAATATTTTGAAGAGGCAATTGCACTAAATCCTAATTATACATTGGCATATTTTAATGCAGGACGTGCAAGTCAAGAAATGGGATTTACAAATGATGCGGCGCATTATTACCAAATGGCAATCGATTTAAACAGATTGACCGAAGAATTGGAAGAAGAAGATATTCAAGCAAGACTTCACAGTTTGTTTGAATTGTAAGGATATATAACGAAGAGGTATTTGAGGTGTTCTATAATTAGAACACCATTTTTTTGATAAATTGTCATTCTGAACTTGGTTCAGAATCTCCAATACAGCACGCAAGTCAATAATCCGACAATAGCCAAAAGTGAACAATCAAACAAAACGAGTAAATGACAAAAGCCGAATTTGTTTGAGGAACGAATGTGACGAGTTATTCGGCTACTATACGAGTTTTTAGTTTAATGTGAACGTTGGCGTGTCGGTGGTTTTGCGGTGCTTTTGCCACCAAAAGCACCCCTGCACGGAGTGCATGAAAAAAGAAGACTTGTAAAACCTTGCCCCCCTCTCCCTACCCCTCTCCCACAAGGGGCGAGGGAACTTTTGTCAACCCTCACCCTGCCCTCAGCCATACAGCACGCAGTCTCACTCAACTCGCATAGCTCGTTGGTTCGGCTAGTGTCCCTAGGAGAGGGTGACATAGACCTACATGTTTTATAACCGAAAATACTCTATTGTATTGATTTATTATTAAGATATTTGCCTGGATAAATTTCAAATGATATAATAATTTTGGGTAAACTTCCGCTTGCCACTATCCGACACAGACCAGTTAAGAGGAAATTTTCGGAAAGGTGGTGATGAAATGTGATTTTCTGTATAACAGAAAAAGCGCTATGGCTTATACTTGCAATAACCATAGCACTTCTATTCACAAAATAGGGAGTTAAGAAAGGCTTTAGGAATATACGCTTCTTAGAGCCTTTTCCCTATATTCGTATTATTTACGATTTTTTGTTCGTTGTCAAGAGGGGAAGAAAATATCTACTCTATTATATTGATTTATTATTAAGATATTTGCATAAGCTAGGGGAATTTTGTTAGAATAAAAACGTAGGGCTTGCACAATGCAACTTCCGTCACACACAATTTGACGAAGAAATTGGACGGAAAGGAGGCAAACACTATGGTTGACAAAATAATAATGCTACTATTAGCACTTGACATACTTCTAGTAGCATTAAATTCGTTTAAACCGTAGGGTGCGAAGCAGAGTCTTTAACCAGACTAAAGCTTAAAGGCTCTCGCCCTACTCCTATATTATTTACGATTTTTCATTATTTGTCAAGGTTTGCAATTACTGCGGCAGTAAATTCGGTTGTAGACAAATTCCCTCCGATATCAACAGTTTTGCACCCTTGAGCTAAAGTTTTAAACAATGCCTTTTCAATTTTATCTGCATAAGCTCGCTCACCGATATATTTAAGCATTTCTATTGCAGATAACAAAAGTGCTGTAGGATTGGCTTTGTTTTGACCTTTGATATCAGGTGCTGAACCATGAACAGGTTCAAAAACTGCACAATTTTCACCAATATTAGCCCCCTGAGCAACCCCTAGTCCGCCAATCAAACCTGCTGTTAAATCAGAAACAATATCGCCATACAAATTTGGTAAAACAAGGACATCAAATCTTGTTGGGTCTTGAACAAGCTGCATACACAAATTATCAACAAGAATTTCTCTAGTTTTAATATTTGGATAATCTTTTGCAACATGCCTGAAACTTTCTAAAAACAAACCATCAGATAACTTCATGATATTTGCCTTCGTAACAGCACAAACTTCATGCCTGTCATTTTTAACAGCATATTCAAACGCGAATTTGCAAATCCTTTCAGACGCTTTTCTTGTAATAATTTTTATACTATGCGCAGTGTTTTCATCAATTTGTTCTTCCACTCCGGCATACAAATCTTCGGTATTTTCTCTTACAACAACCAAATCCACATCCTTAAATCTTGTTTCAACTCCGGGAAGATTTTTACAAGGTCTTAAATTTGCGTATAAATCCAAATCCTTACGCAATTGAACATTAACAGAACGGAACCCTTTTCCGATTGGTGTTGTTACAGGAGCTTTCAATGCAACCTTGTTTTTTCTTATTGAATCTAAAACGCGCTTAGGTAATGGAACACCCTCTTGCTCAATAACATCAGCTCCTGCGGTTTGGATATCCCAATTTATTTTTAATCCTGCAGACTCAATAATTTCCATTACACTTGCTGAAATTTCAGGACCAATTCCGTCACCATTAACCAATGTTATCGTATGCATAATAAAAACCTCCATTTTTAGTAAATTATACTATAAAGTGGAGGGGTTGTAAAAATTGTAGGGGAAAAATTAATTATAAAATAGTAGTGTTTTTGAATTTATTAACCGTTAAAGGTTTTGTATGACCTGTCAATGTTTTTATTCATTGCAGATTGAACTGATTCATATTCAGTTTGAAGTGATGTATGTTCAGTATCTAATGTTTTGATTTTATTTTCATATTTTTTATCTTTTGCACTGATTTCATTGTTTTTTCTGTTGTATTCAGCCTCAGCCTTTGCAATTGCTGCATCATCATCTTGTTGTGTGATATCTGAAACTGATGAATAAATTGTTGTCGTCCAACTTATACCTCTTAAATTTACAGACAACGGATTATTCATATCAGGAATGTCGTTTGTTGCGTCTTTATTTGATGCAACTTCAAGAGTCACAATACCTTGAGTCAATGCATCTTTTAGCCAATCACTGCTTGATGCTAATTTGCTATTCATAATTGTATAATTTGAACCGTTTTCACCTGCTGTAGATTTATCAGAAGATTCACCATTCAATCTGTACCAAAGATTTGTATACCACTGTGCTTTAGATTCATCTGAATAAGTGTATGTATCTTCTATCGTTGTACAGCCTAAGTCTTCTGCCTCAGCCAAAGTTTCTTCTAAAAGTTCATAGTATTTTTGAACATTTTTATATACTTCTGTTTCGACTTTATTGCCACCATCATCTGTTTCGTATGCAGCCTTTGACTTAATCCAGTTATCATAAGTAATACAGTTTGAATATTCGGTTTTTGCAGCAGTAAGATTTGCCAACAAACCTGAGGTATCTAACTCAAGCCCTGAATTAACTTTATTCATGGCATCTTCATAGTTTTTTAATGCCTCTGTATAATTTTTCTTGGTAACTGCTTTTGCATCAGTATAATCATCATCCGTGTAATTCTTTTTTTGCTCATTTACAGCAGCTTCCCAAGCTTCGTAATAATTTTTTACTCCGCCATCTACCTCATTGCTGTTTGATTCGAGTTTTTTTACATTTTCTGCAATTGTATCAGACTTGTACTCTTTAGTAATTCCGTAAGATTCCAAAAATTCATTCAAATTTGAAGCATTTTGAAATTTCTTCGCATCACCGGAAGAGACAATCATTTGTCCGCTAGCATTAATAAGCGCATATTGATTTTTCATATCCGCATATTGGTATAGCGCATTTGCAGTCAAATCTGTAGTTATGGCAGAACCTTTAGAATCATAGGTCATAAATTGCAACTGAGTTGTATTCAATGCTGCAATATATTCACTGCTTGCTTCTTGTGATTGAGTAGCCAATCTCATTTTTGCATTAGAAATCTGTTGAGATTCATACTCATTAGAGGTAAGCCTTGCGGTTATTGTTAATAATCTTGCTTGAGAGGCTGATATTCCCATAATCTAATACAATCCTTTCATAACTTATATTATGTATTTCGGCACCATTACTTGTATTCTTTAATAATTTAGCCAGTATATGAAGATTTGTAACGAAATTTATATAAAATGAATATAAAAAGTCAATAAATTTTTAAACGAAGTTTTTATATATATGTAAGAGATAAATAAAGAAAAAGAAAATTAGTTTAAATAAGATTCAAGATTAAGAGAGGATAAAATTATGGCTACAGTGCTATTATTTTCTGATGCAGTTACAAGCGCATATAAAGATACATCAAAAGCTTTGAAAGAAGTTGCATTAAACGATAAAAAAGTTGTTAAAAAGACATTATCTCAAATGATGAAACAGTCTTTCTTCCACGGAGCAAACAGATTTGGAACTAACTTTATCGCTTAAAAAGATTTTGAAATCGTTGGAATATAGGAACATATAGGAAAGAAAATCATTTAAAGAATTAGAATAGGAATTATTTGTCAAAGACCTTTTTAAAAGGTCTTTTATTTTTTGTAAAAATTATTTTTAAGACTAGCAAATTTTATTTTGAGGAACTTTTAAGGATACGAAAGGTGATTCTAAAATGGATAATGTTAGTTTTACTTCTTCTATCAAACCTGTAAATGTCAAATCGTTTTCTGATTATGTAGGAATAAAAATTCCGAAAAAGAACTTTGCGGATTTCCCTTGGGATATAGAATCAAGCGTTGTCGGCAAAGATGTTTATACAAATAGGATTTGTGATTGCACATCGTGTATTATCACTGACGGAGATAATTCCGTACTTATGCACCTAAATCCGGAAGACAGTTCAAACCATTGTTTCAATAATGTTCTTATGTTTTTGAGAAATCATATCGACCTAAAAAATGAGAATCTGCAAGGATTGCTCGTCGGGTCAAAAGACACAAAGAAAAGCCTTGATATATATAACAAATTTTCTAACCTGTTAAAGCAATTAGAGATAAAATTTTCAGAACTTCAAAACGGAAAAAGCCCAACAAGTGTAGCATATTTGAAAGATTCGGATGAATTTTTGGTAAGCAATAATCATATTGATAGAGCGCTGAAACGAAGACTTGATGATAAAAATGTCCTAAAAAATTCTTTTAAACGAGTTTCCATTGCAGATTGCGATGTTGTTGTGTAAATATGGTTGTGCAAGTGAGCCTAACCTACTTTTAACATGTCTCTCCGGATGGGAGAGACCGAAATTGTATTTGAGAGGTACTCGAAAAACTACAATTTCGAGTGAGGGTTCAGACAATGCAACAATCATTCAAATATGATGAAAACCCCTCACCCTGCCCTCAGCCATACGGCACGCAGCCTCTCTCAACTCGCATTGCTCGTTGGTTCGGCTAGTGTCCTTAGGATAGGGTAAACTGTCACCCTGAACTGCGGATTTTGGCAAGTGCGCCGTGTGAGCGTAGCAAACCCAGCACGTCATGGCGAGAGCTGCGTTGAGTTTTGTGAGCAGAGGCTGAAAGTTGGGACGTTCAGCCCCAACTACAACGCCGTTTAATGCGAACAAAATAGGTCGAGCCGCCAATAATCCAAGACCGTTTCGGAATCCTTTCAATAATCAGAATTTATCAATAATAACATTTGTTAAATGTTTAAATGGAAAAGACCCTGAATCACCAAGTAGGAACAGAATATTACGTTTCGATTTCATCTCAACTCATATTCTAGTCAGTTCAGGGTGACAATTGGGGTAAAAATCAACATTGATAGATTCTGAATAGCAAGAAAATTTTGTGTTCTTAAACTCACACAAATTTTCTAAGCTTTCAGAATGACATTGACCTATGTGTCTTGCTTTTACCTAATTAAGGTGTGCTAGTGAGCCCACCCTACTTAGAAATTTCCATTATCCGTAAGGCTTTACCAAGCTGACAAATGGCACTAACACATAAACCTACGGCATTGAAGGGATTTTGGATTCTTCAACTTCGCGGATTACATTATAAATATCTTCAACTTCTTTTGTGCTCATCCCTTGTTCGCACCTTGCAGAATATACACCTGATTCAGCCATAAAAAACATTACATAAATTTTATCTTTATCCCCTCTGGTATTGATATTCACATCATTTGATAATGTTAAAACTTTATTTTCAGAATATTTGTTATAATCCCCACTGTTATCACCATTATTAGATTCATCATAGCTTTTTCTAACCGTAACATTGCGAGATTCATCCAGCGGATAAGTTACTTCTAACATCCCTTTCATCGCTCTGACAGAATAATTTGAAAGGTTTAACGGCATATTAAATCCTGCAACTTTCGCACCGCAAGAATAACTGTCATTACAATCAGTCCAAGGATTTGACATACCTGTTATAGGTTGAGTCTGATAGGTGCAACCGCAAGCAATTACTGAAACAATTGCTATCATTAAAATGTTATTTATTATTTTCATAAGCTCTCTCCTATATTTATTTTGCAATGCTATCAATTAAACGATTTATTGTATTTATTGTTTGCATTCTATTATACATATCGGTAGACTTTTCCTCTTCAATACGCTGTTGTTCAACCCTTTGGTTCCACACCTTATTTTTATTTAGCTCAGAAGTTCTGATTTGTGCATAACATTCTTTCAAATCTTCTCCCATATAAGACAAACATCTTGAAATAGATGAATCAAATTGATTTCTTCTGGTGTACCAATAATCTGCGTTTTTATTCCATTTTGAACTTTGAGCATTTATATATTCAACAGGGCAAAATTCACTCCATTGTGGCGCCATAATCACTTCAGCATAAACTGAGGAGCAAATTAATGATAACAATATTACTGCCAAAAATCTTTTCATAAATATTCCTTAATTCAATTTATAAACTCGTATAAATAAATTTTATCAGGATTATTCTATTTTTTCAATATTCTAGCTTTTATGTTTAATCCACAAATCATGAACCAAAGTAAACAAACCAGCAATTCCTGCAATTATACCGTTAGTCATAATTGAATTTTTGGTCGGAGATTTTGATAGTGGAAATTTTCGAGATATCAAATCTAATCCTACACCAAAGCCAAACCAAGCACCTGCAGATTTTAAGGCATCACTTGTTGCATTAGAATAAGTCATTTTTTGTGGTTTATTAGGATGTTTATGCATTTTTGCATTGTTTTTAGGATATTTTTGAGTATATGTTATACTGCTATCAATTTGGGGTACATTCATTTCTTTTTCCTAGCAAAATTTACAATTCATTCATCTGTTAATTTATTCTATACCTTGATTATACAACTCTCTCAACCTATTGTCAATAACAAGTGTAAACTTTACACCATATTATATAAACTATTGTTAAGCAAAAAGTATAAAACATGACAAAAATTTTTTTTCACAGACTTCATGCAACTGTGTACAATTAGATAAAAAAATAAAGAAGGACAAAAAATGATTAATCAATTAGCATTTACCGGAAAGAACACTTTAATAAATTCATTTAAAGAATTTTCAACAGAAAAAGCACATGAATACCTAAATGGTGGCGCAGTTATGCCAAAAGTAAAAAAAGAAGTTTCAAGTGTAAGCTACGCAAGCCCATTTGAATCAATTGGCGATGCTGCAAAAGTTGTTAAACAAACAATTACATCAGAAGCTGATGCTGCAAACTACGCTTTATCTCACGGTATTCCTAAATCAGCTCTTACTGCTGATGCATTAAAACATGTTGACTACTTAGCGTAAGTAAGTTCAAATATTTAACCAAAACGGATTTTAGAATATATTTCTAAAGTCCGTTTTTTATTGCGATAAATTTTTAATTATTTATAACCAACTCTCATCAATAAATTCAGCTGCTCGATTATACCAACGTTCTTGATTTGGTTTTAGAGGTTTTGACAAAAAATCTACAAATTTTGGATAATCAAACCTGTCTAATGCAATAAAATTACTTACTTTTTGTTGATTTTTATCTTGTTTTGAAAGAGGTGAAAAACCCATTTTCTTGTAAAATCCGCAGGCATTTTTTTCTCCTGTTAAAAACACATCAGTGAATTTAGATTTTTTAGAATTTTCTAAAGTTTTTTGGAGCATTTTTTTACCTAAACTAAAACCTCGGTATGGTCTGTTTACGCAAATAGAATCTATATATAATGTGTAGTCTTTTGAGTTTGGAACTAAATCATAACCGTAAGACAAACACGCACCTTGAATTCTTTTTTGCTTGTCTCGCGCAACAAGCAGGGTCAAATTCCCATCATCATTTTTAAAAAGAGCTTTCAAATTTTGTGCAAAATTTTCTGTTACCATTTTACATTCTTCTTTTCGGCTTGTGTCTTTAAATATTTGCCAATCAGGAGATGTAAAATTTTTACCGAAAAATTTAGCTAATTTTTCAAAAAATCCTTTTTGCCTTATTGCAAGCGGTTTAACTTCTTCAAGTGTTAATTTGCCCCATTTTGTATTAACTACACTTGGCTTTATGGGGTAAAGTTTTGAGGTAAATTTGGGAGATTGAAAGTTTTTACGATGGATTTCCATATTTGCAACAAAACCGCTGAATAATAAGAATTGCGTATTTTGTATAAAAAAGTTTATTTTTTGTTATAATTATTGAATAAAATTTGGAGAGATATATGAAAGAAGAATTATTATCTATCATTGAAAAAAATAGCAGAATTGATTTTAGCGAACTTGCAATTTTACTTGGGGTAACTGAAGAAAAAGTTTTGGCAGAACTTGAAAAATTAGAAAAAGATGGCGTAATTTGCGGTTATCATACTCTGATTAACTGGGAAAAAACATCTATTGAAAAAGTTACCGCATTGATTGAAGTCAAAGTAACCCCTCAGCGCGGACGCGGTTTTGATAATATTGCAGAAAGAATTTATAATTATCCTGAAGTAAAGGCTGTATACCTGATTTCAGGCGGATATGACCTGCTTGTAATTTTGGAAGAAAAAACACTTAAAGAAATTGCAAATTTTGTGTCTGACAAATTATCAACACTAGATAGTGTTTTGAGCACGGCGACACACTTTATTTTAAAAAAATATAAAGACCACGGAACAATTTTAAACAAAGCTCAAAAAGATGAAAGAGAGGTTGTTACCCCATGAGGAATTTCCTTTCTGACAAAGTTATAAATATCAAACCTTCAGGTATCAGAAAGTTTTTTGATATCGTAAGTGAGATGAAAGATGCGATTTCTCTAGGGGTTGGGGAACCTGATTTTGACACCCCTTGGCATATCAGAGATGAAGGAATTTACGCATTTGAGCGCGGAAAAACTTTCTACACTTCAAATGCCGGACTGAAAGATTTGCGTACAGAAATTTCCAATTATATAGACAGAACTCAAGGGGTTAAATATGACCCAAATGGTGAAATAATCGTGACTGTCGGAGGTTCAGAAGCCATAGATATAGGACTTCGTGCAATAATAAATGCCGGCGATGAGGTAATTATTCCTCAACCGTCTTATGTTTCTTATGAACCTTGTGCAATTTTAGCCGACGCAACACCTGTAATAATAAATTTAAAGGCAGAAAATGAGTTCAGATTAACACCAGACGAGTTGTTAAACGCAATAACCGACAAAACTAAAGTCTTGATTTTGCCTTATCCGAATAATCCGACCGGTGCGATTATGGAAAAAGATGACTTGGAAAAAATCGCCAAAATTATTATTGAAAAAGATATTTTGGTTATGTCAGACGAAATTTATTCGGCTTTGACTTATAAGGATAAACACGTTTCAATAGCGTCAATTGAGGGTATGAAAGAGCGCACAATCTTGATTAACGGTTTTTCTAAAGCTTATGCAATGACAGGTTGGCGACTTGGCTATGCTTGCGGACCAAAAGACATAATTAAACAAATGACTAAAATTCACCAATTTGCAATTATGTGTGCTCCGACAACAAGCCAATATGCTGCAATTGAAGCTCTTAAACATGGGGATGAAGATGTTGAAAATATGCGCAAATCCTACAATCAGCGCAGAAGATATCTTATGCACGAATTTAAAGAAATGGGACTTGAGTGTTTTGAACCGTTTGGGGCATTTTATGTTTTCCCTTGCATAAAAGAATTTGGAATGACTAGTGAAGAATTTGCAACAAGATTTTTGAAAGAAGAAAAAGTTGCAGTTGTTCCGGGGACTGCATTTGGAGATTGCGGCGAAGGTTATTTGAGAATTTCTTATGCATATTCTATTGATAATCTTAAACTTGCAATCGGAAGACTAAAACATTTTATAACTAAACTTAGAAATAAATAATTAAACAGTAAATATATCCCCCATCCTGACTACCAAGGTGGGGGATATTTGTAATGTGATTTCAAGGTTAAATAATGGATATTATGAAAAAATATTTACTAAATTATTTAATCTTATTTGTTTGTTGTTTCATTTTGTTGCAGAGCGTGAATGCAGAAAATATTCATTTCAATAATGATATTTATGATTTGCAATATTCAAACACCGCACCAAAAACAAAAGTTGTCGAAAATGAATACTTTAAACCAAAAGAAAATAAAGATTATTGGACAAGTTTGATTGGAATTTATTATTATCCGGAGGTTTCTAATCCGTTGAAATTTGCCGCAGATACGGACGCTCGAATTGAATCAAAAGAGAACTTTTTATTATTAAAATTTGTGCAAAATAAAAAGCAAAATGTCGCAGTAATCAGTTATTTGGAAAATATTGCACAAAATGATAAGACATATTTTATTTATAATATCTACAAATACGAAAAGCATCCGAAAAAAGGGATGATGGTCTTGCGATTTGCAAAGAAATATGTGTTTAATACTAAAGATGAAATTACCAAAATCGGACACGAAGTAAAAGCCATAAATGATGAATATATGGAGAAAATTATAGTTTCTCCAATTCCACCTGTGGTTAAATAGAAAATGTGCGGTCGGCATTAGCATGCAGACCTACATTGTTGCCTGTCACCCTGAACTGACTAGAATATGAGTTGAGCTAAAGCGAAACGTAATATTCTGTTCCTTCTCGGTGTTTCAGGGTCTCCAATAAAGCACTTCGGTCTATGTCAGATTTTTGCAAGTGTACCGTGTGCAAAACTGTACAAAAAAGTCTATGTCATTCTGAATTTATTTCAGAATCTTTTCAATAATCATTATTAGGCAAAGTAATCATTGCAAAATCTTTAAATGGAAAAGCCCCTGACAGGGTGACACTTCTTCCCTCGCCCCTTGTGGGAGAGGGCTAGGGAGAGGGGGTCAAGGTTTTGCAATTATATACTTTTACCCTCTCCTAGGGACACTAGCCGAACCAACGAGCAATGCGAGTTGAGTGAGACTGCGTGCCGTATGGCTGAGGGTAGAGTGAGGGGTCTTCATCATATTTGAATGATAGTTGCATTGTCTGAACCCTCACTCGAAATTGTAAATTTTCGCGTACCGCTCAAATACAATTTCGGTCTCTCCCATCCGGAGAGACATAAACATTGATAGATTCTGAATAGGATAAAATCTATGTCGCTATGCTCCTTGATTTTTAATCCTTTCAGAATGACATAGACCTTTGTGTTCAATTAGAGACCCTGAATCAAGTTCAGGGTGACATGTAAAACTTGTCGGCAGGGCAATGCCAACCTACTTTATTAGTTTACCCACAAGCACAAAGAAAAGCGCCGAGAATCGGCGCTGTGCGATTATTTGGTATAATAAATATTTAGGATGCTACGCACTTTTGGTAAGTGCATACTTTTGTTTGAAATCATCATAAGTTTGACTAAATTCTTTATTATCGTATGATTTCAATTGTTTCAAAAATTCATGTTTATCCAAACCTGCATTATGAGCTTTCAAAACTGATGCTGCAATATTGGAGCAATGGTCAGAAATTCTTTCAAAATCGTTAAACAATTCTGAAATTATAAAATCCAATTCTATCGGACATTCGCCATATTGAATCCTTTTGATATGACGACTTTTTGCCTTTACAACAAGCCTGTCTATTACCTGCTCCAGTGGCTCAACCTTCAATGCAACAGTTGAGCTGTTATGCGAATATGCTTCCGTTGTCAAGAACAATACTTCTAAAATTGCGCCGACAATTACCCTCAAGTCTTCAACCAATTCCGGTGGAAATTCAAGATTCTTATTTTTCTTTTGTTCCGCGATATTTAAAATATTTATTGCGTGGTCGCCGATTCGTTCATAATCACCGATTATCAAAAGCAATCTTGCAATTGCATTACTTGTATCTTCTGAAACCTCTTTATTTGAAGCTTTTATCAAATATGATTCCAATTTGTCCTCATATCGGTCAATGCGCTCCTCGTTTTTATTTATTACATCCGCTTTGCGATATTGGTAGTTTTTCAATTGTTTTGTTGCATACAAAACATTATTTTTGACAATTTTTGCCATCTTAATAACTTTTTGATTAACTTCAATAACCGCAAGTTCAGGGGAACGCAAAAGGCGTTCGTCCAAAAATACTTCTTCTTTTTCGTTTTTAGAATCCTTTATTACGACATTTGCAATATCTTCCAACTGTTTAATAAATGGGAACAACAAAATCGTTGTACAAATATTAAAAGTTGAGTGAAGAATCGCAATTCCTGCAGGGTTGATATTTTCGCTCATAAACGGCAGATTAAAAATAAGTTTAACCAACTGATAAGCTGATAAAAATACCACCGTACCGATTACGTTAAATGTGACATGAACTACCGCAACTTTTCGCGCATTTGAATTTACTCCGATGCTTGAAATTATTGCAGTGATACAAGTTCCGATATTTTGTCCCATAATAATCGGCAATGCCATTGAATATGTCATATCAACTTTCATAACAAGAGCTTGCAACATTCCGACTGATGCTGCAGAACTTTGAATAATGGCGGTAATAACAGCACCAACAAGCACACCAAACAGCGGATTATTAAATAGTGTCAACAAGTCAATAAACTTTTGCGAATGTGAAAGCGGTTCCATTGATGTACTCATAAATATCATGCCTGTCATCAAAATTGAAAACCCTAAAAATACACTTCCGACATTTTTGTTCTTGTTGCTTCGCGACGCAAAAATCATAATTACACCAATCAAAGCCAATACTGGTGTAAAAGATTCAGGTTTAAACAACCTTACGATTATATTATCACTTTGAATCCCTGATAAGCTCAAAATCCAAGCAGTTATTGTAGTTCCGATATTAGAACCCATAATAACCCCAATTGCTTGAGATAATTTCATTATGCCTGAATTAACCAAACCGACAAGCATAACGGTTACAGCAGAAGAACTTTGGACAATTGCAGTAATCCCGGCACCTAGGATAAGTCCTTTTGTCGGACTTGACGTCATTGTTTTCAGGATTTTTTCAAGCTTTCCACCTGCAATTTTTTCTAACCCTGACGACATTATATAAATACCATACAGAAAGAACGCCAAACCGCCCAACAACTGTAATATGCAAAATATATCAAATTTTTCCATTTTAATTTCCTATTCCAAAACTTAAAATTTAAGGCAGACTATATAAAATAGCCGGCCTTATTATTTATCCTTTAAAATGCGCTAATACAATCATTAACACAACTACTGCAACAGCAAAAATCAAGGTACTTAAAACTCCTGTTCCTTTTGTTTCCGAGTAACCTGTTTTTGGTGCGTGATTTGTTTCTTTTATATCATTTGACATTTTATTATTTCTCCTATTTTAAAAATCTTAAATATATGTATACCGTGCTAATTACAAGGGATATTGCTACAATCGCAACACCGTATTTCAAAAATCTCATAAATGAAATCGGATGACCTTCCTTGTTAGCATTTTCAGAAACTATAACGTTAGCAGCTGCGCCGATAATCGTCATGTTTCCGCCAAGACAAGCGCCTAAAGACAATGCCCACCACAAAGGAAACGCATAAGCTTGTCCCATTGTTTTTTCAATTTCTACAATCATTGGAGCCATAGTTGCCGTGTATGGAATATTATCGATAATCCCTGAAATTACACCGGATGCCCACAATATAATCATTGAGGTTGCAGCCTGACTGCCTTGGGTCACTTTTAATATCCATTCAGCCATCAAGCGGATTCCACCTGATGCCTCCAACCCTCCGATAATTATAAACAAGCCGATAAAGAAAAATATTGTATTCCACTCAACGTCTTTTAAAATATCAGAAGGTTTTTCAAAGATTAACAAAAATGCAGCACCAAGCATTGCCACTACACAAGTTTCAATATGAATTACATCATGTAGCATAAAGCCCAAGATAACTAACGCCAAAACAACAGTTGAGCGAATCATCAAATTTTTATCAACAATTGAATGACTGTTATCTATCTGTGCAATTTCATTCATTTTATCCTCACTTGCAACGAGTTTCTTTCTAAAAATAAATGAAAGCAAACCTAAAACCACTGCCATAATTACCAATACTACAGTGGTTAATTCTTTCAAAAAGTCCATAAAAGATAATCCGCCTGCACTACCGATAATGATATTTGGAGGGTCTCCAATTAAAGTAGCAGTTCCGCCAATATTAGATGCAAAAATTTCCGTCAACAAATATGGAATTGGGTCAACATCTAACTTTTTAGCGATTGCAAATGTAATCGGCATAATCAAAATAACCGTGGTTACGTTATCTAAAAAAGCACTTGTCACCGCAGTAAAAGCTCCCAGTGCAAATAAAATTCTAATCGGATGACCTTTTGTGAATTTTAATAACTCATTGGCTATCCAATTAAATACGCCGCTACGCGTTGTGATTGAAACAATTACCATCATTGAAACGAGCAAAAATATCACATTAAAATCAATAAAATTGATAAAATAATGCGGATTAATTAAGCCGTTTACGACTTTTGTCTGACTAACCAAGCCCAATATAATGGTGATTGCTGCACCCAAAAGTGCAATTGTAACCTTTGGAATTTTTTCAAGTGCTATAAAAATATACGCAACAATCAATAATCCCGCAGATAGCATTACACTGTGAGAAGCTACAAAACTACTTAACATACGATTTTCCTCTTTCAGCTATTGCACAAGCAATTGCAAGTGCTATTTCCATATCACAGTTATTATTAGATTTTTTCGGTAATGGTTTATCTTTTTCAATTTTTTCAGGGAAAAACTTGCCAATGAATCCGAGCACCTTAGTATTCAAATTCATTACAACAATCATTATTGAAATAAAGAAGTACACAACACCCATACCGATAATCATAAGAAGGATACCTTCTTTCCATAATTCGATATTCATATTAGCCTCCTATTTAATTGTAAAATTTCACAAATTGAACAACACAATATAAGCGAATCGTGCGCCAAATTATTAAATATTTAGAATTTAAAAGAGACTACGGAGCACGTGTACAGACCTCATTTCGCAGATATAGCGAAATTCTGTGCGATGCACTGTATAAAATTTTGTTATAATTTGATGCAAATATTTGAGCGACAATTTTTCGTTCTGTCGCAACTTTGTCTATATTTGAAATATTGTGTGAATTCTTTTTAAAATTAGCGGATGTTAATTCAGTGTTGTGAGAATTTGATGCAGCAATTTGAGATTCATTATCGTCAGGAGACACCAAAACTTGATGAGGAACACTGATTGATTCTGAAACAACAGGCTGGTTGTCAAGGTTGAACGAACCTATATTAACGCCTGATTTGCAAACACCAAGAGTTACTAAAAAACATACGACTATAAAAAATATTTTGAAAAAATTTTTCACACGAGTATTCTAGCATAAATATTTAAAAATCAAGCATGCCCAACTGGGTAATAGTCAAAAATTTTTACAAATTTAATTTAGAATTTATCAATAATTATAATTGCCAAACCGTAAAATTTGTCGGCATAGCAATGCCGACCTACAAAACAAACAAAATAATGTCATTCTGAAAGGATTAAAAATCAAGGAACATAGTGACGTAGATTTTATCCTATTCAGAATCTATCAATGTTGATTTTTACTCCAATTGTCACCCTGAATTTATTTCAGGGTCTCTAATATTACAAGTTTTACTTTTGACTAATTTGTTCAATTTGAGATGCTGAAACAAGTTCAGCATGACTAAAATCAAATGGATAGACCCTGAAACAGTCTTGGATTATTGGCGGCTCGACCGGCTCAACGCAGCTCTCGCCAAGACATGCTGGGTTCACTTCGTTCACACGGCGCACGTGCCAAAATCCGCAGTTCAGGGTGACAATTAATAAAAATGTCGAAGAAGGGACTCTGCCTGAATGTAGGCGAGAATGTGAAATTCGAGCCGTACAATGAAGGTATGCCGAGACGTCGGCTGAACCAATTAGTTTTGCCCTACAGGCAAAACTAATGTGAGAGTTCCAAGACATTATTTCACCAAATTAATAAAAATGTCGAAGAAGGGACTCGAACCCTCAAGGCGTGAACCACACGAACCTGAATCGTGCGCGTCTACCAATTCCGCCACTTCGACATCAATTTTCTATTCAATTTGTACATCCACCGTCAGTTAGCTTGTGGCGGATGTTGTCTTCGACAACCCTCTCACAAAACAATTCACAGGATTGTTTTGTTCGGCAGAGTGCCACTTCGACATCAATTTTCTATTCAATTTGTACAGTTTCCGCCAGTTTGCTGACATCAACTTTTATAATAAATTATAAACAAAATTCAAAAATTTTCAAACTTTTATCTCATTGATTTAATCATTCGATATACAACTTTCAATTCATCTTGCGGAAGGTAATCGATATTATTCTTTATATAATCTTTCATCGTAGTTTCATTCATTTCCAAATGTTGAAAATCAAACAAGTCCATCAAATCTATATTCAACGCATTGGCAATATCAAGCAAAGCGCGCGATGGGAAAGTATCTCCACATTCAACATGACTCAAATTTCTTTGGTCAATATTTGCAATCTCTGCCAATTGTTGTTGAGAAATTCCTTGTGCCTTCCTCAACTCTTTTATTCTTTTTCCTAAAAGTTTTTTAATATCGTTCATAATGTCACCTATTAAAGGATAACTGTATATCTAATCCATTAAAACGATATATTTTGATTAATTATTGACATTTAGACAATTTATATAGTAAATTACAATATATAATGGTAAAAATTTTTAAATTTAGAAAATTTATGAGTAAAGAGGGTAAGAATTATGTCAAAGATTTATAGTTGGTCACAAAAATTTGCAAAAATAAAACAAGCTAAAGTGAGATTTGGTTTTACTCTTGCAGAGGTATTAATCACCCTTGGCATAATCGGTGTAGTTGCAGCAATGACGATTCCGACTCTTATGCAGAAATATTACGAAAAACAAACCGTCGCAAAATTAAAAGAGACATATTCAATACTTTCTCAAGCTCTAAAATCCGCAAGCCAAGAAGAAGGCTTGCCGGAAGAATGGGGATATGATTTTTCCAATAGAACAGCTGCAGAAGGCGGAGCTACTATTTTGAAAAAATATATCAAAGTAGCAACGGATTGCGGTGTTGATGATACAAAAGGGAATTGTTTTTATAATGGCGACTACAAAGCCCTAAATGACAGTGAACATTGGAATTTTTCAAAATCCGCAGCCGAATATAAAATGACATTGTTAAATGGAACTGCAATTTGCTTTCGTTTTGTTGACAAATCCGAAGGTAACGGCATGGTCATGTCTTTTAAAGTCGATACAAATGGTCCTGCAAAACCCAATATTTCAGGAAGGGATTTATTTTTTATGAGGTACTATGAAGGGAAAGGTTTGATGTTAGAAGGTAATGGCTCAGCTTATAAATATAATTGTTCTTCGACCTCTCAATCAGGTTATGGTTGTGCATATTATGTTGTAACTTTTGGCAACATGGATTATTTAAAGAAATAAATTTTTCATGCTATAACTTTAAAAAAAGGAGTTAGCATGGTTGTTATTAATATGTTTGAAATTGTTGAATTAAAAAAGCAAATTCAAGAAAAATTTGGAGTAAAATTACACGTACATGATGCTTGTTATATGCAGTCATTTTCCTTTGATAACAAAGCTTCTGACGAATTGGTCGAATTTATTACCAACTATTTTAAACCTCAAAAATATCAAGTAAATTTTTCACCTGACGGTTTATATTTTCATCTTGAAGAATTGAAATAATTCTTTATATTTTAAATAAATTTTGAACTTTTTATTTATCATAATCGTTATATGGATGTGTGTAATAAATAGGAGACTTGGCATGAAAAAGGTTTTATTTACTCTTATCGCAACTATAGCTTTAACTTTCGCGACACAAGCAAGTTTTGCAGCACCAATGCCACCATCAGGCGGGCATGGCGCACCTATGTATGGTGGAGTTTCTATGGGACATCCGCCAATGGGTAATCATTCACCATCAATGCGCCCACCGATGGGAGGAAGACCTGATATGGGCAGACCGCCAATGATTGGAGGAGGAGCAAGACCACCTATGATAGGAGGTGGCAGACCACTTCCGCCACCACCGCCTATGCACAGACCATATCGTCCGATAATAAGACCATATTATTCACCGTTTTACTACTCATCTGTGTATTATCCCAGATACACAACATATTCTTATTACTACCCTGCAGAATACGAAGGGGTAGCAATCACGCCTGCAACAGCAGGAACAGTTGTTGTCCGTGATGATTATGCAGGAGTAAACACTGCGGCAAATGTAATTAACACAGCAGCAAATGTTGCAGCAACAATCAGATATCTGACTTGGTAAAAATAAATGACAGAACGAAAAATTCTACTAAGACGAAATCCTTTTTTGATTTTTATACTAAGGTTCATTCCGGTAATATTTACCGGCAGTATTTTTTCGTTCCTTTTATATTTGCATAACGCATCCGCTGCAAAAGCGCTTTGTTGTTTATTTTTAGCAATCGCGATAATTATCGGTATAAAAAGTCTCCAAAATAACAACAAATATCTTGTATTTAAAGATGGCGAATTGACCATCTACCAAGGAAAAACAGTTACAACAATTTTTCAAAAAGATATAAAACAAATCAAAGAATTTCCATTATTTAAGATAATAATAATTGAACTATTCAATTCAGATAATGTTGAAGTGGTTAATTTTCACCTTGTAAAAAGTCTTGGCGCGAAGTTGTATTTTTTAGTAAAAGCGAATTTATACAAATCGTTTCCTGACAAAGCAAAAGATTTTGAAGATGAATATGTAAAAATGTATTCAGAGTCAGATAAAATCCCTGAAAGTATTAAAAATATTGATGAAATAGGCAGGACGCAAACTATAATTTTTGCAACAATTGCGATAGTTTTAGGGATAATTCCGATAGGTTTTTCTTATGTGTCGGTTTTATGGCTGATTTCTGCACTTATGACGATTTTGAGTTCAGGGATTTTTAGTAGTTTGAATGGTGTGTAAGAGGGGGGCAATGTCTTTCAATTATATACTTTTACCCTCTCCTAGGGAGAGGGCAGGGTGAGGGTTCTTCTCTTCTTTTTTCATTCATGCACTCCGTGCAGGGGTGCTTTTGGTGGCAAAAGCACCGCAAAACCACCGACACGCCAACATTCACATCAAACTAAAAACTCGTACCATAGCCG
>CABUXT010000019.1 GCA_902495705.1 uncultured cyanobacterium
CACAAAGGTCGATTTTTAAAATCAACATTGATAGATTCTGAATAGGATAAAATCTAAGCCAAACAAGTTGGCAAGATTTTTAATCCTTTCAGAATGACATGCTGCTTATCACCTACTTAACTGTCATTCTGAATTTATTTCAGAATCTTTTCCATAATTAATATTTAACAAATGCTACTATTGATAAATATTGATTATTAGGAGCAGGAATTAATCTCCATTATTTATACTATTAAACTTTTTTGGATTTTACACTATACTATTGATATGAAAAAAATATTATTTACATTACTGTTATTATCTTTGATTTTGCCCTCTGTAAACCTGTCTGCTGATGCGGCTTTGGTGTCAAACAGAACTTATAGAGCCGAGCAGAAAAAAGAAATTAAACAAGATATCAAACTGATAAAAGAACTTTTTACAACACATGAACTTGCTGCAAATAAGCATGATGTCAAGGCTTTAGAACACTTCTATGCCGATAACTATATGAATAATGACGGATTTGACAAAAAATCGTATTTCAAAAGTATCGAATCAACTTGGAAAGCTTGCGATGATTTGACATACAATACAAAGATTTTGTCTATCAATGTCAATGGAGACCATGCCAGTGTTTATGTGGATGAAATTGCCTCAGGCACTATTACGGAAACAATTGATACTATTCCGATTTCAGGAGAAATTCATTCAAAATCAAAAGGAATTTATCAACTAATTAAAATTAATGGTGTTTGGTATATTTCAGGTGAAACTTCTTTGTCAGATGAATCTTCTTTGCTGTATGGCGAGGCAAGATTTATGAATATTGAGTTGCAAGCTCCTGAACAAGTTGGCGCAGGAGATACTTATACTGTCTCATTAAAAGTTGATGCTACTCCAAATACATTTATCGTTGGTTCAATTGACCATGACCCTGTGACATTCCCTTCAAAAACTCCGCAAAGTGAATTGAGAGCATTACCAAAATCTCAGTTCTTGGAACGTTTAATCAAGGCAAATACAGATAATATCAATGAATATGCTATCGCATCACTTGCTATTTCAAAAGTAAATAATGTCGGTGGGGATAATTTCAGAGTATATATGGCAGGTTTGGCATGTGTGATGAAACGTGTTAATGTCGTGCCGAAAAATAATTTTATCAAATTAGAGGATTAAGATGGATAAATCAATAGGAAAATATTTATTTTTTATAGCATGTTTTGCATTTTGGCTGTTTTTGGCTTTGTTTTCATCAAAGTTAATTGTAGATAATTTGACATCAGGGCATCACTATTCAAATGCGGTATTCAATTTGCATTACCTGAAAAATACAGGTGCGGCGTTTAGTTTGTTGCAAAATGCCAGAGAATTTTTAATAATTGTGTCAATTGTTGCGGTTACCCTTTTGTTTATGTATGTTCATCACCATATCAAAAACATCCATTTTATTTCAATTTCATTCATCGCACTTCTTTGTTCAGGAATTATGAGCAACTGCCATGAACGAATTGTCCTTGGATATGTGAGAGATTATATTCAGTTGAATTTCGTAAACTTTCCGGTGTTCAATGTTGCAGATATCTTTATTACGCTTGGTGTAATTGCGCTTGTCGGAATTTTACTTTTTTACAAGGGAAGATAATTTATGCTTTTGACGATTGATGAAAATACCGATAATACTAGATTGGATGTATATTTGTCTGATTTGTATGAAGGTATTTCGCGTTCAAAAATTCAAAATGCAATAAAATCAGGTAAGGTTCTTGTAAATAATCAAATAAAAAAGCCTTCTTATGTTCTAAAAGAAAGCGATAATGTCGAATTTGAAAATCTGATAGAAGAAAAAAGCTTAAATATTGAGCCTGAAAATATTCCAATAGAAATTGTTTGGGAAGATGAAAATATGGCTGTTGTGAATAAACCGTCAGGCATGTTGACTCATCCGACCCCATTGGAAACATCAGGAACTTTGGTTAATGCGTTATTATATAAATATGGAGTGAATGGTTTGTCGGATTTGAATGGAGAGTTTCGTCGAGGAATTGTCCATCGATTGGATAGAAACACTTCCGGGCTTTTGATGATTGCCAAAAATAATAAAACGCATGAGTACCTTGCTAATTTGATAAAAAATCACGATATGACAAAAAAATACCACGCGGTTTTGAAAGGTGATTATCCGCTTGATGAAGATGTAATAAATGAACCAATCGGCAGACACAAAACTCAACCGCACAAAATGGCTGTTACACCTGATGGCAAACCGAGTACAACGATTTTGAAAGTTCTTGAACGATTCAAGGAGGCGACTTACGTTGAGTTGACTTTAGTAACAGGGCGAACTCATCAAATCCGTGTTCATACAAGTTACAGACATTATCCTGTATTTAATGATACATTGTATGGGGCAGGTCAGGGCAAAATCAAGACTCAAGAACAAGTTTTGCAGTCGTTTTATCTGAAATTTGCAAAACCTTTTTCAGCAGAGATAATTGAACTTGAAATTCAACCGGATGAGGAATTATCCAAAGTGCTGACGTACTTTAGAAACAGGAGAGTTTAACATGAAAAAAATATATTTAGGTTTGAGTATTGTATTACTTTTGTGCGTAATTTATTTGGCGATGGTAAATTCCAATAATTACGCATTGATAAATGTTTTGTCCGGCATGGATATTCATAGAGATGGTTTGGTGGCTAACGGTCAATATTTGGCAAAAGCTGTCAGACTTTCTACATACACGGTTTTGATTTTGTTATCAGGAATATTTGTTGGTGCTGGAACTGTTTATATGTTTTTGTCTGCACAGAAAGAAAAGGTGAAGGCTTACCAAAGAGAATTGGAAAAAACTTCAATTTCAGGCATGGATAATGCATCTAGGGTTGAGGTTTTGGAAGCAAAGATTAAAACATTGGAAAAAGCTTTCAATACCGTGATTGACGAGCGCACAAAGCTTGAAGTGCAAATTAAAACTCTTAATGCAGAACTTGATAATTTGAACAAAGGCTAGGGTAGGGGGTAAATATAATATTATGTCATTCTGAAAGGATTAAAAATCAAGGAACATAGTGACGTAGATTTTATCCTATTCAGAATCTCTAATTAAACATTGTTATTTTGTGTTATTGATATTTGCTTTTAAAGATTTCTCTCAAATTGTATTGTTTCTAACTTCTTTATATAGTAAAATTGTATTGTATGATTGATGGCAAAAAATTGTTAGAACAACTGGGCAGAAATATTAAAGCCGAGCGCGTACGATGTGGGTACACGCAAGAATCTTTTGCCGAAAAACTTGGGGTAACGCGCGAATACCTGAGCCGAATTGAGCGCGGTCAGGAAAATATGTCGATTTTAAAAATTTTGAATCTTGCCGTTAATTTAGATACAGATATCAGTAACCTTTTAAGGTTTTAAGAAATTCTATCAACAGATTTATTTTTTCTGTTCCTATTGCAGTGAAATCAACTTGGGAATTGTTATTTAGCAAGAGGTGAAATTCTGCCTCCTGAAATACAACCATGCTGTTATTCATAAAAAACACAACTTGAGGTTTCTTTTTTTGAACACGGAAATCTTTGATTTGGTCAAACAAAATGGTTTGATTGTTGATTGTAATTGAGTCCTCGTTGATTTTTATAGAATCTTTGTTTTTGAGCTTGTTTATAATTAGCAACCTTGGCAAATAAATCGCTGTGAAAATTCCGATTGAAATAATAGCAGGGGTAAAGTGGATGCGGTGCAAGCAATACAGGTATGAAATAAACCCTGCAATAAGAATATATAGTGTAATTATCCCTATTACTATCATTATTGGGCGTTCGTCTGTGGTGGGTTTGAAATTATTATTCATTCATACTTCCTGCTATTGCTAATTTTTAGTGACTTCTTTTACGTTGTATTTATCCATAAGGTTGTTTTTCTTATTGGAAGATATCATTGCACCAACGCCAAGTCCTGCAATTACGCCTCCCGGAACTCCTAAAATTCCCCAGAGAATTGAGCGTTTATATATGCTTGTTATCCATCCGAGCATTGAAAATGCTGCAACAAAAATCATAGTCATATTGAACAGCTTTTTTTCTTGCGAATTGTATTTTTTTACAAATTCATCCGCTTTTGTCTGCTCAATTTCGTAACTTGGTGTGTTTTGCGGTCTATCGGGACTTTTTCTAAAATCCAGTCTGACCCTTCCGTTATCAATATTTGGACCTATTTGTAATCTCATATTGTAACCTTAACTCTTCTTATTTGATTTTTGAATTACCTTATTTTCTTAACAGTTTTGCTGACAATCTATTAAACAACTCGCCTGCATATTCCATTTTGAATAATAAATTAAGCGGAATATAAACAACCAAGCAGATAATTGCTATTAAACTTATTTTAGTAATTTCAAACGGAATTTTTGCCAAGTGTACAAATTTGTCAAATTCAAGTGCACATAAGTAACAAACTCCAAGTGTTATAATACCTGCAATTGTCATTTTTAACAAGTTTGTGAACAAAGATTTATAATCCATTTTCATTTTCTTTGTGATTAAAATTCCAAGTATAGCACCGTTAAATAGGGTTACAAGTGATGTAGATAGAGTGATTCCGCCGATACCAAAACCCATTTTTGAAATCAATATCCAGTTTAGTAATAATTTCAATACGATTGATGAAAACGCAACGATAAACGGTGTTGCAGAATCGTTAAATGAATAATAAACTCTGGTGATTGAATCTCTAAATACGTACGGAATAATAGATACAGACAAGAACCAAAGCGCTTCTGTAACCATAAATGTTGCATTTTGGTCAAATACACCGTGTTCAAATACCAAACGCACAGCGTCCATTCCGACAACTAAAATTCCTATGATAATCGGAATTGCTCCGAAAAATAAAACACCTACACCTTTATTAAAGTAATTTCTTATTCCTGCATAATCTTTATCGGCAACAAGTTTTGCAAAAATTGGGAATAGCGGTACCAAAAATGCTGTAACAAGTATGCCTACAGGAAACTGAAAAACTCTGTTTGCGTATCCTACAGCAGTCCATGCGCCTTCTGAAATAGATGATGTGAAAAACATATCAACATAGATGTGAATTTGCCCAACGGTTGAACTTAGCACGGCAGGGAATAAAAGTTCGCAAATCTCTTTAAAATGCGGATTGTTCGTAAATTCAAAATTCGGTTTTAATCTGTAGCCAAGTTTTCTTATATTAGGATATTGGATAATCAATTGTAAAATCGCACCGATTGTTGTTGCCCACGCTAGTGCATAACCTTTTTGGTCATTTGGAACAGCCATAACTACACCAATTATTGCAAGGCTCATTATTATTGGGGACAAGTTCGGTAGCATAAATTGGCGGTAAATAATTAAAATTCCATAATAAATTCCGACAATCCCACCTATAACAAGTAGAGGGGTCATTATTTTTAGGTGCATAGCAGCAAGGTTTACCATTTCAGCAGAACCACCTGAAATAATCAAGCCCATAATTTGTTTAGGGAATAAAAATATTATTGCCGATAATATCAAGAAGAATATGATTGTTGCATTCATAAAAGTAGAATACAATTTGTTGACTTCTTCTGTCGGTTTTTCATTAAGATTTGGAATTAGTTTAGAAAATATTGCAACTGTTGCACTATGAAATGGACCACCTACTCCGCCTAACAAAATTAATGATAGGGAAGGTATTTGATAAGCGTAATAATAAGCATCAGAAACGAGCGAAGCACCGTAATAATTCGCGATAATTATATCTCTGATAAATCCTATTAATTTACTTACTATAGTTACAACTGCAATGAGCCAAGCTGCTTTTAATACGCTTGGAGCTTTATTTTCTTTAATTGTTGATTCTGTCATCTTTTCCAACCAATTCTATATATAATCTTACTGCTTTGTTTGCGCCTTGTTTTTCTGGGTAGTGGAATTTTACGCAATTCATTCCTCTGTTTAAATATTTTGACAAATCTATTGTATTGTATCTTTTTGTTGTGTCAAAATCTATTTTTTCATCAACGTTGTTAATCGTTGCATCGATGTAATTTACTTTATATTTGTTATCAACAACGAGAACTGCTCTACCATCTTTTGCATAAAAGTTTTGTGTCAAATAATTTTGAGTTCCGTTAGAAGATAATATTGCCGGTTCAGTGGCAAGAGAAATTCCAGTGTAATAGTGTTTTAGAATTTCATCATAAGTCTTGTTGAGTTCTTTGCCCATATATCCTGCGCCATATTGGCTCATTCCGACACCATGACCAAATCCGCCACCGTATGCTTTTATATAAATTAAGTCACCATTTTCGTTATATTCGTGTTCAAAAACTACATTAGCACTAGGCAAAGTCTTGCCATCTTTTGTTAAAAGCCTTCTTATAACAAGTTCTTTTTGGACTAAATAATTTCCGTTATCGGTTTGAATTTCTAGGTCCATTATTTTGCCAGAGTTTCCACGTTTTTTTACATTTAGTTTTTTTATTATGCCGATTGTTTCTCCCTTTTTTACTGCAGGATGAACAAAACCTGTTGCACTTTGTGCTGCGATGTTATTTTGTACGGCATCTTGAATTTCTTGTCCGTTCCACTCTCTTTCCCATCTGTAATAAGAAGATTTGACATCAAATGATTTCGGCTTAGATTTGTAAAACTTTGCTGCAGCCTCTTCTGTATTTAGTGCGCCAACATTGTTGTAATCAGGTTGAGCAATCAAATATGGTTTTGGTGGTGCGGGAAATTGTTTTGTTATTGGGTCAGAAAATGCGTTTGAATAGTTTTCTGTATAACCTCCAGCAGTTGATGAGTATTGCGCAAGAATCAAATCCCAATCGTAAATTGCAACAATGCCTGTTGTTTCATTTACTGCCTGATTAGACAAATCACGCTCTGTATTTGCTCCAAAGTAAACTTGGCTTGCTACAGAATCTACAACATCATAATTTGGGTTTGCTTTTACTCTAGGTGATAAAACATAATTTCTAGCGGCAACACTTTGAGCTTTTAGAGCTTCCAAGCCAAAAGACACAGGCATTTCATTAGGGACAACACCTTTTAAATATTCTTCTACAGGAAGTGAATTTACAATGTAGAATTTTCCTTCTTTTGTTGTTGGTACAAGTTCTAGTTGCCCTCTATATATTGCATCTTTGCCAGCTCGTTTTAGTCCTTTTATCCCCATAAATCCAAAGTCGGACTTAAATATAATTGGGCCTGAAACTTTTGCGATTGCGTGATTATCGGCGTCAGTTAGTACAAAGATTTTACCAACCATTGAAATTTTTATAACATTGTCGTTAGAAAAAGTATCAATATAGTTTTTGTTGTTATAAATCTCAAATTCTCCGGTGCCATAGATAGAAGTATTTGTCCATTCATAAGATGCAAAATTGTTTGTACCAATCCCTACTCGAACAGTTTTTGACGGTGGAGTTGAAATATAATCTCCAATTACGGTATCTCGTGCAATTTGCAACGTGGTGCTTGGTATCTCTCCAAAATAAGCTGCTCTTGCTGGCATGGTGAGTAATAATATGTTTAAAAGTAACGCTATCCCAATTTTATTCATAAAAGTATTATATGACAAAAATACTTGTCATGATTTTGAGGTGGGTGGATTAAGTTGTTATGGGGAGATTTTGATAGGATAAATTGTTTCTAATGTAATATCAAGCATTTGGCAGATTTTGATAACGACAACTATTGTTGGATTAGCTTTTTTATTTTCTATCATGTTTAAATATTTTGTAGAAATTCCAACACGTTCAGCAAGTTTTTCTTGCGAAATTCTTTTTCTTAGTCTTTCAATCCTGATGTTATCAGCTACTATTTGTAATATCTCCATGTCTGCCATATCTCATATTCTATTCAAATTGACAGAACTATAATATCCATGATAGTATATTAATCAAGAAATATAGTTCATAAAATAGGATGATTAAGTTATGAAATTGAAATATAGTGCACAATGGTTGAAGAAGAAATTTGGATTTACTCTTGCAGAAGGTGCTACGCACGTAGATTTGTCACAGATTAAATCAAAAAGTGGCTTTACTCTTGCTGAGGTTCTAATCACACTTGGTATAATCGGAGTAGTTGCAGCGATTACTATTCCGTCTTTGATTACGCAAAATAGGGCACGAGTTTTACGTTCGCAATACCTCAAATCCTATTCAATGATTTATCAAATGGTCAGGTTGATGGAAAATGATGATGTTTCTCTTGATACAAGCGTACTAGGTAAAATTCCAAATTATTTGAAAGGTACGACTTATTGTGGAGGGGCTGGTGCGACTTTGAGAGACCCAAAAGGTGATACTCTTTGTTTTCGTCAATCAAATGGAGCATACAAAAGCTACGATGGCAAGACGATTATTTTTCCTTCATATATGGACGATGCTCAATATGTTCTTCCTGATGGGACATTGTTCCTTTTTGAGTGGGATACTATGCATTTTAATGATGGTTCACATTGTTGGATTCATGTTGATATCAATGGTGTGAAAAATGGTCCAAATCGCTTTGGTGTTGATGTGTTTACCTTCCAGTTTACTGATGGAAAGCTCCTTGCTATGGGCGATGAAGGAACTGTGTATTCTGACTTAGATAAATATTGCAATTTGAAAGTTTCAAATAACATGAATGGACTTGCTTGTGCGCATTATGCCAAGGCTGATGCCGATTGGTTCAAGAAGGCTGTTAAGTTGAAGTAGTGGGTGAAAAAATAATTAAAGGTGGGCTCCCTACTTTCTTGATGTCGGCATAGCAATGCCGACCTACAAAAGTACATCAGTTATTGTCATTCTGAAAGCTTAGAAAATTTGCGTGAAGAATGAACGCATAATTTTCTTGCTATTCAGAATCTATCAATGTTGATTAAAAAAAATGACATCTGTGCATTATTTTTTTATCAAATGGATAGACCCTGAATCAAGTTCAGGGTGACAGTTAAAAATTTTTATTCAATTTGAAATTCAGAATAGCAAGAATTTTATGTATTCATTCTTTTCAGAATGACAATTAATTTTTTACTTTGCTTCTAGTGTAGTGCCTTCTTTGGTATCTTTTACAACAATACCAACTTCATCTAGTGCGATTCTGATTTTGTCTGCGATATCCCAGTTTTTCTCTGCACGAGCTTGTTTTCTGAGTTCAAGAATTTCATCAATTGATGAGAATTCTTTATCTAATGCTTTTGATACATTGTCAACACCTTTAGTTAGTTCATCTTCACTTAGTGTAGCTTTTTCAAAAGTAAAACCTAATGTTGTACCCAATTTATACAAAATTGTATAAGCTCCACTTTCCCCTTTATTGGCTTTTGTTGCAAGGTCAAATAATACTGCTAACGCTTTTGAAGTATTCAAATCTTCATCCATAGCTTCAACAAATGCTTTATATTCTTCTGTTTTAGTGATATCAAGAGTTTCATCAATCGGTGTCTGTTTTGCATTAGTAAGACGTTTAGCACCGGCTTGAGCTGCAGTCAATGCCTCATCAGAAAATTCTACAGGCATTCTGTAATGGTTTGTTAAAATGAATAATCTTAGAGTGTTAGCATCATAATTTTTTAGCATATCATCAATTGTTAAGAAATTTCCTAATGATTTTGACATTTTTTCTTTATTAATAGTTACAAAACCATTGTGTAGCCAATAATTTACGAATTTGCAACCATTTGCACATTCAGATTGAGCTATTTCATTTTCGTGGTGTGGAAATATTAAATCAGCTCCGCCTGCGTGAATATCAATAGTTTTGCCTAAATATTTTCTACTCATTGCAGAACATTCAATATGCCACCCTGGACGACCAACACCCCAAGGTGATTTATAGCCAAATTTTTCATCTTTTTTCCATAGGGCAAAATCAAGCGGGTCTTCTTTTTGCTCTCCAACTTCTATTCTTGCCCCACTTTCAAGTTGGTCAATAGGTTGTTTTGAAAGATAACCGTATTTAGGAAATTTTTTTACTCTAAAGTACACATCACCGTTAGCTTCATAGGCATAACCTTTTTCTATCAAGACTTTTACCATAGCAATCATCTCTCCTAGTGTTTTTGTTGCAAATGGCTCAATATCAGGTTTTAGAGTATTAAGAGCTTTCATAGAATTTTCAAACTGTTTATACCAATATTGTGAAACTTCTGTTGGAGTTTTACCTTCTTTGTCAGCTTTTTTCAAAATTTTATCGTCAACGTCGGTAACGTTTCTGCAATATGTAACATCATAACCTTTAAATTTTAAGTATCTATATAACACATCCCAAGTGATATAGCATCTTGCATGTCCCAAGTGCGCGTAATCGTATACCGTAGGTCCGCAAACATACATTTTTACTTTGTTTTCTTCGATTGGTTTAAATTCTTCGATTGTATTTGAGTAAGAGTTAAACAGTTTCATAAAAATTCCCTCATATTTGTATTTGCTTACAATATTAGCACAAAATAATTTGTGAAAGAAACTTAATATTTCGCAACTTTTTTAGCAATTATTGAAAACGAAAATACTTTGTATATACATACAGATAAACGGAGGATTTTATGGGCGGCGAATTAACAGTTGTAAATAAAGCTCAACCTAATACAGACAAATTCAAAGTTAGAGTTGACGGCAATGTAAAAATACAGAACTTTAAAGGTAATCGCGGTTTGAACGAATATGAAACTCGGACTACAGTGAAAAACGGTCAAGTTACAAACTGGTTCAGATGGGGCGGCTCAAAAGCTCCAACAAAAGAAAGTGCGCTAAATTTAGGCTCAAGTAATTTTACTTTGTTTGATAAATTGAGAAAGGCTGACGCTAAAGATAAAAAAGGTACAGCGCTTACTCGCTCTGATTTAGAGGCTGTAAGAAAAGACAAAAAATTGCAACAGCAATTAGGTTTGTCTGCTGTCAGATATGATGCAAATGAAAAAGTATATTGTTTGGTCGGAAAAGACGGCAATCAATTATACTTTGACTATGAATAAAGTTTTAGCAGTCAATTGAGCTAAGCAAATCAAATATTTCAAATACAGGTTCGACAAGTTCTTGAACCTGTATTTCTTCGTCTAATTCCAGTGTAATTGTCGGAATGTTGCGCTCAACTCCGCAATAAGTTCCAAAGCTCCCAGGAGTTGGGTAGCCGATACTGCCTTCTGCCGGATAGTTTATGATTTGAGAAATTTCTTCAGCAACTTCTTCTGCCGGTCCATCGTAATTGACAACTTTGTATGGTGCATGGAGTGTCAAAATTAGCTTTGGCTGATATTTTTCAATAATATCAATGACAAATTTTGTTTCAATTTCGCTTGCCGGACTTTTCCCGCCAAAGTATGCAGTTGTTTCATCATCGCAAGTTGCGTTATCGCCTTCGTTTTTACCCCAGTTTTGAGTTGGAAAATTTCTGTTTAAATCGACGTTATTAGCATTGACTCTGGTATTTGCGCTCATTCCGTCAGGGTTAAGACAAGGGATGAAGAGGAGCGAGTTTCCCCACTTCGACAAGCCCCCTCTCCCTACCCCTCTCCCACAAGGGGCGAGGGAACTAAGGATATATTCAATTGTTCCTTCTGTATTGGTCAGTACATCATTATTCCAAACTCGTATAACTTTAAAACCTTGGCTATTTAAGTATTTTGTACGTTCGTTATCACTGTTTATTTGAGTTTCTTCGTTATGACCTCCACCATCAAGTTCAATGATTACTTTTTGAGAGAAACATACAAAATCTACAATATATTTACCAATAGGTTGTTGCCTTTTAAAGTGCAATCCATTGAGTTTATTGCCTCGCACAATGCTCCAAAGTTTTTGTTCTGCATCTGTAGCGTTTGTTCTTAGCTCTTTTGCAAATTTTAGTAATTTATCGGACTGTTGCCCTCGCCCCTTGTGGGAGAGGGGGCTTGTCGAGGTGGGGGTGATTTTTGTTGAAGTTTTCAAATACTCCTCAATCAAATATTTTCCTTGAGGTTCGTCACCATGGAAAACCCCAATAATTAGTATATTATCATCGCTCGGAGAGCCTATTAGTTCTATTTTGTTCCCTAGTTTTGTTGTTGTAGTTTCTAAAATATTCATATCTGTATTTTAACATAGTGATAAAGATTAATATATTTTATCTTTTGTGGAATAATCAAAGGTATGCAAATATATTCCGATAAAGTTTTCAAAAATCCGATAACCATAATCAAAGCTTTTGATAGCGATAGTTTTGTTCAAGCGTTTGAAAAAATCGAATCGCTAAAAGAAAATTATTACCTTGTCGGATATATCAGATACGAGGCAAAAGATGTCTTTCTGGGCAAGCAAATTACCTCAAAAACTCCGCTATTGTATTTTGAAGTTTTTGAAAATTTTGAAAAATTTGAACCAAAACAAAATCCAAAAGAAGTATTCTTGTTTCCAAAGCCTGATATCACTTTTGATGATTATAAAAAGGGCTTTGATACAATAAAATACGAAATTTCTCAAGGAAATACTTATGAGGTAAACTACACATTTGATTTCAGTATCGACACAGAATACAGCGCGGAAGACATTTATCACTATTTTTTGCAAATCCAAAAAACTCCGTATAATGCATTTTTATCAAATGATTACGAAACGATTTTGTCTTTTTCGCCGGAATTGTTTTTTAGAAAAAATGGCAGGCATGTGCTGACAAAACCGATGAAAGGTACGATTTTGCGCGGAAAAACAGACTCAGAAGATAAGCAAAATATTGAGTTTTTGCATAACGATGAGAAAAATCGAGCGGAAAATGTTATGATTGTGGATTTGTTGCGAAATGATTTAGGCAGGATTTCCAAAACAGGTTCGGTCAAAGTTCCGAAACTTTTTGAAATTGAGACGCACAAAACACTTCACCAAATGACCTCTGAGGTTGAATCTGACTTGCGCGATGATATTTCGTTGTATCAACTTTTTGAGTCAATTTTTCCTTGCGGTTCAATTACAGGCGCTCCAAAAATCAGCACTATGAACATTATTGAAAATGTTGAAGTCGGCAAGCGTGATGTCTATTGTGGTGCAATCGGTTTCATACATGGTGCTTTTTGTGAATTTTCCGTTCCTATTCGGATTTTACAAAAGACAAAAGACTCAAGTGTATACAAATACCGTGCAGGGGGTGCAATAGTTTGGGATTCGGAGGTTAAAGATGAATGGGATGAGGCTTTTGTAAAAACATCTTTTCTTTGGCAAAATACAAAGGATTGGAAGCTCATCGAAACTTTGAATGTGAAAAATGGCGTGGCAGAATTTTTTGAAGAACATATTTCAAGGATGCACAATTCTGCAAATATCTTGGGCTTTGAGTTTAATTCAGAAATTCATAATCTTAGATTTGGTAAAGATGGAATTTATCGGATTGAATTATCTAAAAATGGTGATATTAGCCTATCTTATCGAGAAAATAAGCCCTCAATCTCAAGTAAAATTGTAATCTCATCTCAAAGGGTAAATTCGACGGATGTGTTTTTGAAAAACAAAACAACTTATCGCCCCTATTACGCCGAATCATTAGAAAAAATTAGGCAAGGGAAAATTTATGATGAGATATTTTTTAATGAAAAAGGGGAGCTAACTGAAGGCTCAAGGTCAAATGTTGTATTGGAACTTGATGGTCAGTTGTACACTCCGCCTTTATCTTGCGGTTTGTTAAACGGCATTTACAGGCAGTTTTTGCTTGATAACGGTAAGTGTTTAGAAAAAGTTTTAACCAAAACGGATTTAGCTAATGCAAGTAAAATTTATTGCGTAAATTCTGTGCGTGGTGCGAGAGAGGTCTTTTTATGATTTTGATTGATAATTACGATTCATTTACTTATAACATTGTTCAATATCTTCAAGAACTTGGCGCAAATCCTCGTGTATTTAAAAATGATGAAATTACGGTTGAAGAACTTGCAAAATTGAAATTTGATTCAATAATAATTTCCCCAGGGGCAGGAAATCCTGATACTGCAGGGGGTTGTATGGATGTGATTAAAAATTTTTACGAAACAAAAAAAATCCTTGGTGTTTGTTTGGGATTTCAGTGTATTGCGCAATTTTTTGGAGCAAAGGTGCTAAAAGACAGTGCGCCTTGCCATGGCAAAGTGTCTGAAATTACTTGTATCAAGCCTTCAAAGTTGTTTGATGGTTTGCCTGAAAATTTTTCAGTTACTCGATATCACTCCTTAAAAGTTGATGAATCAACGATAAAATCTCCACTTGTTGAAATTGCAAAATACAAAAATATTCCAATGGCAATTGAGCACGAAACCTTGCCTATATATGGGGTTCAATTCCATCCTGAGGCAATTTTGTCGGAATACGGACATGAAATTTTCGGAAATTTTATTAAGATATAGATTTGTACATAATAAATGGCACTCAGCGCTAAACTGAATGCCACATTGGCTCTAACAGGTGACGGTGCAGCAACACCGCTCCCAGTATTTATATTATAACATATTTTTTGAGAATTTCAAGTGTTTGGAAATTCTACTCAAATAATGCATTAATAAAATCTTCCGGTACGAAAGCTTTCAAATCTTCCATCTTTTCGCCAACACCAACAAGTTTTACCGGCAAATTCATTTCTTTTGCGATTGCAATAATAATTGCACCTTTTGCACTACTATCAAGTTTTGTTAGTGCAACTGATGTCAAATTTACGGCTTGTGCGAAAACTTTAGCTTGTTGCAAACCGTTTTGTCCGGTATTTGCATCAATTACCAAAATGCTTTCTCTAAGTGCATTCGGAGCTTGTTTATCTATCACGGTTTTAATTTTTTTCAACTCTTCCATCAAGTTGAATTTGTTTTGTAACCTGCCTGCTGTGTCAACCAAAATTACATCATGGTTTTCAGACTTTGCCTTTTGGATAGCCTCGTAGACAACAGATGCCGGGTCGGCTTTGTCGCGCCTTACGATATCTGCTCCTGCTCGCACTGACCAAATATTCAATTGCTCTTCTGCTGCTGCGCGGAAGGTGTCCCCTGCTGCAATTAGGACTCTTTTACCTTCTTGTTTAAAACGATATGCCATTTTGGCAATTAGGGTTGTTTTGCCTGCTCCATTCACACCTGCAATAAAATAAATGTTGAGTTCGCCGTCTTTGTAGTTAAGTTCTGTAGAACCTGCGTCAGATAATGTCTTTTTAAACTCTTCTTTCAAATAGTCTTTGAGTTCTGAAGGTTTTGCATTTTTCTTTGCGCGAAGATTATCAACTAATTCCGCTGCATAATTAACCCCTAAATCTGCACTAATCAAGGTATCTTCAATATCATCCAGTGCAAATTCAGAATACTGTTCATCGGTTGTATCTACGTTAGATAGAACATTACCGACAAGGTTTTGCGCGGTGTTAGAAACAGCATTTTTTAGGTTGTCAAATTTTTCTTTAATGAATCCAAACATACTGTTATGTTAGCATGAATAATGTCGTATGTCATTATGAGGTATTTTTTAGTCATGCTGAACTGCGAATTTTGGCAAGTGCGCCGTGTGAATGAAGTGAACCCAGCACATCTTGGCGAGAGCTGCATTGAGCCGGTCGAGCCGCCAAAAATCCAAGACAGTTTCAGTGGCTCAAATATTTCACATAGGTCTATGTCATTCTGAATAGGATAAACTCAAAGCCAAATAAACCCACAAGATTTTTAATCCTTTCGGAATAACAATATAAAAAGTCTTGTCATCCTCCTTTATATCTTTATCGGATAGTCGTTTGGAATCTTCCAACCGTTTTGGCGAATGAGTTCTGTGCAATATGCTCCGATTACTCCTTCTTTTCCGCAACCGTAGGTTCCATTGAATAAATCGTCTCTTGTGCCTTTCCAGTTGTATTTATATGGTTGCAATCCATGTCCCATATACATTCTAGCTGGGGTGGGTGCGGCATCTGCTTCTACATTAAGCAGAAATATAAACATATCTTTGCCGGCTGTTTCTTGTTGATTTATTACTCCTTTTTCATCAGGTTTGTATTTTTTCGCGTCAGGAAAATATAACCAAGAAGTGCTTGAAATCATCAGCATACTGCCATCAACAAAATATAGTTCGATTTTGCCTGCATTATTGCTCATTTTTACATCAGATTTTATGTATGGAATTATATATTTATTAACCCACGCTTCGGCTACAGGTGTTGTGGTGTCATTACCATTATCATCTTTAATAAAACCTGAACCTAACTTGTCCCAACCTGAGATATCGTCATAGTCGTTTTCTGCAAGTTTTATTGCCTGTGTCATTGTTGAATAAAATTTTGTCAAACGTGTTTCGATGACGTGTTTTCGGTAATTTGACATAAGTGTCGGAATTGTCATCGCAGCAACAACTCCAATTATGCCAAGTGTGATTAAAACCTCGGCAAGGGTAAAACCAAATTTCGCCTTGGTTGGTGGCAAATCTACGTGCGTAGCACCTTCGGCAAGGGTAAACCCGATTGTTGCTTTTGTTTGTGTATGTTCAGCACTTTGTTTATTTTTCATACTCACTCCTTTTTAACATGCCTATCGCGTACGCGATAGGATAGTATTTATATTACATTCAATAATAGAATTATGCAAGAGGTTAAGAAAAAAGTTATATGCACGGCTTTAGCTGCTGCCGTGAAACGCTTGAGGGGGAAGAAAAGTCAGTTTATACTTGGGGCTGAGTATGATATCCCATCATCTGTAATAAGTGATATTGAGCGTGCTGTTAAAGACCCGCAATTGACGACGATATTTAAACTTGCAACGGCTTTTAATATGCCAGTTTCTAGGTTTTTATCCGAGATAGAAAAGGAGTTACCTAAAGGGTTTTCGGTAAGTGAAGAATAGATAAAACAAAAGGTGGCGAGCACTTCGTGCTCGCCACCTTTTTAAAAAACTTAAAATTTAAAATTAATACTTAACACCTTTATCAACAATAATTTTTGCCAAAATACCGTTAATAAATGCTGCACTGTCTTCTGTTGAATACTTTTTAGCAAGTTCAAGAGCTTCATCAACAATAACCTTCATAGGAGCTTCTTTTACATATAGAAGTTCAGAAATTGCGATTCTCAAAATATCTTTGTCCATTTTAACTAATCTGTCAAAATCCCAACCGTTTGAGTATTCTTTAATCATATCGTCAATTTCTTGGTGATGTTGTTGGAAAGCTTCTGCGATTTGGATTGCATAGCGTTTTACTTCACTTTGAGATTCAAGTGTTGTAAACTCAGCAATTTCAACAGCCAAAAGCGCTTTTTCAGCTACTTCAATCATTTCATCGATTCTGCCTGTCATATCAGATGTCATAGGTAGCGGAACAGGAATGTTTGCAGCTTCGATTGGTCTATTCAAGTTGATTTCGTGTTCAGCTTCATAATCGTCAACTTTGTTTTTCATATCAATTAGTGCGCCTAATGATGTTTTCAAATCGTCTTTTGCACTGTCAGATAAGATTCTTACTGATTTTAAAATAATATCGTCTAAATTTTCTTTAGAATAGTTTGTAATCTTTTTATCAAATTGTGAGAATAGGATGAAAGCTAATTCTCTGGCTGCTCTACGGGCTTGCATATTTTTACCTCTTAAATTTTCATATTTTACTATTTTGCAATTCCTATGCTATCATGAAAAATTTTTGGCGTAAAGAATACAGATAAAACCTTTGAATTTTTGTGGAGTTTTAAACAAGTCCTTTTAGTACAATTTCCAGTGTTTCAAGTTTTGCGGTGTCATTTTTTATTGTTTTTATTTGGTTGATTATTTTTTTATAGAGAATGTCATTGCTTTTTTTATCAGAAATTGCAAATAGGTCAGTCGCTGTGACATCCAAAACTTTGGTCAAATTTTCAAGAGTTTTAGCACTTGCAAAACCTTTTCCTGTCTCAATAAGGCTCAGTGATTTGACTTCAATTCCAAGAAGTTCAGCCAACTTGCTCTGAGTCAAATTTTTGGTGTTTCTTATTTTTTTTATGTTGTTACCTAAAATTTTGCAAATGTTCTCTTCCATATCAACTCCATATTTTAATACTATGTTTAAGAAGAAATAAGTAAATTACATAAAACACCTTGACAATAGAAATAAAATACCTTATTAATGGAAATGTAATTACATAATTTTAGGAGAGATTATATGTACAAAATTATAAAAATAAAATTTGGTTCTACCTTAGCCGAAGGTGCTACGCACGTAGATTTGCCACCAACCAAAGCGAAATTTGGATTCACTCTAGCAGAGGTTTTAATCACGCTTGGTATAATTGGTGTAGTTGCAGCGATGACAATTCCGACACTGATTGCTAATACTCGTTCTGCACAATATCGTTCAACTCTCAAAAAGACAATGTCGACTCTATCCCAAGCAGCAAGGATGTCGCAAGCTCAGTACGGTTTTGATTTTGCAGGTATTGATGCAAAGTGTGGCGCAAATGGTGGAGCGGAAAAACCAACAACTGTTATGTCAATGTGCTCATTATTAAATGGAACTTTGACAGGTGCGACATACTATAATGATATTTCAAAATTACCAATGACTAAAAACAATGAAAACAAAAAATACGCCTTGGTTGAATATCCATACTTTAAAAGTTTGTATGGGACAGGTTTTTTAAGTAACATGCATGGTTATGTTTTATCAGATGGTGTTATTGTTGCTTTTTATAAGGATTTAGGCTATTCGCCTTGTACACTCCCTGTTGGAGTTCCATTCAAAGATGGGTATATGACCGGTGTAGATGATTCATTTATGTCAGATTGCGTAGGGTTTATTGATGTCAATGGTACGGCACTTCCTAATAAAGAGGTTAGTTGTTCATCAGGTTCTAGTAGTGTTACTGCTAATACTTGTGTTGTGAAAAATGATGCTAAACATTTAACTGATGTTTATCCGATACGTTTTCATGATGGGATAATTGAACCTGCGACAGCCGCTGCCAGATATGTATTAAGAACCGCGAAATAAATTATCATGATTTATCAATGGGTATATTTGCGAAATTATTAATTGGAAAAGATTCCGAAACGAGTTCGGAATGACATAATGAGATTTGCTTGATTGGTAATAAAGTAGGTCGGCATTACTATGCCGACAAAATAAAGTGTCATTCTGAAAGCTTAGAAAATTTGTGTGAAGTATGAACACATAATTTTCTTGCTATTCAGAATCTATCAATTTCGATTTTAAAAATCGACCTTTGTGCATTATTTTTTCAATCAAATGGATAGACCCTGAATCTACGCAGTCGCATTCGCTCCTGCTGTTCAGGGTGACATAGACCTTTTTGTTGTGTTTGAGATTCCGAAATGAATTCGGAATGACAGTTATGTTTTTACACCATCATGTCATTACGAGGAGCAATATTTTACAAATATCACATTCACCACTACAGCGCGACGTAGTAATCCCCTGCAAGTCTTGTTGTGGATTACCACGTCACTTCGTCAAAACCATCGATACATTTGTAAGTCAATGTTCCTCGTAATGACATGTTTTTATCATACAAACAAAAGACCGGAATTTCTTCCGGCCTTTTGCGTTGGTATATCTTAAAATTCTGAATTATTCAGCATCTTTATTGATATCTTTTACACTCAAAGCGATTCTGTGTTCTTGTGGAGTGAATTTTTTGATAAGAACTTCAACGCTGTCGCCAACTTTGTATTTGTTGAACGGATTAACGTTTTCTTCAGCCATTTCAGAAACGGGTAACAAAGCTTCTACTCCAGGGAAAATGTTGATGAATGCACCAAAACCTGTAACTTTGTTTACAGTACCTGTGATAACTTGACCTTCTGAGAATTGACCTTCGATTTGTTGCCATGGGTCTTCGCCCATTCTTTTCAATGACAATGAAATTCTTTTCAATTCAGTATCAATTTTGATGATTTTAACTTCTAAAGTTTCACCCAAAGAAATTACATCTGAAGGATGTTTAATTCTTTGCCATGAAATTTCAGAAATTGGAAGTAAGCCGTCAATGCCGTTGATGTCAACGAAAGCACCGAAATCAGCGATTCTAACAACTTCACCTTTAACAACTTGACCTTCTTCAAGTTCTGACAAAATGTTATCAACAACTTGGTCTCTTTGTTCAGCAACAGCTTGTCTTTGAGACAAGATAAGTTTGTTTTTCTTAGGGTCAGCTTCAAGAACTTTAACTTCGATTTTTTGGTCTAACAAACCGTCAAATGGAGTTCCTGTTCTAAGTTGAGATGAAGGGATAAAACCTTTCAAGTCAGCAACGTCAACCAAAACGCCGCCTTTAACAACTGAAACAACTTTTGCAAGGATTGTGTCGCCTTGAACTTTTGCATCGTTAAGTTGTGCCCAAGCTTGAGCAAATGCAAGTCTTTTCAAAGATAACAACATACCTTCTTCGTCGTGTTCTTCTTTCAATACGTAAAATTCTTTTTCGTCACCAATTTCAAGTGGTGTAGCTTCTTCTGCAGCAGAGATTTCTTTGTTAGGCAAGAAAGCTTCTGTTTTAGCGCCGCGAACGCTGATTAGGTAGCCGTCTTGGTCTTTTTTCAAAACTGTACCTTCAACGATATCAGCTACTGAATGTCCTTTTGAAAAGCTTTCTTCTAACAACTTTTCAAATTCGTCTAATGTTGCTTGTGTCATTTTTTATTTTCTCCTTTTTCTTTTTTTGACTTTTCAGTCGTTTTGTTTTACTTGTTGTGTGGATTGCCACGCTCACTTTGTTCGCTCGCAATGACGTGTGCTATGTTAAGCGACACTTGCCAATGGTTGCGACGACGGTACTTGTCGCGATTATCGTCATTGCGAGGAGCTTTAGCTCCGTGGCAATCTATTTTAATCTTTCCATAACCTTTGAAATTACGTTGTCAGGGGTTGATGCTCCTGCGGTTACGGAAATTTTTTCGGATTTGGCTATCAAATCCTTGTAGTTATCTAATTCGGCATCAGTTTCGATGTGGATGGTTTTTGTAATATCCTTCAAAATTTCTGCCAAATGAGATGTGTTTGCACTCTTTTTAGAACCTACAACAATCATCAAATCGCTTTCTTTTGCCATTTCTTTGGCTTCTGATTGTCGCATTGAAGTGCTTCTGCATATTGTGTTTGCAATATGCAATTCTTTTGAAATTGGAGTCAGGTATTGGATAATTTCATTCAATGTTGAAATCATTTGGGTTGTTTGTACCACCACTCCGATATTTTTATGTTCTTTCAATTCTTTTTCATAAGGTTTTAATTGTTCGACTGAATCTGCGACAATAACCTTATCACTGTATTGTACGGCATTAGCGCGGATTGCAATAACCTCCGGATGTTGAGATTTTCCGACAATTACCAAATAATAACCGTCTTTTGCAAGTTCGATTGCCTTTTGTTGAACTTTTTTAACATCAGGGCAAGTTAAGTCATAAACTTCAAATCCTGCATTTTCAATTTGTTTAAAAACTTCAGGACTTTCTCCATGACTTCTTACAACACAAATGCCATCACCTTTTTGCGGTAATTCAGATAACGATTTGATACCAAGAGAGTCCAATTCTTCAATCACTTGTGAATTGTGAATTAATTCCCCTAATACACAGATATTTCTTTGCGGATTTTCGGCTTTTAATTTTTTAACGGTTTCAACGGCTCTTTTTACTCCGTAACAAAAACCTGCAAATTTCGCTAGTTTAATTTCTTTCGGCAATTTGTAATTGTCTTCTTTCTATAGAACTCGCAAGAATTTCTTGCTGTAAGTGTATTACAACATAAAAAACATTACAAATCAAGTGGAGTAGAACTATGCGTTAAAACGGAAACCTTTTGGTGGAAATTTTTTGTTGATACGTTTGCCCATTCCAACTTTTGCAGGTCCGAATGTTCCGCCAAATTCTTCTTCCTCTTCTTCTAAAGCTGCGAAAGTAAATGCTGTTGTCGGTGGAGTTTGTTGTTTATTATATTTTCTTTGCCATTCGATAGAACCAGGAGTCAGAACTTCGTCATTCATACCGATAGGATTACCTTTTTGTTGAGCAAGTTCTTGTGGTGAAACGATTCTGTATGAGTCGTCTTCAACATCACTAATTGCGCCAAAAGATGTGCCTTGACGAGTTATTGTAGTCCCATCTGCCAATGTTTTTGTCATTTCATTTGCTGCAAATTTAGGCTGTGGTTGAGCTTGTTGAACTTCTGATTTTTGTTCAGGTTGTTGAGTGTATTCTTGAGGTGTTGGCTCATCATATTGCATTGCAGGTTGAGAAAATTGTGGTTGGGCTTGTCTTTGCAAGCTGGTTTGTGCAACTTGATTATCTATACCTTTAACTTCATTTCTCAATTTTGTCAATTTTTCTCTTTCATCAAGCGGTAAGAATTGTAAATATCTTGAAAATCTTACATTACTCATAGAGCTTACATTCTGAGTCAAATAATTTTTGATGATTTTGTAATTAACAGAAACAAGGTTATCATCAGAAATTTTGTCATTTTCTAATAGTGAGTAAATTTTGTCACCCAATTTGTTTAATACAACTTTTCGAGCATCTTCAGAGTTTGAAGAGTTGTACAATCTTAAAAGAGTTGAGGTATCGTCAACATTTTCAATGAATGACGTCAGATATTTAGATTTAGTGATTCTGTCAAAGAATACGCTTTGCGCTTTTTCTCCAAGTGAAGAAATGATATCGTAAACTTCAGTAATGCTTGATGCATTTTTGAGTTTATTTCTGATTTCAGTGATTTGTTTGTCTTCTACAGATGTTTGGAACTCTTTGTCTGTAGTGATTTCTTCAACTGATTGTTTTAATGCTACATCAATAAGCTTTTCTGCTTCATGTTCTGTTACTGATTTTTTGATATTTTCAGATGTCTCAAGGGCTTTTTGTGCAACTTCATCTCTTTTTGCCTCAAGTTGTGCAGTTTCCTCTGCTTGTTTTGCAGATGTTGTTGATGCGTAATTTGAGGCAGTATCGGAATTTGAACCATCAATATTTTGACGTGAGGTTGAAGTTCTTGAACCTGTTGTTGAATTATATGAGGCAACTCCTGTTGTACCTGCTGAAGTTTGAGCAGATTTAGAAGTTGCATTTGAAACTGTAGTTGCACTTCCTGTTTGAGCACCTGTTGTTCTGCCACTGCTTGATGTTACTGAACCTTTTGTATTTGCGCTTACAGGAGTGTTTTGAGCTGGGCTTTGCGCTTTTGCGCTTTGTTTTTGAACAGCTTGTTGATTGTTGTTTGCTGAGTTTTGAACTTGAGTGTTATCTTTTGCTTGAGCTGATGTTGGTGTAGTTTTCGTCAAAGTTTCTTGAGAAATTTCACCGGTTCTCATAGCATTTGAGATTTTAGCTTGTTCTGCAGGCGGATAATTTTTTGCAGCAGACTCAACGTAGCTGTTGTATTGTGTGCGAACACTTTTATCTACGCTTTTTGATGCTGCAGCCAAGCCTTCAGTGACCGCAGGGTCATTGATTTGAGACATTGCCTTTGCAAAATTTAACTGTTCTTGCGGACCGTTTATTTTTGCATTTGTAACTAAATCTTGAGCAAATACTGCTTTATTAGCAGAAGATACGCTAGCTGATGTTAGGACTGTTTTTGAACATGCTTGAGCTGCTTGGTATGATATGATTGTTCTATCATTCAACCCTTGTGTTAATGGGTCGATTAATTCTTTATATGCGGCAGTATTTGTTGCTACTTTATTAAGTGCAACACCTTGAAAACTTGCAGGCATGATTCTTGTTGCAGCTTTTTGGACTTCAACATCGCCATGTAACATATTTAAACCTGTTGCAATGTTGTAATTGTCAGCATTCCCTGTTGCCATTTCATGAGCCATGTGTTCAGAGATTAGATGTTGAGGTATTAATTTTTTTATTTGGTCATCTTTGAAATTCTTTTCTTTCAAAGAATTTATTACAAAGTTTAAATCTTCAATATTATCACAACCTGCCATCAATTTTTGAAGTCTAGCACGAGTTTTTTTATCGCTATAATTGTTTGCCGAAATATCTTGTAATTGGGCTGATATATATTCTTTAGATGTTTTAAAACCGTATAGAATTGCCAAATCACTATTTTTTGATTCTAAACTAATCTGTTTATTGGCTTTTGAATCAATTTTAAGCAATATTCCATATTCTTTTAATAATATTTGTTCTTCATTTGTTAAACTTTTGGGATTCCTTTTTCTTAAAAGATTATATACATCTTTAATTGTAGCTTGTTCTCCAGGATGTGCTGTTTCCCATTCCTTTGCAAGTGCTATTTTAGTGTCTTGTTTTTGGATACTAGCTTCATCTTTTATGCCTTTACTTTCATAGTATTTGAGCATAAGTTTACTTTGTTCGCTTACTGGCATTTCAATAAATTGTTCAATTGTCAGTTGATTAGAATCTATTGCGTCAAAGTAAATTGCAGCTTTAGTATAAATAGCTTCACTTATTTCTTTTGCTTCTTCTGCACTTTTGCCTTTTAATAAGTCTGAAAGACCAAACTTGTCTGTGAACTCTTTAATTGTTTCGTTAATACATTTTTTCTTATCGGTATCAGACATATTTTCAAAATTTTCATATTTTTTTGAGCAGTAGCCTTCAACATACTTATCAAGTTTTTCTTTTTGAGAAAGATTTCTCCATTCTTCACTTTGTCGAGTCTTTAAAGGTACTAATTCATTTTGAAATGCTTTATATCCTTGAGTTTTAAATTCATTAAAATCAAGGCTTTTGCTGTTTAATGTTTCAGCAAGAGTGGCAATATTTTTGATTTCAGCAGAGGAATATACTGCACTACTGATATTGATATATTCATTAAATTCTTTGATTTGTGCTTTAATTTGCTTTTCTTGTGCTTTTTGGTCTTTTGAGGCAAATTTATCATCAAATTTTTCTAAATATGCTTTTACATATTCGTTAATTTTTTCTTTTGGAGATTTGGATTTCCATTCAGCACTATTTAAAACTTCATCAGAAATTAGTTTTTTAGGTTTGTCTAATTCTGTGAGAAGTTGTTCTTCTGATTTGGTAAGAGTTCCATCCTTTTTTTTATTAATCAAGCTGGCTTTTACATCATCAATAGTTGCTAAATTGTTCTTTTGAGAATATTCATCAAGCTTTTTGTCAAGTTCGGATTGCTCTTTGGGTTTATCTGGGGTACTCAAAGTTTCTGCGGTTGACGTTTGTTCATCAGAACTTTTTGAAACGAAGGTTGTTTCAGTTTTTTCTGCTGGTGTTTCTTGAGTTTTATCGTTTTCTTTAACAGAAGTTGTAGCTGTTAGAGGTTCTTCTTGTGTAGTTTTTTCAACAGCAATCCCCATTGTCTTAGGTTTGCTTTTTGTTTCTTCAGAAGTAAAATCAATCGGGTTTTTCGGAGATGAAACAGTACCTGTATCCGTTAGTTGGGGTGACAGGGGTGTTTGAGGATTTAGTTTTTCTTTTTTCTCAATATTTAGTGACATCGTTTTATCTCAAATATTACTTCTTAAATCATGAAAAAATATTTTTTAGTTGTGATTTCAGGGAAGTTTCAAATTTTTACAATTCTTAACTTCCCTGTCTCAAAACTTTTAGTTTTATTCAATAATTGTTGTACTCTTCATTACAGAAGATTTAGTTTCTATAAATTCAATATTTGTATTATTTTTGAACTTTGTATCTCCTGCAAGTAAATCAATAATGGCATTAGCCGCATCATCAGTGATTCTTACATCTCTATCCATATAATACGGCTTCCCGTCTTTATCATACAATCTTTGTCTAGTTCTTACACTGCAAAAATCGTCACCACTGCCGTTACCACCTAAATTGTGATATACCAATTGACGAACTGTAGGAGCATCATCGTGGTCAAAGTATTGACTTACCCTTTTTGCAGTATTAGTTAAATCTTTTGGTACAAGCGATACGAAATTGACAGTATTCTTTGAATCTTTTGCAATAGATTCAAATGTAAGAGTTGCCGCTTTACTTCTATTAATTGTTGTTGGTACGGAATGTAAAATATTAGCATCTTTCATATAATAATCATACGGAGTAAGTGAACTTTGTTCTGTACCCATTATGTAGGTAGGCGCTTCGGTTGCATTTGTAGATGCTGCTGCCATAAGTTCTGTTACTGCTTGATTATCAAGCGGAATTGCTTTGACAGGTTCTGTTCCGTTTGCCATTGCCGGTGTCATTGCGATTAAAACTGCAACCGGTACTGATGCAAATTTATTAGATTTTGTTTTTTGGTACTCTTGACCTTCCATATCATTATCGATACCATTGTCTCTTCGACCGACAAATGATGTGTTGTTGTGAATCCTGCTAACACTAATGTTGCTAATAGGTGATATTGCCATACTAACACTCCTTCATATATTCAATTTTTTGTTTTTCCAAGGCTAACCCCTTAACCTTGATGTTTCATTAACTCTATTTCCAACTACGATTATAGCAGTTGTTTGAGGTTTTGTAAAGATATGTTGAAAAATCTACCTTTACTCAAATATCATTTCATTTAAAAACAGGCATGTGAAAAATTTTGTTAGTTTTTAAAATTGTTTGTTACAAATATTAATCAATATGAGATTGGATGCCAAGAGTTTTGCCATTATCAATGTCAATAATATGTTTAATCAAAGTGTGTGCCATAAGTAACAGATACGGATTGATTTCGTTTGTTTGGGACATATTTATGTTGGCACTTTGCTTTTGTTGTTTGTTTTCGCCATTATCTTTAGTCTTAAAAGATACGTTAGAATCCATTGAATAGAATTTTTGTTCTTTATCTATTCTGAGTTGTAATTCAGTTTTAGGAAATTTTTCGCTACATTCTATTCCAACCTGAACTGAATTTGAAGACTCTAAAAACAGTGTAGCTTTAACTGTTCCATAATTTATTGTTGTTACCGTTATGACAAGTATACTGTCACTTTCATCTTCGCTATTTGATTTTTGTTGAAGTTCTAAGTCAAACCCTACGCCATCATCTAGCGGCAGCCAAGGAAGATATAGCATTAAAAGTAATTTCAAAGTCTTTTGCGGATTGTTTTCTGCCGCAACTGAAATACTTGCATTTATCAACTTTGCCATTTCTTTCATTTGAGAAAGGTCGGTAATTCCTGATTTTGATGCCTCTGTCATAGACATAATCAGTTTTGTTATGGCTTCTTTTCCGTTTTGTTGCAAAAGGGCTGAAATTTGGCTAAGGTTAATCATTCCACCTGTTAAAATGTCTAAATTTTTTAGCGAACTTTGCATTTGTGTTGCAAGTTGAACATTTATCATTTCTTTTGTTGTAGATGTTGTCAAACCTTGCAATTGCGCCAAAATTTGAGCTTGCAGTTGAGAAAGTGTATTTCGCTGTGCAGCAAGTTGATTTGCATACATTTGATTAAATTGAGAATAGCTCATTCCTCTTTGCAACATATAGATAAATTCATTCACGTTGCGCGGAAACCCCATCACCTCTTTTGCATAAACCGCTCTATCCATACTTTGCAATGTGTTTAATTGCATATTTGGTGATGGTTCAGGCATTGCTTTTGGAACAATATTTTGAGGCTGAGGCGCAGGCGTTGGTTGAGATTGAATTTGTGGTGCAGGAGTTTGTGGCATAGCCTGTTGAGTTCTCACTGCACCTTGAGCTACAAAAGCTTGCCCACGGTAATTTTGGGCAAAATTATTCAGAAATCTTTTGATATCTATTCCTGCCATACACTTAATTTAACTGATTTTTTTGAAAAAGTCTAGTTTTCGATTGGCATATAAGATTGCGGATAACTGTAATCTTCAAGGAATCCTAAGTTTTTATAAAGTCTTAGTGCTTGAAGGTTGTTAGTTTCAGTTGTAGTGTTAATTTCAGCAATTGGTGTGTGGTATTTATCAACCGCATTCATTACGTAGTCCATTGAATGTTTCAACATAATAGTTGATAACCCTTTGCCTTGGTGTTCTTCTTTAATACCAACAAGCGGAATATTTACGATTGTTCCGCCTGTAAGGTTCATAAATGCAAAACCTACAGGTTTATTTTGGTATAGCAAAACACTTGTTGAATTTGGCATAAATTCAGCGTAAACATCTTTGACAATTTTAGTGATGATATCAGATGTTCCTTCAGGTGTTTTAAATCTAGGGTCAAACAAAGCATCAGAACTTTCTTTGAATGATTCGTTGATAACTTCAACGGCATCATCAAAATATTTGTCATTCCAAGATACAACTTCATAGTCTTCAGGTAGTTTAACCATTCTGGCATGGTTAAAGATTTCTCTTGATACTTGAGTATCAAATTTGAATCTCAAAACTTCAATTCCAACGAATTTGAAACCAAGTTTTGCAATAACACTGATTAGCGATTTTTGTTCCCCTAACATTGGGTAGCAAACGATTTTTTCTTTTCTCAAAGTTTGAGTAACTTCAAGGAATTTTTCAAGTAAAGTTTTTGCCTTGTTTGAAAAATCTTCTTTATCTTTGCTGTGGACAATGTTTAACTCGATTGCCTCAGAAATTGCTGTTGTGTAAACTAAGAATGCAACAGGGTTTTCACTTTCGTATAACACAATACATTTTATTAAATCTTTATCTATCGCATCCAAAAATCCGTCATAATCCAGTGGCTCAAGTTCAAAATTATAATCAGATGCGGCATTGCTGCGAAAATCTTCATAAAGGTCTTCAAATTTGCCAAATTCATTTGCTGTTAAAATTTTTGTGTTATACATTAATCTTTTTCCTTATAAATAGTGGTGCATTTTTTCTTTTTTAGTATTGATATATCTTTGATTGTATGGAGTAATTTCAGAAGATACCTTGATAATATCTTTTACATTCAGCCCATAACCTTCCAGTCCTACAATCTTTTTCGGATTGTTTGTAATTAAGTTAAATGTAGTATACCCTAAATCTACAAGAATTTGAGCCCCTGTACCGTAATCTCTTAAATCAGACTTGAAACCTAATGAGATATTAGCCTCAATAGTGTCTTGTCCTTCTTCTTGCAATTTGTATGCTTTAATTTTGTTGCAAAGTCCGATACCTCTGCCTTCGTGGTCAGTTAAGTATACTACAGCGCCTTTTCCGTAATCATTTACGTATTTTAATGCATTATGCAATTGGGAATTGCAATCACATTTCAAGCTGTGGAAAACATCGCCAGTCAAACACATACTATGAACTCTGACAGCAGGAATTTTATCAGAACCGTCATCTTTTACAAGTGCAACATGTTCAGAACCGTTCACGTGGTTTTTGTAAGCATAAAGCGTAAATGTACCATAAGGTGTCGGTAGAGTTGTTTCAGCCTCTCTTGTTACAAGTTTTTCTGATTTTAGACGGTATGCGATAAGTTCTGCCACTGAGATAAATTTCATATTGTGTTCATCAGCGAATTTTCTCAAATAATCTCTTCTTGCCATGTGTCCATCCGGTGCAATCAGTTCGCACATAACCCCTGCAGGTCTGTGACCGCATAATTTTGCCAAATCAACAACTGCCTCCGTGTGTCCTGTTCTTTCCAAAACTCCGCCACGACGAGCTACGCAAGGGAACAAATGCCCAGGACGTCTCAAATCTGTCGGTTGTGCATCGTAAGCGGTTGCAACCTCAACTGTTTTGGCTCTGTCAAATGCTGAAATCCCTGTTGTTACACCGTATTTTTCGGCTGCATCTATACTTATGGTAAATGCGGTTTTCATACCTTCTGTATTTTGGTCTACCATTTGCGGTAAATCAAGCTGTTGGGCGATTTCGTGAGAAATTGCAAGACAAACCAAACCTTTAACTTCTGTTACTAAAAAGTTAATAAGTTCAGGAGTGACTTTTTCAGCCGAAACAATTACGTCGCCTTCGTTTTCTCTATCTTCATCATCTGCAACGATAATCGGTTTACCTGCTTTAAAATCTTCTATTGCTGATTCTATGCTGTCGAATCTGAAAGTTTTATTTTCCATTATACATACCCATTTTCTTGTAAAAATTTCATACTGATACCCTCATTATTATCTTTCGCAGATAAAAATTTTTCAACATACTTGCCTAAGATATCTGTTTCAATGTTTACACGGTCTCCAATTTTGAGGTCTTTTAAATTTGTATTTTCAAATGTATGTGGAATAATTGCAACTCTTAATGTATTTCCTTTTGTCTCCGCAACCGTAAGGCTTATGCCGTTTATAGTTATAGAACCTTTTTTGACGATATATTTTTCCTGCTCTTTTGGTACGGAAAATTCTAGGTCATAAAAGTCTGATAGTTGAATTTTTGATAAAAATTCTCCGACACAATCAACGTGCCCTGTTACGATATGACCACCAAGTCTTGAACTCAGAGTCAAAGCTCTTTCAAGATTAACCGTGTCACCTTTTTTTAAATCCTTAAAAGTTGTGACAGAAAGTGTTTCATCACTCACTCTTGCACTAAATGCGGCTGAAGAAAGTTTTGTGACAGTTTGGCAGCAACCGTTTATTGCAATACTATCTCCAAGTTTTGTGTCTTGCAGAACTTTTTGACACTCGACTTCAATTGTCGCACCGTTGCTGCCTTTAGAAAAGCTTTTTATTTTACCTGTTTCTTCAATTATTCCAGTAAACATAACCTAAGTTTATCATATTACAATGGTTGTTGTCTAGTGAGACATTCCGTGCTTGGTTGCAAAGGTAATGAAATTTGTGGTTTTCCCCACCCTACGTTTTACTTGCATGGGATTACTACGTCACTCCGTCAAGACCATTGATACATTAGCAAGTCAATGCTCCTCGTAATGACATAGTTTTTGAACTGTTTCATTACGCAACAAAAAAGAACCTTGTAAAAGGTTCTTTTTTAGATTTGGGCGTGAAGAGACTCGAACTCCCATGCTTTCGCACTAGTTCCTAAGACTAGCGTGTCTACCATTCCACCACACGCCCATCAATATTCAGTTATCAAACAGTTCAAACTGTGTTCAAACCGTATAACTAATTTATAATAAGTTCTTTTGATTGTCAAGTAGAAGTTTTTCAAAACTTATTTCAAATTTGAAATGGAGATGTTTTTGTGAGATATTTATACTATCGTAGAAAATTTAAGTTAAGAATGAGGGATATATGGAGTATAAATTAAAAGACACAATGTCTAAAGATGCCTTTAGATACGGATATTTGGTAAAAAAAGTTGCGCCGTTTTTAAAACCGCACTTGCCACGCATCATATTAAACATGATTCTTGCTGTACCGTTAGGGCTTTTAGATGGTGTTGTGGCTTTTGCTCTAAAACCTTATATGGACTGTGTAATCAATGGTAAGGCATGGCATATTGCAGGTTTTACTATTGAACAAAATGTCCTTGCAACGGCTATCCCATTTGGTATTGTCTTATTTGCCGTTATTCAAGGGCTTTTGAAATATACAAACAACTATTTGACAGATTGGACAGGTAACAAAATTTCAAATTCGTTAAAAATAGAATTATTCAGAAAACTAACTTCACTTGACCCGAAATTTTACGATATCAACTCTTCAGGTTTAGTTTTAACAAGATTTTTGACAGACCCTGAAACCGCAAGTAAAAACATCATAAACACAATTAAAACTTTCATTATGACAAGTTTTGGAATTGTTGGTTTGGTGAGTGTTTTACTTTACAACTCTTGGAAACTTGCAATAATCGGTGTTGGAATTATGGCAATTGCGATTACTCCTGTAACCTTAATCAGAAAAAGAATTAAAAAAGTATCTAACGCCACAATGGTTGTTGGCGGAGATATGACAACCAACTTTAACGAAACTTTTGCAGGTAACAAAATTATGACTGCTTACAACTTGCAAAAACTTCAAAATAATAAGTTTGAACACCAAATAAAAGAACAATTCGACCTTACTATGTCGTTGACAAAGCGTGTAGGTTGGATGTCTCCGATTATGTATTTTATTTGTTCTATCGGTATTGCGCTTGTAATGTTTTATGGCAACCATTTGATTATCAGCGGACAAATGAGTGCAGGTAGTTTTGCATCGTTTGTAACCTCATTGCTATTGTTATACAAACCGGTAAAAGATTTGGGCAGAACGCTTACCGATTTGCAAACAACATTTGTTGCATTAGGCAGAGTTTTTGAGTTGTTTGACCTTGTACCGCATATCAAAAATAAAGAAAATGCAAAAAAACTCAACGGGTTAAATAACTCTATTGACTTTGAGCATGTTTATTTTGAATATGAAGAAAATGTACCGGTATTAAAAGATTTCTCTCTACAGGTTAATAAAGGCGAAACTATTGCGCTTGTCGGAAATTCAGGTGGTGGTAAAAGTACAATAGTAAATTTATTGCCAAGATTTTATGACATCAAAAGCGGTTCTATTAAATATGACGGTGTAGATATCAAAGATTTAGAAATCGAAAGCCTTAGAGAGAATATTTCATTTGTATTTCAAGATAATTTCTTGTTCTCTGGAACAATTAAAGAAAATATCCTTATGGGTCGAGAAAATGCAACGGATGAAGAGATAAATACAGTTATAAAAATGGCTCACCTTGATGAATTTTTATCAACATTAGAAGATGGTATAAATACTTATGTCGGTGAGCGCGGTGCATCTTTATCAGGTGGTCAAAGACAGCGTGTTGCTATCGCAAGAGCTATGATTAAAAATGCACCTGTTGTAATTCTTGATGAGGCAACTTCAGCTCTTGATAACGAATCTGAGGCAATTGTACAAAAAGCTTTGGATAACTTAGTGCAAAACAAAACAGTATTTGTTATTGCGCACAGATTATCTACAATCAATAATGCTGATAGAATTGCGGTTATCAATGAAGGTGAACTTGTTGAACTTGGTACACATGAAGAATTGATGGCTATTCCTGAAGGTAATTACAAACACCTTTATGATATGCAATTTAAACACCAAGAGGATAAAATTTTGTAACAAAAAGGCAATTTTCTCGTTCAAAAATACTTTATATATAAGTAAGGGAAAATAGAACGGGGAAATATGAACTTAGGGGACATTTTTACACCGATAACGTATAATAATCCTGCAGTGAATCCGATTGTTGTAGGATACAATATGAGTCAACCGACAATACTGCCATTTATAAACTTTGGCGGAACTTCGACTTTGCCTAGTATTGGTAATACAACAACCTTTGGAACATCTTTCACCGGAGGTGATATTAATTTTGGTGGCGGAGGAAGTATTTGGAATGGAACAATTGGAGCAAATCCTTTTGGTGACTCCCTAATGCCAAGCGTATTTCTTCCACAAAACAACAGTTATTCAAGGGCTGCTGATATAAATTTCAGCGGAACTTCTGCAACCTCAAAAATAAATTCAACAGCATCATCAACTAAAACCGAAACGAAAAAAAGTAGCAAAACTGCAACAAATCCGACAAAACCATCAAATCAGGCTTTGCGCAATGCCTTTGTAAAAAATGCAAAAAAATACATTGGTTACAAAGAATCTGACGGTTCATATAAAAGATTTTCAAATAGTCCTGAATGGTGCGCGGACTTTGTATCTTATGTAATTAAAGAGGCTTACGAGCAACAAGGTTTGCGAGCGCCTAAATGGTTTGGAAATCATAGGGTCGAAAACTTGCGAAAACAAGCAATTGAGCATGATAAATATCTCTGCATAACCGAATCAAAAGACCGAACAAAAACTGTCAAAGAAAAAGTCCGTGCCGGTGATATTGTGATTATGCGTGAAAAAGATGGCGATACTAATACTCAGGCATCGCATACGGGAATAGTTACAAAAGTATACCCTAACGGAACATTTGATACTATTGAGGGTAATGTAACCTCAGGCGGTGATGATAGAGTCGTTACAATGCACTATTCGCCTTATCACAAAGATATTAGCGGATTTGTTCAATTACCTTGATGATGTTGTTGTGTAAATCTTCAATAGTCGAGTTGTTATAGATAACATAATCAACTTTTTTTGCTTTGATGTCTTGCGATAATTGAGATGCCATGCGCGTTTTTGCGTACTCTTTTGTATATCCGTTTCGAGCAATCAGACGTTGTTCGCGAATTTCATCATCACAATAAACCAACACTGTGCGGTCAAACAAATTCTCCATGCCGGCCTCAAACAGTTGAGGAATACCGACAAATACAAATTTATTCCCTGAGTGAACTGCAAAAAAAGCTTGCATTTCGGCAATCAAATCAGGGTATAACAAATTTTCCAACATCTTTTTTAACTTAGGGTCAGAAAAAACAAGTTTGCCTAACTTTTCACGACTCAATATTCCGTCATGAAAAACATCATATCCTGAAAAAGCTTCTGCGATTTCAACACTGTTTTCTAATAATTCATGGCAAACAATATCTGTATCAAGAACAGGATAGCCTTGTTTTTCTAAAAACAATTGAACGGAAGATTTACCGCTTGCGATGTTTCCGGTCAATGCGACTTTAAGCATTTTTACCTGCAATTCTGTTTAAAAAGTTTCTCAAATCCTTAATTTGACGAGGTTTTATCGGTTTAAATTCTCCGCGTTTTAATCCGTCAAGATTAAATATTGCATGTTGAATACGTTTCAATGAAACTACTTCAAAACCAAGGTATTCAAACATTTTACGAATTTGTCTGTTCAAACCTTGATACAAAAGAATTTCCATAACCGTATGTGTGTTATCAATTTCTAACACATCGACTTGCGCGTAAGCCATTTTGTTAGGCTCAATCTCAATACCTTTATACATTTTGTCAATGTCGTTTTGGGTGATTTTGCCGTTGATTGCAACTCGATATAATTTGGGCACTTTAACAGATGGGTGTGTCAAATCATTGATTAAGTCCCCATCATTAGTTAAAATTATAAGCCCTGTAGACTCTCTATCTAAACGCCCAACAGGTTTTAGGTGATGTAAATTTTCAGGCAATAAGTCATAAATAGTTTTTCTGCCTTTTTCATCATCTGATGTTGTAATATATCCTGCAGGCTTATAAAATCTGTAGTATTCATGCTTTACAGGATGGATAATTTTGCCGTTGACAAAAACTTTGTCCTTGTTTTGCACAGAATAACCAAGTTCAGTTACTTTTTTACCATTAACCTGAACTACTCCTGATTCTATAAGTTCATCAGCTTTTCTGCGAGAGCACAAACCTGATGATGCGATATATTTATTTAAACGAGTTCCGGGCATTTCATAGCCTCTTCAAATGATTTTGCCAAAACTTCAGGCATTTTGCGGTACAACTTGCCGCTGTTTGAAATAGCAACAACTACAACTTCTGCCTCGATAAAAGTCTTACCTGTTTCTTTAGATTTGATAAGTTGTTTAAATGTTAAAGAAAAACCGTTGAATTTTGAAATTTCGGTTTCAATAACCAAAACATCTTCCAATCTTGCAGATGCTTTGTATTTAACATTAACAGTTGCAACAGGAAGTGCAATATCTTGTTTAACTAAATCATTAAGGTTGTGTCCCATCATTTCGCACAACTCTACTCGACCCATTTCTAACCAGCGCAAATATGCACCGTGCCATACAACACCGTAAGAATCGGTGTCAGAATAATAAACTTTTTGTTCAAAAATATGTTTCATCATAGCCGAATTATAACATAAAACTGATATTTGCTCAATTTTTATGTATAATTAAGTTATGGACAAAAAGATTTCAGAAAAAGTTATAAACCGATTGACGTTGTATCATTGCATTTTGCAAGATTTTATAACAAAAGGCGAAGAATATATTTCAAGTAAACAAATTGCAACACTTTTAAATATAGATGATTCTCAAGTGCGCAAAGATATCAATATTTTAAATAATTCAGGGAAGTCAAGAGTCGGATATATTGTAAAAGAGTTAAAAACCTCTATTGAAAAAACTTTGGGTTTTTCAAAGACCAAAAAGGCTTTCATTATTGGAGCAGGTAACTTGGGAATGGCACTAGCCAAATATGATAATTTTACAAGTTACGGTTTGAATATCCTTGCTTTATTTGATAACGATGAAACCAAAATCGGCAAAGAAATAAATTCTAAAAAAATTCTAAATATAAAAGAACTTCCGAAATTCGCGACAGAACACGGAGTTGAAATTGCCATTTTAACAGTTCCGGGGAAATATGCTCAAAAGACAGCAGAATTTATCACAAAATCAAATATTAAATATATTTGGAATTTTACCCCAACAGTGCTTGAGGTTCCGTCAGGAATTCAGGTTTGGAACGAAAATCTGATGGGCAATTTTTTGCAATTTACATACAACATTTAACCCTTGTGCAATAAAACTCAAAGTGATATAATCCTTATATAACATAAGCAATATAAGGAGAGTTTTTATAATGAGCAAATTTGAATTTAACTTGTCTATGGACGAACTAAAAAAACGTACAAACAAGGATTATTTGATTACCAAAAAGTTTTTAAAAGCCGATGCGCCTGAATACACCGAACTTGCTACAGGTGATAAAATTGCGCTAAGATATTTGGTTAAAGCGGCTGATATTTTGGAAAAAATCAATATGCAGCTTGATTGTAAGCACAATTTGGAAGTTAAAGCGTTTTTGGAAGAAGAATCTAAAAAAGGCAACAAACAAGCTCAACTTACCAAAATCTTATTTGATGCCCAAAAAGGTGTAAATGCCATTGATACAATGTCAAATCCAATCAGATTGATTAAAGGAATTGATGAAAAGTTGGGTAAAGGTGTTTATCCTGAAGACCTTTCAAAAGAAGAATTTCACACTGTTTTAATCCGAATGATTAAAGACGGTAAAATGGATGAAGTTAAAAATATCTTAACTCAACGTTCAGTTGTAGTTAGAGCCGCAGAAGATTTGGCAGGAATTGACTATGTTGATTACTTTAGTGAAGATTTTGCCAAAATGGCAGATGAACTTGAAAAAGCTGCAAAAGTTTCTACAAATGCGGATTTTAACGAATATTTGCTATTACAGGCAAAAGCATTAAGAACCGCAGACCCTATGTTAGATGCTTATGCGGATAAAAAATGGGCAACTCTTCAAGATACCCCTCTTGAATTTACAATTACAAGAGAAAATTACGAAGATGAAATGACAGGAACAATTGTAGAAAACGAAGAGTTATCTCAATTGTTAAAAGAACACAATATCAACCCTATTCCAAAAGACTTTTTGGGTGGCAGAGTCGGAATTATTAACAAAAAAGGTACAGAAGCTCTTATGGCTATAAAAAAATATCTTCCGACCCTTGCTGATAATATGCCATACAAAGATGAATACACTCAAACTATTTCAGCAGAAGGTGATGCTAAGCAGACAATGGTTGATGTTGATATGGTAATGGCATCAGGTGATGTTGGTGAATATAGAGGCGGTATCACCCTTGCAGAAAACCTTCCTAATTCTGACAAATTATCCCTAACAATCGGTGGTGGCAGACGTAATGTTTACCACAGACAAATAAGATTTATCAGTGACAGAAAAAAACTACAAGAAAGATTGGATGAAATTCTTGATAAGGAACAACACAAATACTATCTTGATGAGGCTGACCACTGGTTTACTATCGGGCATGAAAACGCTCACTCATTAGGACCAAAAGAAGGTAGCGAAAAATTAGGCAAATACAGAAATATCATAGAAGAAAACAAAGCAGATATGGGTTCTTTGGCTTTTGTTGATTTGTTGACAGAACTTGGTATGTATACACCTGAACAAAGATTGCAAATCATTGTAACAACAGTTGCGGATAACTTCTTGAAATCAAAACCGACAATGTCTCAAGCTCACAGGGTTAGAACAGTAATGCAAAATAAATATTTTGCTGACCGTGGCGGTTATACTTTGACAAAAGATGGTAAAATCCACGTAAATATTGACAAAGCTGTGCCGATTGCAAAAGAAATGTTGGCAGAAATTGTAAGAATCCAAATTGATGGTGATTTCAACAAGGCTGAAAAATATGTTCAAGATAATTTTGTATGGACTGACAATATGGAAATTATTGCGAAGAAGTTGCAAAAAGTTTCTAAAGCGTTAAATGGAACGCTGGAAACTGAATTGGCAGACAAGCTTTTGCATAAAGAAGACTAAGGTGTTTGGTTATAAGGAAGAGGCGCAGCCTGTGGCTGCGCCTCTTTTTTATATTTGTGCTATTATCAAAATATGAACACTCAAAATATCACAGATTCTACTGCATCAAAATTTTTGGGCAAAAAGGTCGAAGGTGCGACATCTTACGACCCATCACTTCTTGTTGCGGTTCCCAGATTTGAAAACCGTAACCGCTACGGAATTAAACAAGAAAATTTGCCATTTTTCGGTTGGGATGTTTGGCACGCTTATGAATTTTCTGCAATGACAAAAAACGGAATTCCTGTCACAAGGGTGCTAAAACTTCGCTATAACTGTGATAATGAGTATATTATAGAATCAAAATCATTAAAACTTTACCTAAATTCGTTCAATATGACAAGAATTGGCTCAAATATCAAAGAATGTATTGAGCTTTGCAAATCAACTATTGAAAAGGATTTGAGCGAAAAACTTCAGACTAAAGTTGAAGTAAATTTCTTGGATAACAACACTCCAAAAGTTGAAATATTTAGCAAGTTCAAAAATATTATGGAATTTGTGGATGAATCAGAGATTGAAATTTCTCAATTTAAGGAGGCGCCGGAATTTTTGCAAACTCATAAAACTTCTGAAAAAAGAGAATATTATTTAACGTTTGATTCATTGCGCTCAAATTGCAGAGTTACCCATCAACCTGACTTTGGGGATGCATTTATATATTACAAATCCGCAAAACACATTGAAGAATCTTCGCTTGTAAAATATTTGGTATCTTTTCGCTCAGAGTACCATTTCCATGAGGAATGTTGTGAGATGATATTCAAGCGACTTTCTGATATTTTGGATAAAGATGATGAGTTGTTTGTGGGTGCACTTTATACAAGACGCGGAGGAATAGATATTTCGCCTTCTCGTTGGAGCAAAAATTTTACACCTGATGAAGTTGACAATTTGATTGACCTGACAAAATTTGCAAGATGCGGAATTAAGCAATAATTATGAATAACAGAGAGTTTGGAAACAAAGGGGAAGATTTGGCTTGTGAATATCTGTTGAAAAACGGATATGAAATTGTTGGGCGCAATGTGCATTTTTCAAAACTTTGCGAAATCGATATTATTGCTAAACAAAAAGGAAAGTATATTTTTATAGAGGTCAAAACCAGAAAGACTAATGCTTTTGGCGCGCCGATGGAAGCGATTACCGCAAAGAAATACCAAAATATCAAAACAGGTGTTTTGTCATACGTGACCGAACACAAGATAAAAAGCTTTCAAATTGATGCAATCGGCATCACCATCCAACCAAAACTCACAATCGAACATTTGAGGAATATATAAGGTTATTATAATCTGACTGTCACCCTGAACTTGTTTCAGGGTCTCAAATAAAACACATAGGTCTATGTCATTCTGAACTTTACAAAGCGAACCATTGAACTAGAGCGAAATGCGTGAGCCTGTATGCGGGCGTAGGCTGAGCTGATTCAGAATCTATCAATGTTGATTTTGTTGTCGGCTTAGTAAAGCCGACCTACTGACTAACTAGACAACCCCTCACCCAGCCCTCTCCCTCGGAAAGGGTATAAACAGCATTGATAAACTCTTTCAGAATAACATTAAACTTACTTATACTTCTTCACAAGAGTCTTGAAATACTCGGAGTCTTGCTTGGCTTTTTGAGCACAGGCTATGCCTAAATTGTAACCTCCGGGGGATGTTTTGACTTTGTCTAAATCACAATAATTATCTCCTTGAAAGTGTGTGTCTTTGTCTCCCATTGTTCTCAAAACCCCATCTTTAAACTCAAAAGTGAAGGTATCAAAACCTGCCATATTAGGTGGATTTTTAATGCCGTTCAAATCGACAGTAACAAAGACATATGGATTAGCTGTTTTTACAGTGTTTTCAAACATCAAAAGCGTTCCATCAGGCAACAAAATTATTCCATCATCAAGATAATAGCCGCTTATACCTTTATAAAAATTATCACCTTGAATGTTTCTGTTATAGCATAGCGGATTTGTAATTGTTTTGGTATTTGAACATAAAGTTGCGCCTGCAAGATAATTTGCAAAAGTTCTATAAAAAGTTGACGCTCCATAATCATCAGGATTTAGCGATACATCATCTGCTTCCATTTGTTTAAATACCTGTTGAACGGTTGAATATGATTTCAAGAACTTGGAGCGCAAGCGCTGTGCTTTATAGTTAGCAATCAGCCCTGGGATTGTAATTGCTGCGACTACACCGATTATTCCTAATGTGATTAAAACTTCTGCAAGTGTAAAACCAACTTTGTATTGTCTAAATTTGAACATATATTTTCTCCATGACTTTATAATATATTATAATAATTATTATATCTTATGATTATGTTTTTATCAATATTTGGTTGTTAAAATACCAATATGTTAGATGATGATTTTCTTAGAGAATTTGGTTTTCGCTTAAAGTTGTACAGAATGAGAGCAAAACTAACCCAAGCAACTCTTGGGGAAATGATTGATATCTCAGAGCACAGGATAAGCCAAATCGAAAACGGAAAATGTAATTTGACATTAAAAACGGTAAATAAAATCGCGGATGCATTAAATATTCAAGCTTCAAAATTATTTTTGTTTGATAGTGACTAAGGGGTAAAAACATAACAAAAAGTTCTATGTATTTTATTTGCCAAAGTTTCGCAATTCAGAATAACGATATATTCTATCCCCCTTCTTTTTGGTATGCCCAAGCGGAGTGGTTGTGGATGCTTTCAAATGCCTCGCAGTCAACCTCAAAAGACTTTATTACAGGGTGGTTGCGTAACTTAACAACTACCTCACGCAAAACATCTTCAACAAATCTAGGATTATCCCATGCGTGTTCTGTGACAAATTTTTCGTCTTGACGTTTTAACAATGGATAAACTGGGCATGATGCGCAAGATTCAATCAAATCAATCAAGTCTTCTAACCAAACATGTTCATTTTCATCATAAGAAACTTTTACCGAAATTATTGCACGTTGGTTGTGTGCGCCGTTATCAGAAATTTCCTTAGAACAAGGGCAAAGAGTTGTTACAGGTACTTTTACCCCCAGAATAAACTTGTAATCATCCCCATCCATAATGCCTTCAAATGAGCAATCATAGCACATTGGTGCAGAAAGCTTTGTTACCGGAGATTCTTTATCTACAAAATATTTGAAATTAAATTCTAATTCGCCACTTTGAGCATGAAGTCTTTTGATGATTTTTTCTAAACAACCTTTGATATCAACTCCCAAAAGGTTTTTGGTTCTCCACTCGTTCAAAACTTCTACAAAACGACTCATGTGAGTACCTTTGTAATTGCGCGGAAGGGAAACGCAAACACGAGCTGTTGCATAAACAACCTTGTCATGTGCGTTTTTGCGTTGAATAATCAGCGGAAGTTCTACATGTTTTATTCCGACTTTTTGAATATCGACATTTCTTGTATCTTGAGTATTTTGTACATCCTTCATTTTATTTCTCCAACGCTTTTTTCGCCTGTTTCCACAATGCGTCAAACTCTTCAAATGAATAATCATTCAAAGGTTTCTCCGCTAATTCTTCCATTTTTCTGAATCGTTTTTCAAATTTTTTGTTAGCTTTTAGCAAAGCTTGTTCGGCATCAATCTTGTTCCAACGAGCTAAGTTTACTACCGCGAAGAAAATATCGCCCATTTCTTCTTCCATGTGGGCCTTATCGCCCTCTTGTTTTGCCTCTTTAAATTCTTCAAATTCTGATTTTATGCACTCATACAAAGATTCTTCATTCGGCCACTCAAAACCTGTTTTGACAGCTCTTTTAGAAATCTTTTGTGCCGAAATCAATGCGGCTTGCGCACGAGACAACCCATCCATTGCAGAAATTCGCTCAGTTTTTTCTTCTGCTTTTAGTTCATCCCACGCTTTTTTTACATCTTCTGCTGTTTTAATTGAATCATTATGTCCAAAAACATGCGGATGGCGGTGAATCAATTTGTCTTTTAATTCTTTTGCAACATCTTCAATATCAAACGCACCTTCTTCTTTTGCGATTTGAGAATGTAAAAGCACTTGCAACAAAACATCTCCCAACTCTTCGCGAAGATGGGGCATATCATTGTCATCTATTGCATCTACTGCCTCATAGGCTTCTTCCACCATATTTGGGCGCAAAGATGAATGAGTTTGAGCTCTGTCCCAAGGGCAACCGTCCGGAGCTCTCAATCTTCTAATAACTTCTATCAGTTCTTCTAAATTTTTATATTCCATATTCATATCTTAACACAAATCATTCAAAAGGTGGATTTATAAAATACCTATGATTGATAGACTATGTATGTTAATAGACAGAAAGAGGTTTAATATATGTCAGCAATTGAAAGAATTAATCAGTTAAGCCACCGTATTTTTAATACGAGCGTAACAGAAAAAACTGTGGCTAGAAGTTCAAACCCTTTTGCAGCGTCTAATTTTCAAAAGAACATTCTTAGTGAAGACGTTTTTGTATCAAGCTCTGCAAAGGAAAAATTACATTTAAGTGATAAAATTACAGCTAGTTCAAAAAGAATTTATTCAACTTTTGTAGGCTCAATCAGCGACTTTGGTAACAAGTTCTACGAAGGCATTGAATCAATCGTAGCTTTCGGTAACAGAATGAAAGACAGTATGGTTAATGCATGGCACAAAATTCAAGAAATCGGTAACAAAGAAGTTTCTCTAAACGGTGCTAAAGAAGTATTAACCAGAGATATTTCATCATTCTTTGTAAATAGCCGTGAAAAAGAAATTGCTAAAATGGCTAAAATGAATCCTCATTCAGAGGTAAAACCAATGTTGACAGAGGCTTTATCAGCTCTTGAAGCAGATATGGTAAAGGCTGCGTAGGAGGGGACTAGATAATGGATAACAATATGAAAAACAACAAAAACTTCAACAGAGTAAGTGATATTATTGAGTCATTAACAATTAATCCAAACCCTGAATCAGTAGCAGTATTGGAAGAAATCGGCACAAACTCATCTATTGATGAAGTTAGAGAATTGACATCACGCGCATTAGTAAAAAGAAATGAGCCTGATTCTTTATCAGTAGTAATCTCCAACAGAGGAAAGGGCATAAATGATATGTCTACTGTTGTAGCGATGAGTACAATTAACGAATTGCTTTCTTTGGAAGACAAAGAACATGCAATGAGAGTTTTGGAAGATGCAATTTCTTCTGACAGTTTTGATGAAGAAGTTAAAGAAAATGCCCGCTCAGTAAAAGCCTTGATGGCATTAAGCTAATCGACAAATATTAAACAAATTATATAAAAGAGGTTACTTAAATAAGTAACCTCTTTCCGATTAATGTATTTATATTGTCATTCTGAACTTGATTCAGAATCCTTTTAATAATCACATTTACTAAAATGTTAAATGAAAAAAATGCTGAAACACCAAGTAGGAACAGAATATTACGTTTCGATTTCATCTCAACTCATATTCTAGTCAGTTCAGCATGACACATCAAATGGATAGACCCTGAATCAACGCAGTCGCATTCGCTCCTGCAGTTCAGGGTGACATTGACTTGCTTGTTATATTTGAGATTCCGAACTAAGTTCGGAATGACTAAAAGCATCCTCGCCCCTTGTGGGAGAGGAGTGAGGAGAGGGGGGCAATGTTTTTCAAGTTATTCTTTTTCATGCACTCCGTGCAGGGGTGCTTTTGGTGGCAAAAGCACCGCAAAACCACCGACACGCCAACGTTCACATCAAACTAAAAACTCGTA
>CABUXT010000020.1 GCA_902495705.1 uncultured cyanobacterium
GGATTTTGGCAAGTGCGCCGTGTGAGCGTAGCGAACCCAGCACGTCTTGGCGAGAGCTGCGTTGAGCCGGTCGAGCCGCCAATAATCCAAGACTGTTTCGGAATCTTTTCAATAATCAATATTTATCAATAGTAACATTTGCTAACTTATAAATTTTTGTCGGCATAGCAATACCGACCTACGAAAAAAATAAAACTTAACTGTCATTCTGAACAGCAGGAGCAGAGTGCGGAACGAAGTGGAGTCACGTTTAATGCGACTGCGTAGATTCAGAATCTATCCATTTTATTTCTGTCATGCTGAACTTGTTTCAGCATCTCAAATTTAACATATTAGTCTTATATAAAATTTGTAATATTAAAGACCCTGAAACAAGTTCAGGGTGACATAGACCTTTTTGAATGGTTAGAGATTCTGAATAGGATAAAATCTATTTCGCTATGCTCCTTGATTTTTAATCCTTTCAGAATGACAACTTTTTTGTTCTATTATAAAATAAATATTCAATATTCTCCTGAACATTTGACTATCAAAGCATTTGAGCCTTGTTTAACCTACACAAAAACCCTTATTTCTCAATGTAGAAAACTATGTAGAAAACATGTTTAAAAATAAAAGTTTTCTACATGTTTATTATTCATGTTTATAACTTTTTTAGTTTTGAACATTTTATCTAAAATTTATCAAAAGTTTTCTACAATTTATCAACATCCTGTAAGTTTGATTTAGCAAAGCTTTTCAGAGTTTTATACAAATATTTAAACACTACTATCATGAAGAATATTATTAATATATTTGTATAAATTAATTTGTTATATATAATATAATTTCTAAAATAGGATATTTTTAAAATACCTTACTCATATTTTATTGAATATTAGATAGTTGGGCAAATTTTTTAAATTTAGTAATATTTTGTTCTTAATATTCATGTTGTATTTAGTTTGAAAATCGATTATAATAATTTTATAAGATACATTATAGAGGATATTTTTGGATGAAATTGAAAAAGTTATTTTCTGCATTTACATTAACAGAATTGTTAATCGCATTAGCTATATTGGGTGCTTTAGCAGGGATGGCAATTCCTTCGCTAATGGAAGGCTTGCAGAAAAAACAACTAACACTTCAATTGAAAAGTACAATTGGCGGTATTCAGCAACTTGCTCATAATCAAATGATTGCAAAAAATACCAAAGATTTGACTTTGACTGATTTTAGCAGTCCTGAAAAACTTTTATCTGAAAAGAATTTCCCTGTTGTAAAATCTTGCGAAAAAGCTGAAACTTGTTGGACAGAATCTTATAAAAAAATAGAAGGAAATACAGCATCAACAAGATATTTGGAAGGTAATAACAGGTCAATTATTTTGAAAAACGGTGCTATTATTTCTTACGGATTATCAAATGTAGCAACAAAAGGTTTACCAGCAGATAAAGATGATAGAGATATTGGTATTTTCCGAATTGATGTTAATGGCACAGATAAACCAAATATGATTGGTCGTGATGTTTTTTGGTTCTATATCTCTAAAAAAGGTAAAATTTTGAACCATTCACAAGTTGCTGGTAGTGATTATAATGAGGCAGGTGCTATTGCAGGTTGTAAGGCTGAATCCTTTATTACTGCTTGCTTGACAGTTATTCAAGAAAATAATTGGGATATGGTTTATTAGATTTAGACAATTTTTTTGTTTGCAATGTGTAGGTAAAAATATTGCCAACTTGTTTGGCTTAGATTTTATCCTATTCAGAATCTCTAACTGAACACTTTAGTCTAAGTGTCATTCCGAACTTGTTTCGGAATCTCTAATATTTCACATAGGTCTATGTCATTCTGAACTTGATTCAGAATCTTTTTAATAATCAATATTTGTCAATTATAACATTTGCTAAATTATTAATATGGAAAAGACCCTGAAACACCGAGTAGGAACAGAATATTACGTTTCGATTTCATCTCAACTTATATTCTAGTCAGTTCAGGGTGACATTGCTATATATGTGTTTTCGTAGGTCGGCATTGCTATGCCGACAATAAAATCAACCTTGATAGATTCTGAATAGCAAGAAAAATTTAGCCTCATTTCATTCGCATAATTTTTCTAAGCTTTCAGAATGACATTATAAAAAGCCTGCCCTCAAAACCTCTAGCCTTCTTGCCCTCTGGCTTACAAAAACACAACTTTATTTCTGCCTGAATTTTTTGCATCATACAATGCATTATCTGCTTTTTGCAAAAATTCTTCTTTGTTTCCGATAGATTGGTCAAGTTGGCAAGCTCCAATACTTACCGTAATATTTATCGGTTGGTTTTGGTAGTTCAAATCAAGGGTTTCAATAGTTTTGCGAAATCTCTCCAATGGGATTTCTGATTGTTTAATATCTGTTTCGGTTAAAATTACTACAAATTCTTCTCCACCAAATCTGAATACTGTATCAGTCTTTCTGAAAGTTTGTAATGCGGCATTTGCAACTTCTTTTAAAATATAATCTCCGCAAGGGTGTCCATAAGTGTCATTAACGGCTTTAAAATGGTCTATATCAAACATTACAAGTGTAAGCTTGTTATTATAGCGTAAGGCTCTTAAAAACTCTTTTTCTAACGTGTTATCAAAACATCTTCTGTTTGACAATCCTGTAAGCTCGTCTGTGATAGACAAATATTTTGTTCTGGTATAAATGTAGTTAATCTGTTTTATAACTTCCATTTTATTTTCTTCAGGAACATCAAAATCACGGATGATATGTTCTATATTTTGTTGAATTTCATCGAGCAAAGTATCAGGGATATCAAACTCTGTATATTCTAAATTCTCAACCATAAAGCTCCTCTTATAAGTTACTTTAGCATAAATATGCTGACTTAGAACTCTCTTTCTATCACAAAAATATATTCGTCAATTTTTGTTGAAAACTTTAATGGTTAAGCTAAAAATTTACAAAACTAAACGTCTAAAAGTTTTTATTTTTAGAAAAACATTAAGTAATGTAAAAGTTCGGTCTAAAACATGTTACTTTTCCAAAAATTTTGGGAATATATAATATGTACACAGACCATTTTCTTTTTCTTTATTTTCTCCTACACACAAAACCTTTTACCGAAAAAGCCGTCCGAACACGGCTATTTTTATTGGCAAAAATTAGGCTCTGCCATACATATCTTCATAGCGGATTATATCGTCTTCTGACAAAATATCGCCTTTTTGAACTTCGATAATTTCCAAATCTTCTTCAAAAGGATTTTGTAAAGAGTGAATGGCTTTAATTGGAATATCAACGCTGTGCCCAGGAGATAATATGTGGTCTTTACCTTCTAAAACGACTTTTGCCATGCCTGACAATACAACCCAGTGTTCACTTCTATGATTGTGAGATTGAACAGAAAGTTTTTGTCCGACATTAACGTGAATAATCTTTGTTTGGAAACCTTTGCCTTCTGCAATAACAGTGTAAAATCCCCAAGGTCTGTAAACTGTTTTATGAACCTTTTGAGTTCCGTCATGTTGTTGTTTTAAGGTTTCGTAAATTTGTTTAACTTCTTGAGTTTTGTCTTTTTTACAAGCCAAAATTGCATCTTCAGTTTCGATTACGACAGTGTCTTCTAAACCTATTGTTGCAACGAGTTTTGATGATGAATAGACAAAAGAATTTTTTGAACCTTTATCTAAAACATGACCGACAAATACATTGTTATTTTCATCTTTTGGGCTAACTTCGTAAATAGATTTCCAAGAGCCTAAGTCTTTCCAATCAGATTGAAGTTCAACCATAGCAATATTGTCACTTTTTTCCATCAATGCGTAATCTATTGAGATATTTGGCATTTTGTCAAATTCGGTGAATGAAATTTTGTTATCTGAACATTTTATGTTTTGTAAAATACTTACAATATCAGGACAATGTAATTCTAATTCTTTCATTATTGTAGAAACTTTAAACATAAAAATTCCACTGTTCCAATAATAATTTTCATCTTTCAAGTATGTCAAAACAGTTTCTTTATCAGGTTTTTCAGTGAATTTTGTAACTTTGTTATTTACAGAATGAATATAACCAAATCCTGTTTCAGGATAAGTAGGTTTGATACCAAAAGTTACGATTTTTCCTTCGTCAACGTATTTTTGAGCACTTAGAACAGTTTGTTTAAATTTTTCATTCTCTTTAATCAACAAATCTGACGGAACAACCAAAATAGTTTCGTCTTTGTCAGAAGTTTCTAAAATATATTTAACGCAAATTGCAATAGCAGGTGCAGTGTTTTTTGATAGAGGTTCAGCCAATATCACAGGATATTCGCACAAATCGCCAAGTTGCATTTTTACGTTTGATTGATGTTTAGAGTTTGTAACGCTGATTATTTCTGATGCAGGAATAAATTTGTTAAGCATTTCAAAAGTTGATTGTAACAAACTTTTTTCTGCACACAAGTTTAATAACTGTTTTGGGTATAGCTCTCTTGACAATGGCCATAATCTACTGCCCGAACCGCCTGCTAATATTACTCCAAACATTGTTGCTCCTTCTTTAATCCTTCTCCCTTAACTTTGATTATACTATAAAAACCTTAGACTTAACAATTATTCATACATTGTTAAAAAAACGCAATAATATTGTTCTTTTAGTTTTAATGTTTATAGTGAAGTAAAAAGAAGGTAGGTAAAATGATTAATCCGGTAAATACATTCCCTGTGTCTTATAACACAGCTATTCCTAATAATATCCCTCAAATGCAACCTCAACCTATTCAACAACCGCCTGTCCAAAATCCAAATATGAGCGGTCTTGATGCTTTGGCTGCATACAATCAGCCGACTCCAAAAATGTCTGCTCCAAAACATATTGAACCTGCGTTGCCTACAGTTTTGCAACCTGAAGCTATAAAAGCAATCAAAGGTGAGCGAATTTATTCTTCAACAGGTATATTGGATTCAATCGTATCTAAAGGTGAAGATACTACAACTGTTTATAAAATGGATGCAGCAGCACCAAATGATGCTATTAGAAAAATTGAATATTATGACAATTCAACAGGTAAGTTGAAATTTGTTCAAGAAAACTTCAATATAATTGAAAAAGGTAAAATGCCACAAATTAAAGAAACTGCAATTAGAGAATTTGACCAAGATACCGGAAAAGTTAAAAAAGAAACTATATATTGTAACGGCAAACTTGATGGTGTAAAAGAATTTGAATATTCTCCTGATGGAGGTTTTGAAAAAATTTATGGCGTATATCCTGATGGAAAATCAGATGTTATGGAAATTTGCTACAAAACAAACAGCAGCAGATTAACAGCGTTTGACAAAAATGGTAATGTAGACTACGTAGATGTAAAAGATAACAACAAAGGAACAATGCAATCTACTCAATACAAAAACGGAGTTCCAGTAAAACTTTCAGAAACTAAAAAATCAGTTATACCAAACTCTATAAATAAAAATCCCATGGCAGACCCTGAGTTAGTTCCAACAAATCCGATAAATCTAGGTTACGACCCAAAAGATGTTCAAGGTAATAAATCTTACTATTCAAACGGTGCATTAGAAAGTATCACCACAATGACAGATAATGGTGAAGTTATGCACAAATTCAACCCTGATGGAACTTTGTCAGGTATTATGAATCAATCAGGCAAAGATGAAAAAACAATAATTTTTAATAGAACACCGGAAGGTCAAAAATATTATTCAGTAGAAGAAAAACTTGGTGATGATGTTTATAAAACAACAATATTTAACCAAGATGGCTCAAAAGAAGTTTGTGTAATGGATAATAAAAACAAATCTGAAAAGAATGCAGTATATTCAAAAGAAGGAAATCTTGAAAAATATTTTGAGTACTCAAAATATGACAAAATGATGATGGAATTCGATAAACAAGGTAATGTTATAAATATTCTTAATTAACATTATTATGATTGGCTTTATTAAGCCGAAAATATTTAAAAGATGCGCATTTAATACGCATCTTTTTTATTGTTAATACTGTTTAGTAATTTTTAGGATATTTTGATATTTTAGCCAACCTGTTGCAACGTGCTGAACATTGTCAATTCTGATTACACTTGCATTTGGTGTTACACCTGCGCGAACCCAGTTTGCAGAGTTTGGAAGTCCGCCTGCTTGTACGCCTGTTTTTACTTGAACTTGGCTTAAAAATCTGCAACCGATATTTAAAGATTTGAATAAAACTTTTTTCAAAGTATCACTATCTGTGCAGAAATAAATTGATGCTAAACCTTCCATAATTGTACCTAAACTGCAAGGCATAATATTGTCTTGGAAAGCTCCAAAATAGCTGTTATTTGGGTTTGTTATTTGTTTACTCAAAGTCGGAACTGCCATTTGTTCTGCGTAAGCTTTGAAAGTTGCTTTTTCTTCAGGGGTTACGAGATTATCTTTAAATAAATTTTCTATAGCTAAAACTGACCAATGGTCGAAAGGTATATCAAGTTCCATCGGTTTTCTTGTTTTTGCCAAATACATAAGAGCTTTTTTCGCTCCGTTTAGCCATTTTTCTTGTGGGTCAGCCTCATACAGATACATAAGTCCTGCAGCAGCTTCTCCGGGGTAGAAAATAGCTTCTGCTTCTTTATTTATTTCGTGTTTTTTAAGGTCGTAATAAGCATAAATATTACCGTCTTCATTTTGAAGTGATAATAGAAAGTCTCCAAGACCTTGTAAAATTTCGAGTTTGATATGTCCTTCTGCTGCCAAATTTGAAAGTGCACACAATGCAACACCTGCTGCACCTGATTTTGCGATAGGAATTCTTATTTGTTCTTCTTCCGGTATAGAGATTACACAATAATTGTTTTCAGGTGTTTTTTTGATATATCTTTTTACAAAATATTTTGATGATTTAATTCGGTCTTCTTTGTATTTATTAACAAGTCCGTATTTTTCATACATATACATTGAATACAAAACACCGGCATGACGAAGTGAATTGTAAATAGTGTTGTCATACCCAAGTTCAGGGTCAACGTTTTTACGGTATTCAAATCTTCCGTCTTCCAGCATATTTCTGTCAATATACCCCATAGACATACCAATTTCGTGGAAATAAGGCAAATCTTTGGTGTCTTCGTGTGTATTTTTCTTGGCATCTTTATAGAGAATAGATACAAATACTGCAACTATTGTCAAGAAAACTACAGGAATATATGTTGTTGGTGATGATATATCAAACATAGCTTAATTATACCAAAGTATATTAAAATAATAATAAAGCATTTGTATGATTTTTATTGAATTTTGTCAGAGGGTGAATTATGCTGATTTTTTCGCATCTTCTCTATATTGAGCAGTCCCCGGGAAAGCGTCAGAACCTGTTCTCCATTTTGTAATCATATATTGCATTTTTGGAATAAGTGTTGATAAGAATAATGCTGATGTTACAAAACCTGCGCCCCAGTTGATAGCGTTCATCTTCAAGTTGTGATTTGAAGCTTTTCTCAATAGTTGTTCTGTTATTTCACCGCTGTTTGATTTCTTAACTTTTTCAATAATAGATTTAACGTAGTCAACAAGTTCTTTTTTGTGAGCGTCAAGGTCATTTTGTGCAACAAACTTGTATTTTTCCATAAATGTATCGCCAAATCTGTTTTTGAAGAACTCTTGTAAAAATTCAGGGTTATTGATATGACCGCCTGACAAGATGTCTTTTACCTGACCTTCTGTTAAGATAGACAAATCTTTAATTTGAGGTTGTAACTTAGACATTTTTTCAGCAATTTGTTCAAATTCTTTAAGTTTGTTTTCAGGTACGATATTTTTAAGTTCTGCCTTAAATTCGTCAAGAGAAATGATTTTAATCTTGTCACCTGCAAATTTATCTTGAACAGATTTAGGAATTTTGACATCTTTATTGCCAAACATATCTTTTTCAAATTCTTCAACCTTGATAGATTGTTGTTTTTTGTCTTCAATATAGCCTTGCATATATTTAGTTGCAAATTCACTTGATACAGGGTCAAGTCTTGAACCGTTGCCGTTTTGTTCAAGTTTGTTCAACCAGTTGTTCATATTGTTCATATTGAACATATAGAAGTAAATTGAACTCAAATCTCTGAATAGGATTTCGACTCTTTCGTCGTTATTTCTTGCAGAATAAGCTCTGCCTGATGCTGTACCTGCATCTACTGCTAACAATTTATAGTTTCTGTCACTTTCAAATTTGTTGGCGATAGAAAGTAAATTCAAACCGAATGATACATCTTTTTTGTCGTCCTTGTCTTTGTTTGATTTTGGAACAAACGTATCCATTGTAGGACGTGGATTTAGTGTATTTATTTGTGGAGTATTATCTTGTTGAGGTTTATTTTTGTGATAAGAACGAGTGATTGCTTGGTTGATTTTTGGCATTGCAAAACCAATGAATGCGTTAGCAATCAATACACTTGAAATAACTTTGGCAAATTTGAATTTTGCCATAGTTTTTTCTAATATTTTTGCCCCATCTTTTGTTCTTTCACTGTGCAAATAATTTGCTAACGGATTGTGTGAACCGTCTTTTGCAATATCAACATTGATATTAGGTAATTTAAGAATTTTTTGACCAAGTTTTTCAAATATAGCGTTTAATACAGTGACACCGCCGAGCCAAAAAACAGCACCTGAAAATTCTTCTGTAATTCTTTCTCTGGCTTCATCAAAACCGCCTCTTTGGTAGGCTTGGTAAGTTCTTCCGCCTTCTACAAAAGCCTCTAACGCAATGACAGGCAAAAAGCCGTCACTTGCCATTTGTTTTACTATATTTCTTGATATTACATTATTTGTATTTGCTATGGGGATTCTTATAGACATAATTACACTTTCAATTTTGATATTTATTTAATGTTTCTAAAGGTTTATTTTTGCTCCATGATTTCTATATTTTAATATTTTGTTACAAAGATTTATATCTTTTCAGAATAATATGTTACAAAAAGTTAAAGTGGTATAATATTAATAGCAATAAAATTTTTGTTCTTGTTTTGACATGATAGAAGTTGTGGGAAATAAAAATTATGATAAATAAAGTTATTGCAAGTAGTGTAAATAGTAATTATCAAAATCAATACCAAACTAAAGCCAAAACATATAACCAAAGTTTTGGGCATGGTGACGGTGGTTCAAACACTTTGACAAAAAAACAAAAAGCAACTATTTTAGCATCGTCTGCTGCAGGCATGGTTCCTGTTTTGGCAGTGCTTGCAAAGTTAAAAGGTTTCTCACTAAATCCTGCAAAGATATTTAAAACTTCACCAAAAAATTGGGCAATATTTAAGTATTCACCAAAAGATAAATCAATCCAATTTGAAGAAAAAGAAATTATCGCAACAGCTACAGGCTCTGTTGCAGGCGGTTTTGTCGGTGGTTATTTTGTTGATGACAAATCAAACCGCAGAGCTAAAAAACGTGAAGTGCTTAACCAAATTTTAGGTAACGTTCTTGTTCCGGTTGGTTGTGTCGGATTGGGTTCACGTGTTTATGAAAAATATGCAAACAGGTTGTCTAATTTGATGCCGCAATTTGGTAGTTCAAAAACTATAGCAAGATTTGCAAATAAAGTTTTGAGAAATATTCCAAATGCAGTAGGTACAATCGCATTTTTGAGCACAGGTATTTATTTAGGTAATAAAGTTTCTAATTTGATTAATGAAAAACTTTATCATAAAAAAGTTGAAAGAAATATAAAAACAAGTGACTTTGCACCTCACGTAGATGATTTGTGTATGGCAACATCTATGATGAATAAAGAATCAGAATTTGGTAGCAAATTGGGAAGAATTATTCCGCTTGCGTTGCTTGTTCCGGGGTATGAAACAGGCACCGCCCAAGAACATTAGTGGTTGGAAAATGACATAGACCTATATGTTTTATTTAATAGCGTCATTACGAGGAACATTGACTTGCAAATGTTATATTGGTTAGCACAAAGTGACGTGGTAATCCACAACAAGATTTGCAGGGGATTACGACGTCGCGCTGTAATGTCTATTATTCCATTTGTAAAACAAGGCTCCTCGTTGACATGACTTTTTTTATTTTGTCATTCTGAATAGCAAGAAAATTATGTGTTCATTCTTTACGCAAATTTTCTAAGCTTTCAGAATGACAGTTAAATTTATCGACAAAAAATAAAAGACCGAAATCTTCGGTCTTTAGAAATATGCTTTTATTATGTAAAAAACTTGTTTTTATTACTTTTTAACGTCATCTTTGATTACAATCAAATTGTTCATAATTTTCATTGCACAAGTTGGAAGAACAACATGCTCTAGGCCATCAGCGATACCGATAATTTTACCTGCACCCAAAACAACTTCTTCACCTTTGTACATGAATTTGTAATCTGTGTCTCTGTCTGAACGAATAGTAATTTTTTCTGCCATTTATTTTCACCCTTTCAATACCGGTTACAATAAGGTATTATACTCTATTTTTACAGAAAAATCAAGGATATTTTGCCTTAATTTATTTCTTAATTTTAGCAATAGGAATCAAATCAAATAGTAAATATAATAAATAATTATCAATTTCTTTAATTTTCAATAATGGTATGTTAAAAAACGAATACGAACATTTTACCAAAGTACGTTCTTTTTTGGTTAATTTGAGATTATTTTCATTGAAAAATTCTACCATTTTCTTTTTGGCATAATAGTTATCTTGCTGTTTTTTCTTTGAAGGTTTTTTGACAATAGAATTGTTATTTACTCGGTAATAATAATTTGTCCCGTCTACTGTGACAACTTTATTGGCTTTCTTGATTATATTCGGCAACCAAATAACATCTTCAAAATAAACATTTGGAGTAAATAAATCATCTTGTATCAATTCTTTTCTATATAATTTATTCCAAACGTAACAAATTCTAGGAACAGAACATGCTGAAATTTTATCTTGTAAATCTGTATAAACTTTTTCGTTAGTATATTTAACTCTATATTTTTGTACACATTTTCTATAGCGAATAATTGATGCAACTACAATATCAGCATCATTATTTTTTGCAGAATTATACAATTTTTCATAAAAATCTGAATCAATCCAATCATCAGAATCTACAAAACCGATATATTCACCGTTTGCAAATCTCATACCAGTGTTGCGTGCTGCTGATAAACCTGAATTTTCTTGATTTATTACAACAATTCGTTTATCTTTTTGAGCATATTCTTCTAATATTTTAACAGAAGAATCTTCTGAACCATCATTTATACAAATAATTTCAATGTCACTCAAAGTTTGACTAATCAAACTTTCTAAACATTCGCTTAGATATTTTTCGACATTATAAACCGGTACAATAATACTAACTTTAGTCATTATAAATCCTATATTGTGACAAAATTATAAATCAATCATTTTCAAGCAACTTGCGCGGTCAACGGTGATTTGTTTACCTTCTTCAAGGTTTTTGATTGAAACTTGGTGTTTCAAAATTTCATCTTCGCCCAAAATAAATGCGTATTTTGCAAGTTTTGCTGCTTTTTCCAATTGTTTTGTGAATTTTTTGTTAGTCAAATCAAATTCAACATTCAAACCTTGACTTCTCAATTCTTCTGCCAAAACAAATGCATCGACAGGGAAGTTTGAAACAACGTAACCGTCAAGTTTTTTGGTTTCTTTTTTAGGAATTAGAGAAATCAATCTTTCCATACCCATCGCAAAACCGATTGCAGGAGTAGGTTCGCCACCTAATTGACCAACAAGTCCGTCATATCTTCCACCGCCTGCTACAGCGTTTTGTGAACCTAAATTATTTGATTTGATTTCAAAAACTGTTCTGTTGTAATAATCTAAACCTCTTACTAACAGTTTGTTTTCTGTATATTTAACACCCATTTTGTCAAGATATAATTTCAATTCGTTGTAGTGTTCCGCACATTCTTCGCAGATAAAATCAGAATTGATAATTTCTTGAACTTCAGGTTTTTCAAAAATTTTCTTGCAAGATTCAACTTTGCAGTCCAAAAGTCTTAATGGATTTTTTTCGTAACGGTTTTGGCAATCTTCGCAAAGTTCGCTCAAATAAGGTTTTAGAACTGCTTTTAATTTATTTTTAAACTCATCTCTACATTTTGGACAGCCAAGAGAATTAATTTCAACATCCAAATCGTTTAGACCAAGTTCTTTCAAAAAGTTCACTGCCATCAAAATAACTTCCGCATCGGCTGTAGGCTGCTTTATACCAAACATTTCAACCCCAACTTGGTGGAATTGTCTTTGACGACCGGCTTGAGGTCTTTCGTAACGGAACATTGGACCGTGGTACCAAAGTTTCACCGGTGCAGGTAATCTTGACATACCGTTTTCGATATAAGAACGAACAACGCCTGCTGTGTTTTCAGGGCGCAAAGTGATTGAGCGTTCACTTTTTTCAAAAGTGTACATTTCCTTGTTCACAATATCTGTTGTGTCGCCCACACCGCGTGCAAAAAGTTCTGTAACTTCAATAATCGGTGTTCTTATTTCTTTAAATCCATATTTAGAAAAAACTTTTTCCGCTTTTTCTTCTACAAAATGCCACATATTGATGTCTTGCGGCAAAATGTCTTTTGTTCCTTTTAATACTTTTAAAATCTCAGCCATAAAATGATTATATTCTTTAAAGACTCTTTGTCAAAGGGTGGGTGGAAAGATGTTTGCCAGAGGGCAAGAGGGCTGGATGGCAGGCTGTTAAAGTTATTGATAATGTAGGTTGAGTTCGTCAGTTTAACAACGTAACTGTCATTCTGAATAGCAAGAAAATTTTGTGTTCATACTTCACACAAATTTTCTAAGCTTTCAGAATGACAATGACCTATATGCTTAATTAGAGGCTATTCCATAACAATGTTTGTAGGTACTCAACTCTTGCTGGTCAACCTGTGTGCTCATTTCAATAAAAAAACAAAAACCGACTTTGGTAAGTCGGTGGTCTATATGAAAAATTTTTAATGTTGTAAAAAAGGCGACACCCAGATTCGAACTGGGGGATAAAAGCTTTGCAGGCTTCTGCCTTACCACTTGGCCATGTCGCCGTATGTATATAATATACGCAAGAAAAACTACAATGTCAAGATTTGTAATCTATCTTGAACTTATCATTTTCTCCATCATATTTTTTGCGGTTTCCAATTGTGTATCGCGTTTAGCTTGGATATCAGCGCGTTTTAGCGGTTGTTCAACATCTGGGTCAATCCCTTGTTTATTGATGTCGTTACCTTTTGGAGTCAAATATTTTGCAATGGTTAAGTTTAGACCTGTTTCATTCGGCATAGAAATAATTTTTTGTACCATACCTTTGCCATAAGTCCTTGTGCCGACAAGTTTGGCTCTATGATAATCTTTCATTGCTCCTGAAAAGATTTCGCTTGCACTTGCGCTTGCGCCATCAACAAGCAATATCACAGGTTTATTTATGCTGACATTGTTATCCTGTGCCATAATATCGTAATGATAGCCGTTTCGACCGACAATACTTACAATTTTGCCTTTTTGAATAAATAAATTCGAGATGAATACGGCATTGGGCAACAATCCGCCTGTATTTCCGCGCAAATCTATAATCAAACCTTCTGTATTATGTGTATTTTCTAAAGCCTCAAGAAATTCATTTGGGGTAGAATTACTGATAAAACTTGCGATTTGGATGTAGCCGATATTTTTATCAACAGAACTTTTGACTGTTTTTATAGTAAATTCTTTTCTGATAATTTTTTTCTTAATTAGTTCTTTTTTTCTCAAAACATCAATGTTTACAAAGGTATTGACAGGGCCTCTAACCATATTTGAAACATCTGCAAGCGAATGACCGCTGACTTTTTTATCATCAATCGCCAAAATAATGTCACCGACTTTGAGGTCGGCAAATTGTGCAGGTGTATCATCAATTACGCTGATAATCTTGATTTTACCTGAATCACTAATGATATTAACTCCAATACCTGATATTTTTGAAGTAATGGAGCTGTTTTGTTCTGCAAAATCTTCTTTTGTCAAAAATCTTGAATATGGGTCGTCCAAACTTGCCAACATTGTATCTATTGCAATTTTGGCATCTTCTTCGGTTTTAATTTTTCCGCGATAGCGGTATTTCCATCTTGTCCAAGCTTGTTTGTTGAAACTTGGGTCATAATATTCGTTTTTGACAGTTTGCCAAGCTGTATCAAAAAGCTTTTGTGGAGAGACTTGGGAAGTATTTATTTTTTGCTGTTCAACTTCCAAAAAAGGGTTGTGGTTGTTTAAATAAAATGCATTTGCCGCAAACAAAGTCAGCGCTGCACCAACAAACAAAATTACCGCTTTCACCCTTTTTCTCATAGTTTTATTTAACATCAAGGATTTTTTATAATCAATATACTTTTTGATAATAAAAAGTATAATTCAAATGTTTTTACAAATTGTCAAATCCTGGGGAATATGATGGCAAATTTTTGTAGCCTGAATTTTGCATTACGGCTTTTTTGATATATCTGTTTGTGTAATTCCCTTTTTCTAAAAGTTTTTTCAATGTGTTTTCACGCTTAACCAGAGCAAAACCATCTTGGTCGCTTTCAGGATAAATTTTTAAAATATCATCCCAAACAACGGCTTCCATTGTCCATGCGTAAGTTTCTTCAGCTAAAGAATTAAATTCATCTTGGTGAAGTGCCTCATGTGATAACAAAGCTGCAATTGCTCCTGCAGGTGCATTTTTGTGTTTGTTACTGATATAGATGTATAAATTTTTACCTTTTTTCCAACCTAGGGCGTCAAAACTTGCATATTTTTCGTTAATTTGTCCCAAATCTCTAAACTCGATTTTTACAGGTTTGCCTGACAAGTTGCTCCCTAAAATTGCATTTCGCGAAAACATACCTTTTGTATTAGTCAGCATATCAAGTGCAACATAAAAAACTTCATCTTTTCCGACATCTTTGTATTTTGGAGTAATTTGTCTGACATATTCAGGGGTATATTTTGCAGGGTATTGGTGCGGAACTGTTTCTTGCGGAGCTTGTGCAGCAATACTGCTTGTCTGAAGTACAAGTGCGATTGCTGATACTATCAATATTTTATTTATAAATTTTTTAACTTCCATTATCTCTTCTCCAATTAAGCCAACATAATAGGTATTATATTAATCTTTCAAATAAAATCAAAAGATTTTCGGCTTAACTTATTAATTGTTTACTTTTCTGCTAAGTTTTACCAATTCTGAATACATATATTTATATTCATTTGAATCATCAATGCTTTCAGCCTCTGCGATATATTCCAGTGCGGTTTTATAATCTTTTTTAGCCTTATAAAATTCACTCATTTTTGTGTAATATTTTGGATTATTCAAATCGTACAAAATTGCGCGTTTCATACACTCGATTGCCTCTTCCAAATCGTCTGTTTTTTCGCGAACTAAAGCCAAATAGTAATAACCTTCCGAACAATTTATATCAAGTGAAATTGCATCTTGCGCATAATCTTTTGCTGTATCATAATCGCCTTTTAAGTATGCGGTTTTTGCACCCAAAATATCTCCTAAAATATAATTAGGATTAATTTCTAAAATCTTTTGTGCAAGTTCTAAAGCTTTGTCATAATTTTTTTCTTTGATATAAATTTCTGCCAAATCGCTAAGGTAATTAAGGTTTTCAGGATTTTTGGCAATCATTTGTGAAATGAGTTCTTCTGCTTTATTAAAAATATTTAATTCAGTATAAATTTTGCTCAAAGAACTTTTTGTAAAATCATCATCACAACCTTTTTTAATATTTTCTTCCAATATTTTTTGCGCACCTAAAAAGTCTTTATTTTGTGCCATCAACAAGGCTCTTAGTACTCTAGCTTGTGAATATTCTGGATTGATTTCTAAAATCGCATCAATTTCTTTTTTAGCTTTTAGAAAATCTTTTTTATCAAAATACAAATAACTCAACGCGTAGCGATAATCAATGTTTTCAGGATTTATATATAAAGCTTTTTGATAAGCTTTTAGCGCCTCATCACTCCAACCGTTATAAAAATAAGCATTACCTAAATTGTAATAGTATTTTGAATTTGATTTATCTAAATTTGCAGCTTTTGAAAAATTCTTGATAGCCTCAATGAAATTCATATTTTCTAAATCAAAAAGTCCTAAATAATTTAGTGTTTCAGGATTTGTTGAATTTTTGCCGATTTTTGAAAATATTTCTTTTGCTCCGTCAAAATCGTTTTCATCAAATTTAATTCTGCCTTTTAACAATAAAACTTCTTCGTCTTCTGAATTACAATCAGCGAGCAATTCTTGAGCTTTTTCTTTTTCACCGTTTGCATAAAAAGCTTTTGCACATTCCAGTTTAACATCTGCCGTAAAATATTCGGAATTTCTATAGTTATCAATTTCGCAAAATAATTTTAATTTAACCAAAACTTTGATTAATTCTTTCAAATTTTCGCTGTTTGGTTCAAGTTCAAATAACTTTTGTGAAAGTTCCAAAACTGCATTAAAATCTCCTTGACGTTCTTTTATTGTTCTGGTCAGTTTGAGGCTATTTATGTGAGAAGGGTTGATTTGGAGAGCTTTTTCCAAATATTGCATAGCTCTTTGATAATTGTTTAGCAACAAATAAAGTTCGCCAATTTGAGATAAAATTTCAACATTGTCATTTTCAATTTCCAAAGCTTTATAAAGCATTTCTATTGCAGGTTTGTAATTTTTTGATTCCCTTAGTTCAAATGCTTGTTTAATATATTCAATACTTTGCGAATTTTCCATAATTTAGCCCTATTCTTCTACAACTTCCGGTGGAATATAAATGTTTTCCTGTGCCGGTTCAACTTCTTTTTTATGTTTTTTGAAAGAAAAACCTTTCAATTTTAACTTTTTCTTTTCTTGTTTTGGTTCTTCAACTTTTTTATTTATTATAACCAAAACCTCGTCTTCTCCAGCCATTTTGAGGTTATTTCTTGCTATTCCTTCAAGGCTGTTATCAGATGTGACAACTTTTCTTTCTGTTTTCAAATCTTGATTACGCATTTGTGCTTTTTTCAAAAGATTTTGAAGAGTAACCATTTTCCCTTGATATGAGATGATTTTACCAACATTTAATATTGCGCCGTAACCAATTTGAATAAGGCAAAAAATCAGCACTATAGTGAAAAAAGAATAATAAAATCCTGTTTTTCGGCTATGTCTGTTATTCTTTTTTTTATTTTTATTCGTCCGATTTTTGTTTTCTGACTCAGATTGTTCCATCGCCAATATTATATCCCTCTCGACACAATTATAAACAAAATTTTCTTATCATACAAATTTTTATTTATAATTTTACAATTTGAATTTTGCGGTTACGCTGAATTTATTTTTAGGGTCTCTTCCATCGCTGTAGCGAGTTTGACTTGCGGCAATATCAAAAATCAATCTGTCTTTATCCTTGTCCCCAAACGGATTTATGGATAATGAAACTGCCATTTTTTGACGTTCTTTTGAAACATCTGCTGACAATGATTCACTCAATGTAAAATATTGATTTAATTTTAGCGATGGTGAAAAATAGAAATTATCGTTATAATCGTGGTTTGTTGAATTGATTGTTTTTACATAGGCTGTGCTTACAGAAAATTTCTTTGTAAAGTCATAACTTGAAAATATCCCTGATGATTGTTCAAGTTCTGCATAATAAATTTCTTGTCCGTATAATGCACCTGCTTTGAAGTTGCCAAACTGTTTGTATTTTGTGTTTGTCCAAGGGGAAACACTGTATTCAGGAGCTGTGTAGCTGAAATAGTTACCTTTTTGCGGTGTTACGGTTAAATTGCTGTAATCACCTTTTGCGACTTTTTCAGGCTTTTTTATTTTTACTTTGTTTACTTTGCTATCCGTGTTTGAACTATCCAAAGTTATTGTGTTTTCCTCATCTTCCTCATATTCTGCATAACCTTGCAATACATCAGAATACATATCTGTGATTTCGTAATTTTCATCACTTTCATCTTCTTCTGATAGGTCTTCTTCACCGGATGTATCTGCTGTGACATCATCTGAAACTATATCGTTTTCATCAGGTGCAACTACTTGCAAATCTTCTTCATCATCTTGGACTTTGCTTGCAAATGTTTGAGTTTTTATTTCAGAAGAATTTTCTTTGTCTTCCGGAATATGATAAACAAAAACTTTCGGCATACTATTATCCTGCACTTGTTTATCTTGAACAGATTTTGCATTGCAGGGTAAAATTGCAAAAATTAAAAATATAATAAGTAAGCCGACCCTCTTCATAACAAATATATTACAACATTTTTAACATTTCATCAAGCCATCATTGGTACGCGTATCCTGTGAAACAGGTATGGCAAATTTTTAATATATTGAAACACCTTGACAACCTTGTTTTTCCATGTTAATATGTGTGTGGGGTAAATGTATATTTATAAGTCTTATCATTTGATGAGACTTTCTTTTTCTCTATAGGGTGTGTTAATTGTTTTTTGTTATGTATCAGTTAAATACATAAAATTTTTGTATATAAAAGTAACGCGCAAGGTTTATACCTTGCGCGCTTTTGTTTGAAAATTTTTATTTGAAATTACTCAACGTATTCTTCTAAACGTTTTTTACGATTTGGATGACGTAATTTTCTCAAAGCTTTTGCTTCGATTTGTCTGATACGTTCACGAGTAACACCGAACAATTGTCCAACTTCTTCCAATGTTCTTTGGCGACCGTCGTCCATACCGAAACGTAATCTCAATACATCACGTTCACGTGGAGATAATGTACAAAGAACTTCTGCCAAATCTTCTTTCAAAAGTTCTGATGCAACCATTTTTACAGGAGCATCTGCTTCTTTATCTTCAATAAAGTCACCCAAACGAGAATCTTCTTCTTTACCGATTGGAGTTTCCAATGATAGAGGTTCTTGAGCAATCTTGATGATTTCACGAAGTTTTGGAATAGAAACATTCATTTCTGCTGCTAATTCATCTTCGGTTGGTTTTCTTGAAAGGTCTTGAGCAAGTTTTCTTGTAACTTTTTTCAATTTGTTGATAGTTTCAACCATGTGAACTGGGATTCTGATTGTTCTTGCTTGGTCTGCAATAGCACGAGTGATTGCTTGTCTAATCCACCAAGTAGCGTAAGTTGAGAATTTGAAACCTCTTTCGTGGTCAAATTTTTCAGCTGCACGGATTAAACCCAAGTTACCTTCTTGAATTAAGTCTAGGAATAACATTCCGCGACCAACGTATTTTTTAGCGATACTTACAACCAAACGTAAGTTAGCTTGAACTAATTTTCTTTTTGCGATTGCCCCAGGGGTACCGCCTTCTAAAATCTTTCTTGCAAGTTCGATTTCTTCGCTTGCTGATAACAATTTAATTCTACCGATTTCACGTAGATATAATCTTACAGGGTCGTCGATTGCAACGCTTTTTGGCAATTCCATATCACTTTGGTCTGCCTCATCAGAGTTGTGAATCATGTAGATATCTTCTGTATTAACCTTGTCACCCATTTTTGATGTAACAATATCTTCAATGTTGTCAGTTGAAATGTCAACATTCATATAATTAATCGCATCATGTTCAGAGTCTAAAACTGAATCCTCATTAATGTCTTGTAAATCCATTGATTCATCTTCCATTACGCTGACTACTGAGGAGCTTGCTTGTCTTTTTTTTGTCATCTAAAATTTCTCCGATTTTTGTCTATTTTTCTTTATTTTATCTCTAAGTTGTATTTGAAATTTAAGGGCTTCGGGACTGTCATCGCTAATCCCTTTGTATAAACTTTTAATATGTTCGGTTTCTTTAACCTGTCTGCAATGATTGATTTTTCCAATCGTTTCTTTTATCACACTTTCAAAATCTTCTTCACTCAGACCTTTATAAACTTCTGCTGTTGCAATCAATTCCGGCAATATTGCCTGAAGTTCAGGTTTATCAACAAATTCAGTATATAAATGTTCGATTAATTCCTTCACATTATTTACGGTACATATCAATTTGTCAATTGTAGATTTTACATTTATTAATATTTCGTCGTCAAACTCGACACCGTTTATCATTTCATTGATTTGAGTAAATGTTAAGGGACTGTCTGCTACTAAAAAAACACTCAATAAATTTTTTTGCGCTTTTTGCATAACAGAACGTTTTTTTGTTACATTCTTAACAATTCTTTCTGCTTGTGGAATGTTTGCCCTCTCAAATACTCTGATTTCAGTGTTTATTGCTTGTGGGTCTACTCCAAGTGCTTGTGCAACCATATCAACGTATTCAGAACGGATAATTCTATTTTCTATTTCTGCCAAAATCGGTATGATTTGTTTTATGTATTGAGCTTTTTCTTGCGGAGTTGTGTATTTTTCTTTTTCTTTCAATATATTTTGCAATTGAAAATCTATGAATAGCGGTGCGCTTTCCATATACATTTTATAAGCATCTGCTCCGACAGAACGCACAAATTCGTCAGGGTCTTTGCCTTCCGGTGGTGCGATTACACGGATTTCGCAAGCATATTTGTCTTTGTCGGAAGACACATAACTTTCATCAAATTGTTTAATATCCCCTAAACCTTTGAATACGTCACGAATGATTTGTGCTCCGCGTGCGGTTGCTTTTTGACCTGCTGAATCGGTATCAAAAGACAGATAAATTCTTCTTGATTTTGTATATCGAGAAAGTAGTTTTACGTGGTCAGTTGTCAATGATGTTCCGCAAGATGCCACGCAGTTTTCGATTCCGTGAGCTTGAGATGAAATTACATCAAAATAACCTTCCATCAAAATAACCGCATCATCTGCTTTTATGGCATCTTTTGCCGTATATAAACCGTAAAGTAATCGGCTCTTATTATATATTAATGAGTCAGATGAATTTAAGTATTTTGGATTTTGTCCTTCCTCAAGTGCTCTTGCACCAAATGCAACAAAATCACCGTTTTCATTTTGGATAGGGATGATTACACGGTTACGGAAACGGTCGATATAACCGCCTTTGTCACTTTTTAAGACAAGTCCTGCTTTTTCTAAAATTTCGTTAGAAAAATCTTTCCTAAGTTCGTCATATAAAGTTGTATAGCTTTTTGGAGCAATTCCAAGGTGGAATTTTTTTATAATATCTGTACCAATTCCGCGTTTTGTTAAATATTTTAGTGCAACTTCCGCATTAGGACATTTTTCGCGCAACAACAAGTCGTGATAAAATTCTGCAGCAACCATTGTCGCTGTCATCATTTGTTCTTTTACTTCCTTAATAGAAGTGCCGTTGTTGTGGTGATGAGATGTCGGAACTTCAAAGCCATACTTTTCGGCAAGTTCAAGAATCAGGTCTTTAAACTCAATATTTCGAGTTTCCATTATGAATTTTAGGGCATCACCTGCTGCTCCGCAACTGAAACATTTGTACATCCCCAAGTGCGGAGTAACACAAAAAGAAGGCTTTTTATCTTTGTGAAAAGGGCAAAGTCCCCAGTATCTGTTTCCTTGTTTTTTTAGAACAACTTGTTCGGAAACGACTTCCACAATATCCAAACGGTCTTTAATCTTTTGTACTAATTCATCCCACGTGCCAGCCATACTTAAATTGTAGCATTAACATGATTTTTGGAAAATATTTTGACGAAATATCGTATGTTAAGTGGATGGGAGTCGGAAGGCAAGAGGGCAGGATGGGCTGGCTTATACTGCATGTCGTATGGCTGAGGAGTGAGGAGAGTGTGTCAAAGACTTACAAGTATATTCTTGCATTGTCCGAACCCTCACTCGAAATTGTAGTTTTTCGCGTATCGCTCAAAAACAATTTCGGTCTCTCCCATACGGAGAGACAAGACAAAAAGGTCATTGTCATTCTGAAAGCTTAGAAAATTTGAGTGAAGTATGAGCTCAAAATTTTCTTGCTATTCAGAATCTCTAACCGAACACCCCTCTCCCTAGCCCTCAGCCATACGGCACGCAGTCTCACACAACTCGCACTGCTCGTTGGTTCGGCTAGTGTCCCTCAAGGGGCGAGGGAACTTATGTCACCCTGAACTGCGGATTTTGGCAAGTGCGCCGTGTGAGCATAGCGAACCCAGCACGTCTTGGCGAGAGCTGCGTTGAGCCGGTCGAGCCGCCAATAATCCAAGACTGATTCAGGGTCTATCCATTTGATTGATAAGTAATACACAAAGGTCAATTTTTAAAATCAACATTGATAGATTCTGAAACAAGTTCAGAATGACATAGACCTATGTGAAATATTTGAGATTCCGAAATAAATTCGGAATGACAATTGGGCTAAAGTATTCAGTTTGAGACCCTGAAACTAGTTCAGGGTCTCATTTATTTACCCTTCTTGCATAAAGAAGTCTAGGATTGGTTCGTTGTATCTGTTATCTACCGCGCTAAACGGAAAAATCTCTCCGCCAAACTCTTTTCGTACGTGCGCTAATGCACTTTGTACTTTATTTTTAGAAATGCAGTCAATTTTAGTCACTACAGTAATTATCGGCAAATCGTAAGCCATAACCCATTCGCGCATTTGATAATCATTTTTCTGAATCTCATGACGTCCATCAACAAGTTGGACAAGGTATTTGATTTGTTCGCGCTTTAGCAAATATTCTTCCAAATATTTTTGCCATTTGTTCCTTGCCTCAATTGAAACCTTGGCGTAACCATACCCCGGAAGGTCGGCTATCATAAATTTTTCAGAAAAGTTGAAAAAGTTAATTAATCTGGTTTTGCCAGGAACGTTGGAAGTTCTTGCAAGTTTTTTATTGTTGGCTAAACCATTGATAAAAGATGATTTGCCGACATTAGAACGCCCAAGTAGCGGAAATTCAGGCATATTAAAATTCGGACATTGGCTCAATTTTTCGGCACTGATTATAAATTTTGCGTTTAAGTTTTTCATTTTGTTGTCGCTTTCTCTTTTGCGGCTTTCAATTTTTGTTTATACAAAACCGTTTGAAATAAATTGCACATTTTTTCATTATTTACTACGGTTAATTGAGTTTTATTGTTTACAAAGTCAATGTTGAATGAAGATTCTTGATTGAAAATATTTGCTTGAATATTTACGATTTGAAACAGCCCCTCAGTTAAAATACTAAGAGGCTCTCTCAAAAATGTTTCAAATGTTTTTCTGATATCAAATTTTTTCTTCATATTGAAAACTAGATTTTTTGTTGGAATACTTGGATTCTTTGAAGAACAGCATTTTTATCAGATGCGTTAGGTGCTAATGCTAGGTATTGAGTATAGTATTTTACAGCACCTTGGTAGTTTCCTTCAGCCTCATAAGATTGAGCTTTCAACTTAGCAATAGACGGAGCGTTGTGATAAAAATCGATTGCTCTGTTGCAGTATTCAATTGCTGATGCAAAGTTGCCTTCTTTGTATTGACGAAGTGCGATTTCAAAGAATTCGTTAGATTTCATTTCGCAAAGGTCAATATAGTGAATACCGTTTTCGGCGATTCTGTTATCAGGGTCTGACATCAACACTTTTTGAAGAGCTTTTCTTGCTGTTCTGAATTGTTTATGTTGAACAAGAATTTCTGATAAATATAATTCATCATCAATACTGTTAGCAAAGTTGATAGCGTTTTCAAAAGTATAAACAGCGTCTCTTTCTCTACCAAGTGAAAGATAAGCTTCACCCTTGATAACTGTATCCATCAAGCTGTTGCTTGCTGATTGTACAATATAATTCAAATTGTCTTGTGTCAATTCCATCTGGTGGGTAATCTTGCCTAATTTGATTTTTGCAAGGTGAAGTTTCAAATCGTTTGGAGTTCTTTGAATAGCCTCATTTACATAGTCATAAGCAAGATACACATCTTTGTTTGTTGTGAAATCTTTACTGTCAGCAGTATCTTTTGACATTTCATAATATGTATTTGCCAAACCGATGATTGCGTTGTTGTTATAAGTTGCGTCTCCTAACAATCTTGAATAATATTCAAGAGCTTGTTGGTATTTTTTAGTTTCTAATGACATATTAGCAACTCTATAAATACCTTCTTTGTAGTTAGGGTTCAAGATAATTGCTGTTTTTAATTCTTCCATAGCAAATTCATGGTCAGCTCTTCTTTCGTAAACTCCTGCCAAATTGATGTATGGACGAGAGTTTTCAGGCTTAACATAGATAGCTTTTTTGAATGAATTAATTGCAGCAGGTTGGTTACCTTGTTTCAAATATAATTCACCTTGCAAGTTCCATGCAGGAGATGAATTAGGGTTGATGTGTAAAGAGTGGTTCAACCAAGTCAATGCTTTTGTATAATCACCACGTCTTGCCTCAACTTGACCCATGTGGTACATAGATGTTGGGTTGTGAGAATTACATCTGATTGCTTGCAAATAATATTTTTCGGCTTGGTCCAAATCACCGTCTAACATTGCAACGTTACCCAAGTTGTCGTAAGCCGGTGCAAAGTTAGGGTTATTTTTCAAAGCAACTTTGAACAAATCTTGAGCATCTTTTTTGTTGCCAAGTTTCAATGTTGCAACACCCATAGCGTTATATGCTTGGTAATATGTGCTGTCTAAGCCAACAGCAGTTACAAATTCTTTAATTGCAGCATTTGACAAGTTGCTGATATTTTTGATGTATTCAACGTCAGAAGATGTTTCACGCATCAAGTATACTAAACCTTGAGCATAATGTAGTTCAGGTTTATTCGGATATTTTTTTAACAATCTGTCTAATTCAGACTGTGCAGGCGCCAATTTCCATTGTTTAGCTTGCGAAATCAATTGTAAAGCTTTAGCATCCAAGTCATTAGGATTTTTGCTAAGAATTTCTTTCAATCGTTGGTCAGCATCTTCATAATTGTTATATTCAATCAATCTGCTAATATCAACGTAGCTCTTAGATACTTGAGCTTTTATAGGGGCAGCAAACGCATGAGGTGCACAAAGAATACAAGATGTTAAAATCATCGATGTAACTAACAATTTTTTACAATTCATGTTTTCACCTACTTTTTTACTTAATAACTATTCTAAATCTATAAAAATATTGTATAATAGTTGTGGTAAAAAAGCAACAAGGTTAATATATGGCACTAAACGCAACATCGAAAAAGGATTTAGAGGATTTTAAAACATATATTTTGGTTGAAAAGAATTTTTCGCAACATACTGCAAAAGCTTATTATGCCGACATCCTAGCGTTTTTAATTTGGCTTGATGAACAGATGTGTGAAGAGGTTACTTTTGCAAAAGTGAGAGAATATTTGCATTTTATTCAGATTTTCAATTACAAAAAAACAACCATCGCAAGAAAGATTGCATCCATCCGAACCTTTTATAAATACTTGCATAGAGAGCATAAAGTTGAAAATAACCCTGCTGAAAGTTTAATTTCCCCCAAACGACCGAAGTCGTTGCCAAAATTCCTCACAACGGATGAGGTGGAACAAATTTTAAGCAACATAAACATCGACACTCCTGCAGGTTATCGAAACCGTGCAATATTGGAACTGCTTTGGGCTAGCGGAATGCGTGTTTCTGAATTGAGCGGATTGAATTTTGGTGACCTAAACCTTGAAAATAATGAAATTACTGTTTTTGGTAAAGGCGCGAAAGAGCGTATTATCTTGATTACAGATAGAGCAAAATCTTATCTCCAAGGCTATATTGATACTGCAAGACCTTTGATTGCAAAAGGTTACACGCTTGAACCGATAACCGATACGACACCTGTATTTATCAATAAAACAGGATTCAGGCTGCAAACAAAGATGATTCGCAATGTGATAAATGACATAGTAGAAAAAATTGAACTTCCTAAAAAGGTGACCCCACACATGTTTAGGCATAGTTTTGCAACTCATTTGATAGAAAACGGTGCAGATTTAAGGGTTGTACAAGAGCTGTTGGGACACGCAAGTATTTCTAACACCCAGATTTATACCCACATTTCTATGCAGCACATGAAAGAAGTTTATAACGAAACTCACCCAAGAGCTTAATCGTACAATTGACTACCACTGACAAATATGTTAAAATAGACTTATAGAGTTTGGTTTATTGGATTGGCGAGTATGAATTTTAATATTAAAAAATCTGCGTTTACACTATCAGAAGTTATGTTGACCCTTTCATTGATTGGCTTTTTGGCTACAATGACACTTTCAACTGTTGGTTCTTCCGTTCAACAAAGGGCACGACTTGCTGAATTTAGGGCAGCGTATTCAAAAATGGCTGCAACCTTGAAAAACATTACGCTTGATACAGGAAAAATTTATAATTGCTATGAATGTCCGACTGATGATGAAAAGACATTGAACGGTTTGTCTGTTCCGGCTTGTTCTGCAAAAAATATCTCATCAGGCACTGATGCTGAAAAAACGCTCAACGGTGACAGTTGTAACTCTCTAATGGGCACATTTGTACGTTCTTTGGGTGCTACTCGTTTTTGTGAAAACAATCCAAAAGGAGAAGGTTGTTTACCTGAGAATTATCCAAGCCCGGGGGATGTAGATTGTTTCCAAAATTTAACATCAGGACATGCTTATGTACTTGATAACAGTATGATTATTTTTGATGATGCAGGCAGTTCAATGACATTGTTTGCTGTTGATATCAATGGTCGTAAAGGTCCAAACAAATGGGGACAAGATATTTTCACCTTCTCAACAAAGGTAACTGAATCTGTTCAGAAAAACGGCAAGACATTTATAAAAGAAGTTGGAATATTACCGCCGACCTCTTGTCTTCCGGGGAGAGCCGAAGGCTATGACCCAACTGCAAGACAGGCTCATACTCCATCATCTATGTCTACAGACCAAATGCTAAAAGCCTCTGCTAACTTTAAGCATAGATAAATTTTAAGAGGGCAGGAAGGCAAGAGGACAGGATGGCAGGCTTTTTATTGTCATTCATAAAGTAGGTTGGGCTCACTAGCCCGACTGTAAAATTTTGTCGGCATGGCAATGCCGACCTACTTAACCTACAGACTTTTTCATAATCTATTAAAGTTTTTTCAATCTTTGCCGACATGTAAAACACATGGTATAAGCATGAGGTTTTTTATATGTTTAATTCAATAAACAATCCTTTTGGACAGAGAATTGAGTCAGCTATCTCAACAGGTCAAGAAAAGCATCAACATCAACAAGAACGTCAAGATGAAGAGAAAAAATATTTAGAAGATGATGACAATGACGAAGTAAATATTGGAGAACTTCCAGTTTTGACAGAGGATGAAGTTCGCTCAATGACATATAATTATATCGCCAAGTTGAAATCTGAAAATGAAGGGAATGAAAAAGTTATCCAAAAGCTTGATAAATTCCTTGCAAAATTTGATGTGTTGAAATTTATGAAAAAACATCCGAATATGACTAGTGCAGATTTCCACATGCTTATGTTCAACGAGACCTGTGGTTTGGTGATGTAAGGATTTTGCTGTCGTTCAAAAACGCCTACATTGTATTATAAAATTACGTCATTACGAGGAACGTTGACTTGCAAATGGGGTAATGGTTTTGACAGAGTGACGTGGTAATCCACAACAAGATTTGCTGTCACCCTGAACTTGATTCAGGGTCTATTCATTTGATTAAAAGTAATGCAAAAAGGTCAATTTTTAAAATCAGCATTGATAGATTCTGAATAGCAAGAAAATTTTGTGTTCATACTTCACACAAATTTTCTAAGCTTTCAGAATGACAATATAAAAGCCTGCCATCCTGTCCTCCAGCCCTCTTGCCTTCTAATTACAAACTTTCGTAATAATCCTTCAAAATCTTTGTATCAGTCTCGATGTTTGGGCTTTCGCAAACAAGAGCACCCTTTACACCAAACTCTTTCAGCGCCTTCAACAAATCTTTGTAATTCATATCAGAGTCTTCTAGTATCAAGTGGCATTTTTCGCCTTTCTTGGTATATTCAATTCCAGCAAGGTGTGCGTGGAAGTTTTCCAGTGCAAATGTGCCAAGTTCTGTGCCGATTCGGTCAAGAACCTTGCAAAATTCATCATAGGTGTTGTATTCACCTGCTGTTCTTGCGTGGATATGTGAAAAATCAATACAAGGGAGTACTTGCTCAAACTCTTTTGACAAGCGGATAATTTCCTCATACTCACCCCATTGAGAGGCTTTGCCTGTTGTTTCAGGGCGAATCCACATTTTGATATTATTTTTTTCAAGTGAGTCTACAATTTTTTGAGTTTGAGTTTTTACCTGTTGATAAACTGTTTCCTTATCGCCACCCAAGTAAAATGCCGCGTGATAAGTAATACTGTATCCGCCAAATTCAGAGGCAGCCGTTGCTGTGTCTATAATTCGCTGAACACTGGCATCAACTTTTTCCTCTTCTTTAGAATTAAGATTGATATAAAACGGTCCATGAGCTGTCAAAACAAGGTTTTTCTCTTTCGCAGCGGTTTTTAAAAATGCACGAGTCTCATCAGACATCCTAACTCCATGGACAAACTCAACTTCCATACCGTCAAGATTCATTTCATTTAAGATTTCAAGTGCTTTCGGATAGCCGCCTTTCCCTGTTACAAGTGGCATACCGGCAGTTAGAAAATTCAATTTGTCTATATTATAAAAGTTTTGCATAAATATCCTCCTAAAAATACTGCCGCAACCCCTAAAACAAGGCTTGCTATTATATAAACCAAGGCTTGAACATAATGAGAATTTTGTATCATTTCAAAAATTTCAAGCGAAAATGTGCTAAATGTGGTCAATCCGCCACAAAATCCGACAGTCAAGGCTAATTTCAGATTTGTTGGGATTTGAGTTTTTTCAATAAAAAAGATGTACAAAAAGCCTAAGATTAAACATCCGATAAGGTTTACGCAAAAAGTTGCAACAGGCAGATTTGTTTTTAATATGTGCAAATATAATATTCCGACTAAATACCTTGCAACAGCACCGATTCCGCCACCGATAAATATTGAAAAAACATTTAGCATCTACACTTTTACCTTAATCAAATCTTCTAAAATATCGCAGGCTTCTGAAACGAATTTTGAACAATGTTCTTTTCTTGCACTGCCTTCTAAGCCTGAACTCAAAACCTTACAACAAGTTACTCTGTTTAGTTTTACAAAGCGTTCAACCAATTGTGCTGCTTTTTCACGTGCAAAAACATTGTTATTAAATCTGTTATTTCTGCCAAAGTTATACCCTAAAACCATTTGCGCTGCACTAACCGCTCCACAAATACAACCTGATGACATTCCGCCTGAAAAAGTTGTCGCACAAGGTAACAAGTCAGGGGAGCACAAACCTTCATCCGCGCAAGCTTGGATGATGCTTTCTGAGCATGAATATCCGTTTTTAAAATATTTTAAAGCTATATCTTTTAGCATTGAAAATCCTTTCGTTTTATTATTTTAATTCTTCACATAAAAATTAGCGGTTGTCAAAATTTTTGTTGGGTTATCCCTTGAATAAACCTTCATAAGGTAAGCCCCTTTTGTGTTAAAGACAACATAATCCGTGAAGTAATGAGTCTGTTCATCTCTCAATTTTACGCGCTTACCCCAAACCAATTCATAGCCGAGTCGTTCGTCAGAATCTCCGCCGACTTTCAGAATTTGGATAAGCAAAGATTTTGTCTCAACAGGTTTTGGCAGGGTTACAAGGTAGTAAATTCTTTCCCCTGTTGCAAAGACATTGGTGTTGCTTGGTGAATTAATTGTGTCTGCGGTGAACGGATGTTTGTTAAACAAAACAAGCGATTGCTCATTATCGCAAGCACAAGTAAATACAACCAAAAATATTGTAATTATAAACAAAAATACTTTTTTCATATTGTTATTGAAGTTGTTTGATTTGAGCTTGAACCGTATTAATCATCTCATTGTCGTTATTATGTTTGATGAACAATTTGTAATTCTTGATGGCATCTGATTTTTTGCCTTGAGATTCCAAAGCTCTGCCCAGTGCGTAATACGCATACCCAAAATTGTAATCTGAATCAAGCGAAATTACTTTTTCAAAACTCTTCTGAGCCTCAATGATATTGTTTTCATTTGCATAAGCCAAACCCAAATTAAACCATCCGTCGGTATAATCAGGATTTACAATGATAGATTTTTGATAGAAATTAACAGCTTTAGTGTTATCTTCTTTCAATTTATAAATATTTCCGATTTTTAACAAAGTGATTGCATCATTTGGAACAATTTGCAACGCGTCTTGATAATTCTTTATCGCAGCATCATAGTTGTTGCTTTTGAAATTTTTATCACCTTCAGTAATCAAATCTTCGTTTTGTTTCATTATTATTGCAGAAGATTTTGCAACAGGAGTTTCTTGTTTTTTTGATGTTGCGGTGGTTGCAGAACTGTCAGCACCGTCAATTGTGATATTTACGGCAGAAATTTCACCTGTATTTGGCGCAACTTTTTCTACAGTTGTTTTTGGACTGTACAGTGATGAAATAAAATCGCTGTATTCTGCTGAATATTGTGTTTTATCAGGGTCAAGCGCAATTGCTTTTTCATAATTTTCAGAGGCTTTTGTATTGTCACCCTGTGCACGGTAGATTTTTGCAAGTCCGTAATATGCATACCCATCAGCATATCCGTCTTTTAAAGCTGTTTTGATATCATCCATTGCCTCGGTGTAGTCTTCAAGTTCAATAAGTTGATGTGCTCTTGAAACAAGTGCATCATTCAAGTTGTCTTTGACTGTTTTGTCACTTTTTACGGTTTGAAGTTCTTTATACAAACCGATTGCATCTTGGTATTTGTGAAGTGCGTGAAGAGCCAACGCCTTGTTGAATTTTTCGTTATAATCATCAGGTTGAACTTTCAAAACTTCATCATAATATTTGATTGCATTTGCGTAATCTTTTCTGTTGTGATAACAAAACGCGATATCTTTTTTGATACCGATATCGTTACCGTCTTTAGATTCTGCAATAAGATAATTTTCAAGTGCTTTATCCATATTGTTCAATTCTTTGTAAACCGCTGCAATACGTTTGTAACCGTTTACATCGTTTGGATAAGCTTTGATGTACATATTGTATTGTGCAATTGCCTCTGTATTTTTATTCATGTCAGAAAGCAAGTTTGCATAATCAAGTCTGACAGTATTTAGGTTAGGAACTTTTGCCAAAACAAGTTGATATTGCTCATAAGACAAGTCGTTTTTGCCCAAATCTTGATATGCTTGAGCCAACCCCAAGTGAGCAGCGTTGTTGTCAGAATCAAGCGCGATAGCTTTTTCTAACATCTCGGCAGCTTTTTCTGATTCGTTTGTGTTTAACAAAGCAATACCGTATTCTGAGAAGTTTTTAAATGATTCAGGATTTTTGTCATAAATGATTTGATATTGTTTTGATGCATTTTCATAATCTTTTATTGCAAGATAAGCTGATGCCAAGTTTTCTCTTGACTCGGTGTGTTGAGAATATGTTTCTAAAAAGGCATTATAATTTTTGATTGCGTTAGTATAATCTTTCAATTGGTACTGCGCATTTGCAATATTATAATAGTTGTATTTGTATTCAGGGAAAATATCCAAAGCCTTTTCATAAGCTTGAAGAGCATCTTTGTATTTCGCTTGAGTTTCGTAGATACTGCCGATACTGATATAAACAAACGCATCATCAGGTTTTAGTTCAATAACCTTTTTGTATGTCGCAAGTGCCTTGTCGGTATCGTCGATTTCTGAGTAAAGTCCTGCAAGTTTGGTATAAATCATTGAATCTCCGCCTGAAACTTGAATGGCTTGTTCAAGTTTAGAAATTGCGGCTTTCAAATCTTGTTGATGTTCTGCACTGCAAGCCTCTTGATACAAAGCACTTGCCTCAGGAGACATTTGTGCAATTGCAGGTGAAATACCTAGAAATAGTGTTGAAACCAAAATACTTGTTAATAACGATTTTTTAATTTTCATAACTCCTCAAAAATTCCTTATTTTATTTGGATATTACCACAAAAATTACACCTGTGTAAAGCTGTCAGAGTATATTTTTTTGTTGAGTAAAATCTCTGCAGTTTTAATGATATTTTGCTCCCTAATATCAGTTTTGTCAAACTCAATTTCGCTGATATCTTCAAAATTTTGAACCATATTGGCAAGGTTGGAATATAGCTTGTCAACAGAGGTTTCAGGATTTTGTGATTCTAGCATTTTTAATATTCTTACCAGTTCTAAATCCTTAGCATCAAGAATTATTGCATCTAATCCTGCTCCAAATGCTAATGTTGCATAAACTCGGTTTATCACAGGGCGCAAGTCTTTTGGACAACCGTTTGAAATATTTGACAAGCCGATAACCGTGTTGACTTTAGGTTCAAAACTTTCTTTGACCATTTGAATTGTGTTCAAGGATTCCAATGCTTGAGATTGGTCGGCACAAATCGGTAAAATTAAAGGGTCAAAATAAATTTTGTCGCTTTCAATCCCTTTTTCCATGCATTTTTCGTAGATTTCAAAGACTATTTCCAATCTTCCGTCAGCCGTTTTTGGTATTCCTGTTTCTTTTGACAGTGCAAGCGCAATTAAATTACTGCCGTATTCTGCAGCTAAATCTGTTAAAACTTCTAATTTTTCACTATCTTTTGAGGTGCTGTTGATAAAACTTTCTGAAGGATTTTTGACAAGTTTCATACCATCGACAAGCGCTTGAACATTTGTCGAATCAAGTGAAAGGTTTCTGTCTTGCGCAAGCGGAATAAGCCAATCAAAAATCTTGTCAAGCTTTCCGCGAGCCGGACCAATGTTCAAATCAATACAGTCAACATTATCCTGTATTTTTATCAAATTTTTAACAAAATTTTCATCTCGATTTTCTAATGCTTCACGCACCGATTTTGAGATTATATGTATATTTTCTCCGATAAGTTTCATATAAAAATACTACCACAAAAATCTCAAAATTTTGTCAAAAAATGTCTCATTTTTGAGTCTATTTATACCAAGTTTAAATAAACAAAACACCTTAATAAAATTTTACAATTAAAATGCGCATATATTGGCAAAAAATTTTTTTATCATGACTTAAAGCTAGAAAAACCATCAATTTCATGTTATAATATAGCAGGTTCTTGAATGATTTTTTAATGTGTAAAGGAGTAGGTCTATGGCAACAGTAATTTCTGAAAATGAAACAAAAAAAGTTAAGTCAAAATTTACCGATGAGTTTGAAACTTATTTAAAATCTCAATGCACAAAAACAACTTTCAATGGCAGTGAGTTAGAATCTTTCTCTTGGTATAAAAAAGTCCTAGGACTTGTTTAAGAGACTTAATATCTAAAAATGCAAATAAACTGGTCTGTAAGACCAGTTATTTTGCTGTGAAAAAGTGTAAGATATCAAGTATTTTTGTATGTCCGCCCCTTGTGGGATGACACTAAATTCCCTCCCACCTACGTGGGGGAGGGTTAGGGTGAGGGGGTCAAAGACTTGCAATGAATGACGTGCTAGCACACCCAAAATCCCAAATTAAAAGGCTGATTTGATTAAACCAGCCTAAAAATAAATGTGTGAGTAAGTATATTTATAAGTCTTATGCAAATAATTCTGCGAATGGACCGTTAGGGTCTTTGATGTTTGCAGCAACAGCACTATCAGCTGCAGCTTTCATTCCTGGGGCAACCACATTTTTTATGCCGTTTGTAACACTTGCAACTTGTGCTGCAGATACTTTGTAGTCATATCCCAAACTTGCCAAAATTGCGTTTGTGCTGTCAGCAAGTTCTTTATCTTCAGCTGTAAACTTGCCAAGTTGTACACCGTATAAGTATTGTGTGTTTTGAGTTAATAAATCTGTTTCATTTTCCAAACCTTTGAATTGAGCGTTTGATTTCTCAGTAGATTTTGTTTCTTCTGCTTTCTTAGTCTCTTTTGCAAGAGCTTTACCGATAGCTAAGTTATAGTTGTTATAACTGTTATTGAAATCATTAAACTTGATAGCCATTTCGGTTCTCCTTATGTTTTACTCACATAATTAGTTACGGCATGTATTTTAAGAATCTTTAGTAATTTGGCTAAATTTTTACCTTTTTCGTTACATAAGTTTACAATTTTGCCAGTCTTAACCAATCAAAAACAAAAGGTCAGTCGGAGAGACTGACCTTGAAAATCTTGTATGTGAGCTTGAAAATTCTTGACTATGCCAAAAATTCAGACAATCCTGCTGATTTTTGCATATTTGCCATTATTTGTTCAGGATTAGTGTGTTCTGAAATAAATCCTTCAAGATTTCCGCTATTTAATTTAAGGTTTAAATCAGCTAAATCATAACTTGCATTTTGAGGATTTGATAATCTTAAATAATTTGGGAATTTTGTTTCATGAAATCCTTCAAATTCTTGTTGAGCAACATTTTCAATTGTTTTTTCTGTTGTTGCTTGTGTTTTAGAAAGATTTACACCCATACTTGCATAAGGGTTTAGTTTATCTAAATCTGTTCTTTGAGTTGAGTCAACACTTTTAAAACTAATCAAACCTGCTGACTCTGTTTGAGCTTGTTTTTGAACCGCTTTACCGTTTTGTGTTTGGTTTAGGTGTCCAATCCCAGTGAAAAAACTGTTACCAATTCCGCGTAGTGTCATTTGTCGAATCTCCTTTTTACTCACATACTCTCTTATTTGAGTTCTGTTTAACAATCATCCTATATTTTGTTTTCCATCTCGTATATATATAAAGTATTTCACTTGTAAATAATTGCGCATGTTTTTCTCTTTTGTTAAGTTTTCTTAATATTTCGTAATATGGTGGGTGGAATCTCAAATAAATCAAGTAGGTCAATGTCATTCTGAACTTGATTCAGAATCTATCCATTTGATTGATAAGTAATACACAAAGGTCAATTTTTAAAATAAACATTGATAGATTCTGAATAGCAAGAAAATTATGTGTTCGCAATACTCACACAAATTTTCTAAGCTTTCAGAATGACAGGTAAAAGTCATGTCATTTCTATCTAAAATTTTAAAACTACCCATGTGGTTAATAGTCATTTGGGCAATATAAGAGTAAGATTGAAGAAAATCGGAAAGGAAAATGCTGGAATGACAAAGAATAATTCATTAAAAGCAAAAATTGCAAATAAAAACCTTACAGATAGGGAGTTGGAAGTTTTGGGTTATGTAATGAAAGGTCTTACCAACAAAGAGATTGCAAGAATTTTAATGATTACACATCATACTGTAAAAGCTCACGTGGCAGCTATCTTGCGCAAAATTGGCGCAAAAAACAGACTTGATGCATCTATGATGGCTAAAGAGTGGAATACTGTTAGTCCTCATCAAGGCTAAGTACAGCCATGAATGCCTCTTGAGGAACTTCCACACTACCAACAGATTTCATACGTTTTTTACCTTTTTTCTGTTTTTCAAGTAGTTTACGTTTACGAGAAATATCACCGCCGTAACATTTTGCAAGTACGTTCTTTCTCATCGCTTTGATTGTTGTTCTTGCAATTACTCTTCCGCCAACGGCAGCCTGAACAGGCACTTCAAATAATTGGCGCGGAATTATTTCTTTCAATTTTGTTGTAAGTTTTTGTCCGATGTAAAAAGCACTGTCTTCGTGACAAATTACAGAAAGTGCGTCAACGACTTCGCCTGATAGCATAATGTCAAGTTTTACAAGTTTTGAACGCTTGTATTCGCTAAATTCATAGTCTAAACTTGCATAACCTTTGGTTCTTGATTTTAATTGGTCGTAAAAGTCAGTGATAACTTCGCTTAATGGAATTTCATAAGCTAAATCAACACGGACTTTATCAAGATATGTCATATTAATAAATATACCACGTTTGGTTTGTGCCAAATCCATCAATGTTCCCACAAATTCGTTCGGTGTAATAATTTGAACTTTTACATAAGGTTCTTCAATATAGTCTCTATACTGTGCTGCAGGAAGGTTTGCAGGGTTGTCGATTTCAACAACTTCACCATTAGTTTTGTGAACCCTATAAACTACAGATGGCGCAGTTGTGACCAGTGACAAGTTGTATTCACGCTCCAAACGTTCTTGAGCGATTTCCATGTGGAGCATACCCAAAAATCCGCAACGGAAACCAAAACCAAGTGCATTTGAGGTTTCAGGCTCAAATGTGATACTGCTGTCGTTGAGTTTTAACTTTTCCAATGCCTCTTTAAGGTCACCATAATCTTCGTTATCGACAGGATACATACCAGAAAACACCATAGGTAAAGCTTCTTTGTACCCAGGGAGTGGCTCAGATGCAGGGGCATCAACATTTGTAATTGTGTCACCTACAAATCGTGTCAATTCTTTAATCGAACCTGCAAAATAACCTACATCACCGCAAGTCAACTTATTAACAGGCATTCTTGCAGGGGTTTGGTAACCAAGTTCAACAACTTCATATTCCTTATTAGATGCCATAAAGCGAACCTTGTCACCAAGTGAAATTGAACCGTCAACAACCTTGAAATAGCATACAGTACCTAGGTATTGGTCATAAACACTGTCAAAAACAAGCGCTCTTAGCGGTTTATCAGAATTATCAACCGGTGCTGGGATGTAGTTTACAACTGCCTCCAAAACATCTTCAATACCTTCACCAGTCTTTGCACTCACTGGAATTGCCATAGAGGCATCAATTCCAAGGATTTCTTCAATTTCTTGTCTTACGCGCTCAACATCAGCAGAAGGCAAGTCTATTTTATTAATAACAGGAATAATTTCTAAATCTTGTTCAATTGCAAGGTAAACATTGGCAAGTGTTTGTGCCTCAACCCCTTGAGTTGCGTCAACAATCAGCAAAGCTCCTTCGCAGGCTGCCAATGACCTTGAAACCTCGTAAGAAAAGTCCACGTGCCCCGGGGTATCAATCAAATTTAGCTCATAATCCTTGCCATCAGCGGCTTTGTAGTTCATTCTTGCGGCATTTAATTTGATAGTAATACCACGTTCGCGCTCAATGTCCATGGAGTCAAGCAACTGTTCTTGCATATCACGCTGAGCAACAGTCCCTGTTTTTTCAAGAAGTCTGTCAGCTAAAGTTGATTTACCGTGGTCAATGTGGGCAATAATACAAAAATTTCTTACGTTATCTCTAGTTTTCATAACTTTGATTATATATGAAAAATAAGGATTGTAAATCTGTTACCCCTGACCAATGTTAAAGAATGCAAGAGGAGATTTTGGAAGGCAGAAGGGCAAGAAGACAGGAAGGCTGGCTATTTAAAATTGTAGGTCAGCATTGTCATGCCGACAATGAAAAAATATGGTCATTCTGAAAGCTTAGAAAATTTGTGTGAGCGTTGCGAACGCATAATTTTCTAGCTATTCAGAATCTCTAACTGAACAAATATAATAATTGTCATTCTGAACTTGATTCAGAATCTTTTCAATAATCATTATTAGGCTAAGTAATCATTGCTAAATTCTTAAATGGAAAAGACCCTGAAACGAGTTCAGAATGACATAGACCTTTATGTTTGGTCATAATGTAGGTCGGCATTGTTATGCCGACAATGCTTTCATTGCTAAATCACAAAATTAAACAACTCTTGGATTGGGATGTTCAGTGCATTGGCAATATTTTCAAGATTTTTGACAGTTACATTTGTTTCTCCGCGTTCAATCATTCCAACAAAATTTCTGTTCAAATTCGCAAGTTCTGCAAGTTTTTCTTGCGAAATCTTTTGTTTTTGTCTTTCAATCCTGATTTTTAGACCTAATTTTTGCACTGTGTCTTTGTTCATATAAAATATTTTAATAACTATTATATTGACAATCCACCTAAAATATGTATATAATGACTAATATATTAGTCAAGAATGAGGTTAGATTTGTTCTATTTTAAAAATGCTTTTACGCTGGCTGAAGTTTTAATCACTTTAGGAATTATTGGAATTGTCGCAGCCATGACAATTCCGAATTTGATTATGGCAAATGAAAAACGCGTGGCGGTGACGAGGTTGCAAAAAGCGATTTCTGTATTAAATCAAGCTTATAAGTCGTCTTTTGATGATAATGGAGAGCCTGCAAGTGCTTACGCACTTGGCAGTGAACAATATTTTCACGAATATTGGGAACCTTATATAAAAATTCATACTTATTGTACTGATTATATGATTTGCGGATATAGTTCAAACAAACCTTTTACTCAGGCAAATAAATTAGTGGCAAATTGGTCTTTGGTTTTGCCAACAGCAAGGGCAACTTTTTATACAATGGATGGGTTCTTATATCAGATTTCAACAGGCGCAAGTTACAATGCTGATGGGACTATCGCTGAAGACAAGGATAAAGTTTTGTTAGTTGATATCAATGGTTCGCGTAAGCCAAACCGAATGGGACATGATGTTTTTGTTCTGCAAAGGATTCCTGATGGTGGCGGTGTACAGCCTTATGGCAACAAATCAGATAATGAAAGTATAGATAAGGGTTGTTCTAATAAAGGTGTAGGTTGGACATGCGCCGAAAAGATTCGCCGTGCCGGTTGGAAGATTGAAAAGGATTATCCGTGGTAATTGATGACACATAGACCTACGTGTGCGATTAGAGACCCTGAAACAAGTTCAGAATGACATATGTTCCCTCGCCCCTTGTGGGAGAGGGGTAGGGAGAGGAGTGTACAGTTAGAGATTCTGAATAGCAAGAAAATTATGTGTTCGCAACGCTCACACAAATTTTCTAAGCTTTCAGAATGACACCTAAAATCTTCCCCTCAAGCAAAAATAAAATTGCCTGTATTCACAGGCAATAAACTCTTTTTTATCCAAATAATCTTTTTCATACGGCATGCCAATTCTTTTGGCAAACTTTTGTTTCATTCTGTCAATTGCATATTTCAATTGTCATCATGTATTATAAATAATATTAGACTTTTGTCCTAATTTCTATTAGCCATCTTGGTTATTTTAATATAAAATTAATTTTGATAATCATTTTCAGTTTTTATGTTATTATAAAGAAAAAAGGAGAAAAAATTATGTATAATACTAAAAAAATATCTCAAGATTTGTTCTGGGTTGGTGCAAATGACAGAAGATTATCCCTATTTGAGGGTGTTTATCCTGTGCCGATTGGAGTATCATACAACTCATATTTATTAATGGATGAAAAAACTGTTTTGTTAGACACTGTAGACAAAACAGTAACTCATCAATTCTTGGAAAATGTTGCTCATGTTTTGGGTGACAGAAAACTTGATTATTTGGTAATCAACCACATGGAACCTGACCACTGTGCAGAAATTCCTGCAATTTTGGCAAAACATCCTGATGTAACAATCGTATGTAACGCAAAAATCAAAACAATGCTTGGTCAATTCTTTGATTTCACTATTCCTGAAGAACAATTGATGGTGGTAAAAGAAGGCGACACACTTAATACCGGTAAACACAATTTGACTTTCGTGTTTGCTCCAATGGTTCATTGGCCTGAAGTTATGGTTACTTATGATACAGTTGATAAAATTTTATTCTCAGCAGACGCATTTGGTGCTTTCGGAACTGTTGACGGTAATATTTTTGCTGATGAAGTTGATTTTGAACATAGATATATGGATGAGGCAAGACGTTATTATACAAACATTGTAGGAAAATACGGTCCTCAAGTTCAAGCATTACTTAAAAAAGCATCTGCGCTTGAAATCAAATTGTTGTGCCCATTGCATGGCTATGTTTGGAGAAAAGATTTTGACAAATTCATTGATAAATATATGAAATGGTCAACTTATACCCCTGAAATTCAGTCAGTGTTGATTCCTTACGCTTCTGTTTATGGCGGAACTCAAAATGTTGCAGAAATTTTGGCATCAAAATTGGCAGATTTAGGTGTGAAAAATATCAAATTGTGCGACACATCTGTGACAGATTCATCTTATGTTGTAGCAGATGCGTTCAAATATTCTCATATCGTATTTGCTGCACCGACATACAACAATGGAATCTTTATTTCTATGGAAAATGTTTTGCACGATATTGTTGCGCACAATTTGCAAAATCGTAAAATTGCGATTATTGAAAACGGTTCTTGGGCACCAATGGCAGGAAAATTGATGACAGAATTGGTTTCTCAATTGAAAAATTCTGAAATTATCGGTAATAAAGTTACTGTAAAATCAACAATCAAAGAAAATCAAATTGAAGAAATTGAAAATCTTGCTAAAGCTATTGTAGAAACTTTTTACAAGTAGTTGTTTAAAAAAGTAGAAGGAGAAAAATATGATGGACAAAAAATTAGAAAAAGCATTCAATGTACAACTTAACAAAGAATTGTATTCAGAATATTTGTACCTTGCAATGAAAGGTATTTTTGCAGAATTGAAATTGACAGGTTTTGTAAACTGGATGGACGTACAAGTTCAAGAAGAAAGAGCTCACGCTATGGGTATGTACGATTATGTAATCACTCGTAACAACTACCTTGAATTTGGTGCTATCGACAAACCTGAAATCAAAGGTACTACACCGTTGGCTATTTTTGAACAAATTTTGGAACACGAAGAATTTGTTACTGCAAGTATCAATGAATTAATGGATGTGGCAGAAGAAGTTCGCGATAGGGCTGCTGTATCTTTCTTGGATTGGTATTTGAAAGAACAAGTTGAAGAAGAATCAAATGTTGGTACAGTTCTTGCTAAATTGAGATTGATTGGTGATGATAAACAAGCATTGTTCAATCTTGATAAAGAATTGGCAACAAGAACATTCGTTGCTCCTGTGATTGGATAAGTCGCTCAATAGATATTACAAACAGGTCATGAGTTTTTCCCATGACCTGTTTTTTAGTTTATTTAACATTTTTCACTACATATTTGAAATATTCTCGAGGGTTTTCTTTTGCTTTTTGCGCACAGGCAATGCCGTTAAATTTGTTAGAAACTTTTAAGTTACAGTATGTATTCATATCTGTAAATGTTGTTCCTCGGTCACCCATTGTTTTTAAAACACCGTCATTGAATTGAAAAGAGAACAAATCATATCCTGCTTTGTTCGGTGGGGATTGAAACCCATTGATATCCACTGATACAAAAATCGTACCACCGCCACTATTTTCAAACATTATATTTGTTCCGTCCATCAAAACCAGTTGCCCATCATCCAAATATGAATCTTGAAATCCGCTTTTTCCATCAAAACTTTTATATGTAGTATAATGCAATAATGTCCCATTTTCATCGTAGTCATAGTTAAAGCAGGCTTTTGCTTTGTTCATTCCCTCACCTCTATATACAGCGCCGCAATCAATTGCGTATTTGATATGCTTGGCAAATTCTTTATAAAATAGTAATCCAGTGTTTTGGTAAGTGGCAGGGTCTAGTGAAACATCATCGGCTTCCATTTGGCGAAAGGTTTGCTGAATTGTGGAATACGATTTCAAAAATTGGGTGCTTAATCGGTGGGCTTTGTAGTTGTTTATTAGACTTGGAATTGTTATTGCTGCAACAACGCCAATAATTCCAAGCGTGATTAATACCTCTGCCAGAGTAAATGCGACTTTTACTTTAGCTTGGCTCATTTTTTTCTGCGCAGCGTCTTTTATGTGAGAATAACCGAATTTCATTCAGACCACCTTTCTTATGTATTTTGCATAATATATTACTACCTGTAGATAATATTTTATTAATTTTATTTAATAAAGAATTATTTGCAAGTAATATAAAATAAACTCTAATGAATAACGACATTGTAAAAAGAATATTAGCCGATAATGTAAGGATGTTGCGAACAAAGAAACGTTTTTCGCAAGAGGCGGTGGCAGAGCTTGCAAACATTGGACAAAACCAGATAAGTGAAATTGAAAACGAACACGCAAATCCGAATTTAGAAACCCTTGTTAGAATAGCCAATGCGTTTGATGTCCAGCTTTCGGATTTATTCACTCGAGTGGATTAGTGGATTGTTGTTCTTTGTAATGATGTGATTTTGTAAAAACTTAACTGTCATTCCGAACTTGTTTCGGAATCTTTTCCATAATTAATATTTAACATATATAATATTTGACTAATACGGATTAAGTCACCCTGAACTTGATTCAGGGTCTATCCATTTGATTAAAAGTAATACAAAAAGGTCAATTTTTAAAATAAACATTGATAGATTCTGAATAGCTAGAAAATTATGCGTTCGCAACGCTCACACAAATTTTCTAAGCTTTCAGAATGACATTTTTCCTTATGTCATGCTGAACTTGTTTCAGCATCTCTAATTGAACAAATTAGTCAAATACAAAATTTGTAATATTAGAGACCCTGAAATAAATTCAGGGTGACATAATATAACAAAAGAAAAACGACTTTTTGTGGAAGTCGTTGGAAAATCAATAGGAAAAAGGGAAAGGAAAATTTTTATACTTAATTGTTATTTTAATTTTGTTTTAGTTGTTTTATAAAGCCAGCCCTCCTGACCTCTAGCCATCTGAACTTCTGAATCATCCTCTTCTTTCGCTGCGCTCACTCGGCGCACTAGCCAAAATCCGCTAAGCATTAAACGTTTTGAAAGAAGATTCAACGTTTTTAGAAATAACTTTCTTAACCGCATCAAGTTCGGTAGAGATAGCATTTTCTTCAGTGTCAAGCTGTTTCAAACGAAGTTCAAGGTCTTTGTCTTGTCCTTGGATGATTTCGATTTGAGCGTTAATAGCTTGGATATCTTGGTCGTATTTAGCCTTGTTGTAGTTGTATTGGTTCATAGCATCGTTGTAGGCAGCGTCATCACTTTGGCTGGATGCGGTAAGTGTGTATTCGGTACCTGACTTGTCATCTTTGATTGAACCATCTGCGTTAAGGTCGTATACGTAGATTGAGATGTATCTTCCTGAAGTATCTTGCTCAACTCTGGCTTTAGCGTTTTTAATTTCTTTAGTAGCTTTAGTTTGTCCGTAAGTGTAAGACTTGATACCTGAAAGAGAAGTCCCTGTTTTGTCACTGTAGTCAGCATCAGCAACTTGGCTTTTGCTGTAGAAGACAGGTTCGTAAGAACCTGTAGAAGAATTCTTTTGGTATTTAACGAACCATTCGCTTTGACCGTATTTTTGAGTAAGCATACCAATGTATTGTTCTTCCATTTTAAGAATATCTTCAACTTCAGCGGTTTCAAGAGTAGATAAATAAGGGTCGTTTTTGATATCTTCATCAGTAGCTTTA
>CABUXT010000021.1 GCA_902495705.1 uncultured cyanobacterium
ATCTTTTAGAAAGGCTCTTGCGATTGCTACACGTTGTTTTTGACCGCCTGAAAGTAAAATTCCTCTCTCGCCGATTTGGGTATCAACACCATCTTTCAAGGTTGAAATAAAGTCATCAAGGTATGCCATCTGAATAGCTTTTTGCATTTGTTCTTCTGTTGCTTTTTCATTCCCTAGCATTATGTTTTCTCGGATAGTTCCAGAAAACAAGAAGTTATCTTGAAAAACTACAGCTATACTTTGACGTAAAGATTTTAATGTATAATCTCTTATATCTATACCATCTATTGTTATAGCACCTGATTTGACGTCATAAAATCGAGGGATTAAGCTCACAATTGTTGATTTCCCTCCGCCGGAATTCCCAACAAATGCAACAGTTTCACCTTTTTCTACATTAAGATTAATATGTTTTAGAACAGGAGTATTTTCTACATATTCAAAGCAAATATCTTTGAAATTAATATTTCGTGGGTGTCCTTCTAAGACTTTTGCATTTTCTTTGTCTTTAATTGTTGGTTGTGCATCTAATAAATCAAAGATTTGTTCAATTGCAAAAAATGAAAACTGTACTGCATTTAAGTTATTACCAATGTTTTTAACAGGTGTATAAAGTAGAATTAATGCAGTAATAAATGATACAAAGTTACCACTTGTTATTTGGTTTGTCATAATCAAATGTGAGCCATATCCGATTGCTGCGGCAATACCCACAGACACAATTACGTGCATCATTGGGGATAGCCATTGAGTTTTTTGTACCATTTTTATTCTTAAATTAAAGATATTTTTTAATATCCAATGGAATTTATTTGTTTCATTATTTTGCAAGTTATATGACGTGATTGTTTTATTTCCTGCAAATACTTCATTATATTCTGTAATAATCGCTGCATCTGCTACAACTGTTTTATTCATAACTTCTTTGATACGTTTTTGGAGTTTTGCAACAGGAGCAAACGCACAAGCTAAGACAACACAAGCAATCAATGCTAACTGCCAAGAGTTATAAAACAATACGCAAACCAAAGATATAGATGAGAATATTCTTTGGGTAAACACGCTCAAGTTATCCAAAAGACCTGAGCACGCGGTATCTGCCATATTATTAAACTGAAATACGACATCGCCTGAGTTACGTTTATCATAAAAAGAGGTTTCAAATGTCAAAAGTTTTCTAAATAAGTCGAACTTTAGACCATTTGTAATATTTCCGCCAACCCAAGTTGAAAGGTAAGCTGATAGGTATTTCAAACCGCCTTGAATTGATGTAAAAGCGACGATACCAAGTGGTATATACCAAGGAGATGTAACGCTTTTTTCAACCATAACTAAATCCATATATGGTTTTAGTGCTAGTGCAATAACCGCGTCCAACGAACCGATTGGAATACAAATGAGCATTGAGCACAATGCTCTGAACCAAAACGGTTTTACGTACGGCCACATGCGACTGTAGTTGATTATAAAGCGTTGGGATTTCATGAATTCTTTTAATTTATTTATTGATTCTATTTTAATCATTTTTTCTCTTTTTCTCCTTAATTATTAATTTGACAAAGTTTATGAAACTTTGGATTGCGTGTTTAATAACTTCAAACATAATGTACCTTTATTTTTTATTTTTACGTTTCCATTTTATTTTTATCCCTAATATTGTAATTAGCTTATGACGTCTATCTACAGTATTTGTTATTGAAAAAAGATTTTGAATATATTTAGAAAAGTATATTTTTAAATTTGGTCTTACCGCAAATTTATTTTTTAATAAGAAATTATACAACTCGTAGTTACAAATTTCTAAAATTTCTTTTTTCTTTTCTAAATCTAAAACCTTATATATTTCATAAAAATAATTAAATTTTTCTGTAGAAATATTAGAAATCATACAATTGTAAAAATTTGTCCATGAGCCATAAATGTCTTTATAAGGAACTGCACAAGAAAAAGCTGCTTGCTGTAAATTTTTGTCTTTTAACAATGTCAAAATTTGAGAATATCCTAAAATCCAAGAAGTATTACTTCTACGTTCAATTAACCATTTTTCACTAGCTCCTCTCACATAACTTAAAGACTCTGAATCAACATGGTCATCAAAATGAAGTCCATTAAAAACAACAGGCTTAGATAGAACATGTATTTTTTTATTCTCATTTACTACTTTTATTGAAATACAAGATTGTTGAAACATAGTAATAATAGAATCATACATATTCATTAATACATCGGTGGTAATGTTAGAAATTTTATATATTCCTGCAGGAACAAATGTTAATTGAAATAACTGAAGTGAAAGGTCATTTTTATTTTCATTATTATTAAAAACATAATCAGAAACACAGATTATATCATCCCCCCTGACTATATGTTCTTCTACTTCATTCCAATTAGAAAAATCATATTTATCATCATCACATAAAATCCAACAATAATCTTTATTACAATTTGTAGCCATTTCAAATGCCCTACAAATATTAGCATTACCACCAATATTGACATTGTGTCTTATATGTTTTAAATTTTTATAAACATTACAATATTGTTCTATAATTTCAGATGTACCATCTGTTGAAGCATTATCTAAAATTGTAATATCATAATCTTTTATTGGAGATTTGACAAGATTATCCAACGTATTTTTCAATTTATCTTTTCTATTATAGGTTATTAAATAAATTTGCAATTTATCTTTTATCATAATTGAACACCTCTTGATTTTCTCTTTATTTTGATTTTTATTCCAAAAATCATCCAGATCTTATGATTACCAATATTTCTAATGGAAAAAATATGTTGCCAGAATGTTGGTTTATTATTTTGTTGTAATAAATAATCTAACTTACTGCTAAGTTCTAAAATTTTTTTTGCCAAAAAATCTTGCTCAACTGAAATTCGTTCACCTAAACTTTTATCTAATTGCAATAAACCAATAGATAAATTATTTTCAGATAAAGAATTTAATTCTTTCTGACAAATTGTATTTGATAAAACTAAATTATTATCTTTTAAATTTAATTTTGGTTGTTCTTCATAGTCATAATTTTTACCATTATATAAATTCACACTATTAGCAGCCAAAAACATTTCATAATTTTTAAACAAATCATTATAAGATATATTCATATTTGAGAGGTCTAAATCTTCATACACTGAAAGAAAATCTAAATCATTTGATATAACTAAATTGGAATGAGGAATATGCATAAATTCTGCCATTTCTAAACCTTTTACATCCGGAGGTGTAAATATGGTTGGGACACCACTATTTATTGATAAAATCGAACCATGTATTCTGTATCCCAATGCAAGCTGATGCTTTGCCGAAAAAGTTTTCCAACTTGCAATATCAGAGAAATAAAAACAATTTGTTAATACTTCAGAAGAATATTTTTCTAATAAATTTACATAATTCTTTGAAAAAAAGGCTTTCAGAAAAGTATACTCATCTTGCACCATATAATGAATATTAAATTTACTTTGTTGAGGTAATTCCCACATTTCATTTGACTTAAAAGCATTATAAGGGGTTAGGATTAAAATATCCTTTAACGCGTTATTTGAAACTTTTTTAATCTTTCTATTTGGTCCATTTTCATAAAAAGAAGGACAACCTATAACTTGAGTGTTTTTTATGTTTAAATTTGCAAAAACTTGTTTTGTATATTCTCCTCGGATACCCAAAATTTCTGTATGCTCAGACAAAAAATGTAAAAAATCAATAAGTTCTGAGGATAAATGTTTACAAAAATCTTTTTCTGTTATCCTAGTATCAATAAACTTATTTTTATTAACATCAAAATCAAAATACTGATTTGCACCTATAGACATTACAATAATAGGCTTATTTATTTTTTTTATAAAACTTTTAATTTGTTCAAAAGGTAGAACCTGATTATAACCCTCAGATATCCTTATTTGGTCTTGAAGCATGAAAAAGACATGAGTACATTGATTGTTTATTATATCTATATCTTTTTCTTGAGAAGAAAAGTCATAATTCCATATATTTTGAATATGGTGAGGACAAACAAATCCACCCTGAATTTGCTTTATTATAGAAATTGTCGGATAAGAATTTCCAATATTGAAAGCTACAGATTTTAGATAAGCCTCTAAATTATCAGTATCTTCTACATTAGTACAAATGTTACTATTTATAAAAAACGGTTTTATTTCCATAAATTCTCCTTATACTCTTTTCTGTCTAGGAATGGGAACATGTCTTCCAAGCTCGGAGAAACCATTGTCCCATCTGGAAGTTTTTTAGCAGATAATTTTGGAGTGAATGCATACTCTTTTTCTACCATCACTTCACAAACCACAGGTTCTTTCATCTTCAAAATATCCCTAATTTCAGTATCCATATTTGTAGGATTTGAAATTTTTACTGATTTCAAACCAAAGCCTTCCGCCAACTTGCAAAAATCAGGAACACTTACACCACTATCAACACCTGAACCTGTCATGTGACCTTTAAAGAAGTTTCTTTGAGTTTGTCTGATTGATGAATAACCTGAATTATTTATTACAAAAATTTTCAACGGCAATTTATTAAAAGATACAGTCTGCAACTCTTGAATATTCATCATAATAGAGCCATCTCCAGCTAAACAAACAACATTTTGTTCGTCTTCAGCCTGATAGCAAGCTCCCAATGCTGCCGGCAAATCATACCCCATTGAAGCATCACCGGAATTCCAAAATATTCGTTGATTATTCTTCACGATGGCAGTTTGATGAGCACAAACACAAGCTGAACCATTACCTGCAACTAAAATATCATTATCCTGCATACAATCTGTTAAAGTATGTACAAAATCATAAACATTGATAACCGAATCTTTTGAATGATAATCATTATTATTTTGAAAATCATATTTTGCAAATAAATTTTTAGAAAATTCTAACCATTTTTGACATTCTAATTTTGGAAAATGTTCAATCATTTTTGGCAAAAATTCACTCAAATCAGCAACAACTTTTAAATCAGGGGTTACCAAAGGTTTTTCTAACTCGAATTTATCTATATCAATAACGATTTTATAGGCATTTTTCGCAAAATTTTCCCAATTATAACTTACCTGACGGATGTTATTTCTTGTACCCAAGAACAAAATAACATCCGCATTTTGGAGAGTAAAGTTTCCTGCTCGTTGTCCAACTGTGCCAATTCTACCGCAGAAGTTTTTATGATTGGTCGGTAACAAATCCATTCCATTAAAAGTTGTAACAACAGGAATATCTGTTTGTTCAATAAAGTTCAAAAATTGTTTTTCTTGATGAGCCAATCTCAAACCATGTCCTGCAACAATCAATGGTCGTTTAGCTGACTTTAATTTATTCACAACTTCATCAATATGTAATTCGTAAGTCGTTTTTTGAGGTGGAACAAACTCTTTTAAATTATCTTCATCTATCATTGCAGCCTGAACATTCATTGGTATATCTAACCATACAGGTCCCATTCTACCTGTTGTAGCCTCATAAATAGCCTTATCCAAGTGATATTTAATTTCATTTGGGTCTGTAACCATTTTTGCATATTTGGTTAATGGTTTGACGCAAGAAATAATATCAACTTCTTGGTCGCCCAATTGGCGAAGATTTAGCTCAGGGCAAGATGACATTGTTGTCGTATATTTAACTTGACCTGAAATATACAATACAGGCACACTATCTGTCCACTGTCCAAAGACACCATTTAAACAGTTTAGCCCCCCTGGACCGGTCGTAACATTCACAACAGCCAAAGTTTGATTAATCCTTGCATAACCTTCTGCGGCAATCGCGCAAGCTTGTTCATGATGATTTGCGGTATATGGAATAGATCTGCCCAAGCTGTCATTTAGGTGCATAGCTCCCCCACCAGACACCATGAAGAAATGTTCAACTTTATAATATTCTTTTAATCGTTTTGCTATATAATCTGATAATTTAATCATTTTTTATAAAACTTTACCCTTTCCAAAATATTCGTACTTTCTATAACTAAATCTGCCTGTTTTATTATTTGAGTCTTATCTTTTCCATATCCCCACAACACACCAACCGCAGTAATATCATTTGTTTTACCTGCTAATATGTCACTCACGGAATCACCAATAATTACCGTTTCGTTTAACTCTAAATTTTGTTCATTTAATAAACTTTTTACCATTTCATTTTTAGATGGGAAAGGATGTGGATAATCCACGGTATAAATACTGTCAAACATATCTAAGTTAAACATCTTTACCAACCTTAGAGTTGGAATTTTTGGCTTAAATGTCGCAATGTACAATTTTTTATTGTTATTTTTCAAAAATTCAAGATATTCTCTTATCTGAGGATATAAAGCACTACAATCATCATTATCGAAATCATAATTTTTCCTAAATGATGAAATTATACCTTTTTTAACGTCTTCATCTTTTATTTCAGGAGCCACATTTTCAATAATTTGACGAATTGGAGGTCCAATCAAATTTGGAGTAAATCGTTCAGACGGAATTTTACATCCAGTTTCTTGAAATGCTTTTTTCAAGCATTTCAAGATTTCATTGGATGAATCAACAATTGTTCCGTCTAAATCAAAAATATAATTTTCAAAATTACTAAGCATATACTCCGCCAGCTTCTTCAATTAGTTTTTTATATCTTGCCTCTAACATTGTTAAACGAGCAGCATCTTCATCAAAAATCATTTTATAAAATTCTCGTTTATTTTTTAGCCACATAAGCTCAAACCCAACAGCTTTTAATATCCCCTTATCAGCATTAGGGTCATTTAAGGCCTTTTTAGCATCGAATATAATTTTACGAGTTTCAAAACGAGATAAGTAAGGTAATTCCTTGAAAAATGGTAAAGATTGAGCTGAAACTCCACCACCAATTACCATTTCTTTATTTAATTTTTGCATTTTTTCTGACAAAATTTTAGCTATATCTAAAACTTGCTTAGAATTTATATCCTCTCTAGTCAAGCCCATTGAACCTGTCATATCAACACGCCCAAGAACAATACCATCAAGTTCTGCAAAATATGGTGAAGCTACCATTTCTTCCAAATTTTTAAAACCAGTAATAGTTTCTAAATTTAGCAAAAATTTTATTTCTTTTCGCTCTTCTTCTGGGAATACAAATTTTGTTGCTTGGACATATTTTTTCATAGCATACGGAGTTTCTATCATCGGTGCAACTATTGTTTTTACACCAATAGTTCTTGCATCATACATATCTTTAATAGCTTCACAGCCACCTACTTTTATTGTCAAATCTAGTCCTGCTTTTGTTACGACTTCTTTTAACCTTAAAGCCTCTTCTAAACGAGTTCCTTCGGCTTCAAACTCAGCTTTTATACCTACTACATGATGATTTTCTCTTAAATCAACTAATGTATCTACCATTTTGTGTTCTAAAGTATTCATTATTTCTCCTTTCGTGAATTATCTATGTAATTAAACAAATTTTTTAACCCCACCTCTAATGGAGTAAATTCCAAATTCTCAAAGTTCTTTAAAAGTAAGGTATTATCGCCGGTATATTCAAAATTCATACCTTCATTCAATATTTTTATATTGATATTTTTCTGACTATAACTTTGAACTGTCTCTGCTATTTCTTTTAGCGATGAACTTTTGGAAGGTGTGATATTTATAATATTATTTTTCGGCACTGTAGTAATAAAATGTTCTACAATTTTTGCCATATCATCAACAAATAGGTAATCAAAAATTACATTTTGATTAATTAAAATATCCTCACCTTGAATAGCCCTGTTTATCGCATAACTAGGGAAACGACTTTCTTTTTCGCCATACCCATAACATGCAAAAATATTCAGCATAAGAACATCTTTTCTATTTTTTATTTTTTCTGCTATTAGCAGTTTAGATTTGCCATACAAATCATTTGGAATAATCTCACCTATTTGTGATTCTTTAACCTTATGCAAATTTCTTGATTTGTCATACATTGCTCCAGAGCCAAACAAAATTACTCGAGTATCAGCCTTTTTGTTAGATAAAATATTATCAACCATCGCAAGATTATCTTCAATTGTTGTATCTCTATCTTGAACACCTCTAGCCCCGCCAACAGAACCACAATGAATTACAAAATCAATATCATTCTCTTTAAAATATTTGGCTACAGCATCAGGATTTATTAAATCCAATTCATAGCTTCTTGGTGTCAATAATTCATGTTTATCTTTCAAATAAGACTTTAAATTTTTGCCGATAAATCCACCTGAACCAGTCAACAGAATACGCATTAGATATTCTCCCTTACAAATTCATGGATGGTATTAGAAATTCTTGAGATTTCATCTTCACCTAAAGCTGGGAATGTACCAACCCAAAAAGTGTTATTCATAATAAAATCTGTATTTGGTAAAAGTTTATATGAATCTTCTGTCAAATCTTTAGATGTCATTAACTTGCCTGAACCGATTCTAAATGTAATATCATTTTCGGTAATCATCGGCTGTCTCAAAATATTTCCGGCAAACAACTGACGAGTCCCAATTTTATGACTTTCTAAATACTCAACCATTTGTTGTTTTGTAAACGGAGCATCCGGTTTTACTGATATCAAATATCCAAACCAAGACGGCTTAACACCTTCTTTTACAACAGGTAAAATCAAATAGTCTGTTAAATCTGAAAGTAATTTAGTTAATAATTCGGCATTGCGTTTTCGTATAGCTAAAAATCCGTCTAATTTTTCAATTTGGGAGCAACCTAAAGCCGCCTGCCAATCAGTAATCTTCAAGTTATATCCGACATGAGAATAAGTGTATTTATGGTCATAACCATAAGGTAAATTTCCTAACTGTTGAGAAAATCTTTTTCCGCAAACTCCATCTTTTCCGGGAGGACAACAGCAATCTCTTCCCCAATCCCTGAATGACATTATAATTCTGTATAATTGAGGGTCGTTTGTAATAACAGCACCACCTTCACCCATAGTCAAATGGTGAGCAGGATAGAAACTAAAAGTCCCAATGTGTCCTATTGTTCCGATTTTTTGTCCTTTATATTCACCACCCAAAGCATCACAAGAATCTTCAATTACCCAAAGATTATATTTTTCGGCAAGCGCCATAATTTTATCCAAATCATAGCTATTACCCAATGTGTGCGCCAAGAAAATAGCTTTGGTTTTATCAGTAATAGCTTCCTCTATTTTTTCCGCATCAATATTGTATGTTCCGATTTCACAGTCAACGAAAACAGGAACCATACCATTTTGAATAATTGGATTGATAGTTGTAGGGAAACCTGCAGCAACAGAAATCACTTCATCACCCTTTTTCAATGCTCTATCACCCAATTTGTGAGAAGTTAAAGCAGAAAAAGCAAGTAAATTAGCACTTGAACCTGAATTTGTCGAAAGCGCATATTTTACGTCCATATATTTTGCAAATTTTTGTTCAAATTCCTTATTAAATCTGCCAGCAGTAAGCCACATATCAAGAGAAGCATCAATCATATTAAGTAATTCCTCTTCTCCCAACAATTTCCCGCTAGGTGGAATATAATCAAACTCTCTTTTCTTTCCAAAAACTTCTTTATAATACTCTTTTGCTGCTTCTTTTACTTTATTTCGTAATTCTTGTTCCATTTAATATTTTCCTCATATTCTTTAATTTGGTTCATCGTAAATTCATACATATCTAAATCTTTTGCGTAAAAATGTTTGTACCATTCGATTGTATTTTTCACAGCCTCATCCGCAGTATATGTAGGTGTCCAACCTAAGACTTTTTCTGCTTTTTCAATATTCAGCATTAGTAAATTTGCCTCGTGCAAATTATCACGTTTATGTACAACAACCTCACCTTTGCCATAATATTTACAAGCTTTTTCTGCAACTTCTGCAACTCTTAAAACACTATTCTCATTTGGTCCGAAGTTAAAACCTTCGGCATATTTTTTACCATCTTCCAAGAGTTTTTGCCCTAACAACAAATACCCTGAAAGTGGTTCTAATACGTGTTGCCAAGGGCGAACGGCTATCGGATTTCTGATTTCAATTTTTTCACCTGCATTGATATAACGAACACAATCAGGAATTAATCTATCTTCTGCCCAATCGCCACCACCGATTACATTTCCTGCTCTAGCTGTTGCCATTGCATAAGTACCATCATCTTGTAAAAACGAACGTCTGAAAGATGAAGACATAATTTCAACACAACCTTTTGATGAAGAATACATATCATATCCACCCATCGGTTCATCTTCTTTATATCCGCGATTTACTTCTTTGTTTTCATAGCATTTATCTGTTGTAATGTTTACAAATGCCTTCACTGATTTACATCTTCTTGACATTTCTAAAACATTCAAAGTTCCAATGACATTAGTTTTATAGGTCAAAATTGGTTCACGATATGACAATCTCACTAACGGTTGAGCAGCCAAGTGAAAAACGATGTCAGGTTGAAATTCTGAAATAGCTTTTTCTAATGTTTTTTCATCCAATATATCGCCGAAAATAGATTTTTCGATTTTGTGCTCAATATCCAAGACATCAAACATTGAGGGATTAGTATTTGGAGCTAGTGAATATCCGCAAACTTTTGCCCCTAATTTTGTCAACCACAATGCCAACCAACTACCCTTAAACCCTGTGTGCCCTGTTAAGAATACTCTTTTACCTGCATATATATTGTTATACATTAGCAATCTCCTTGTTTAACCATTTTGCCCAAGGAGCGTTCCCATTTAACCACATTTCGGTCAATTCATTTTTATCTTTCAAAGTATCCATAGGTCGCCAAAAACCATAATGTTTATAGGCATTTAATTGTCCATCCTTAGCAAGATTTTCTAACGGGGCACGCTCAAAAATAACATCATCTCCATCAGGAATATAATCAAATACTTGAGGATTACATACAAAATAACCGCCATTAATCCAAGATTCTTCCCCTTTGGGTTTTTCCATAAATGAAGTAATCATATTGTCATTAGGTTTGATAACCAAAGCGCCAAATCGACCTGAAAGCTGAACCGCAGTCATTGTAACAAGTTTACCTGAAGCTTTATGCTCTGAAATTGTATCTTTGATATTTACATCAGCAACACCATCACCATAAGTAAGCAAGAATGGTTCGTTTCCTATGTATTCTTGAGCTTTTTTGATTCTGCCACCGGTCATTGTATTTTGACCTGTGTATAACATAGTCACTTTCCACGGTTCTGTCTGAATCCTATGAATTTCAACAGAATTATTCTGCATATCTACAGTAATATCTGAATATTGTTGATAATAATGAACAAAATAGTCTTTAATAACATGGGATTTATATCCGGTCAAAATAACAAAATCATTGAAACCATAATAAGAATATGATTTCATTATGTGCCACAAAATAGGTTTTCCGCCAATTTCAACCATTGGTTTTGGAACTAATTTTGTTTCTTCCGACAATCGTGTACCTAGTCCACCCGCTAATATTACTACTTTCATTAACATACTCCTTTTAAATCTTTAGTAAATCTAAACAACTTAGTTTTTATGAAATAAAATAGCCTTATATCGTATTGAATAGTCTGCTTTTTCTCTTCATAATTAAAAAAGTCTTTTCTACTGATAAAAATAATTCGGTATAAGGTAAAATAGAAAAATAAATTCAACAAAAATCTAAACCTTTCAAATGGCGACAAAACAGCAAACACGCATAAATAGTTATAAAGATTTTGTTCAGATTCTTTATTACGCCAAAAGAACAACTTAGCAGAATTTAACTCTGTACAAAAGCGATTATGAGAAATTATATAATTCCTTATTTTTTTGTCTTTTATTAAATGCAAAGAATTGGCATACCCACTTATCCAATTCATACCTTTTTGCAGAGGATGAATATACCCATTGTATCCTCTTGTATATATGTATTCCCCATTTTCGTCTTCATTCTTTCCTATTAACACAATAGGTTTATCAAGAATATAGAATTTTCGATTTTCATTTATTATTTTTGAAGATAGGACCAAATGTGGAAACATATTGGAAATATTAAATTCCATATTGCATAAAACTGTATCATCAATATTTGAAGTTCTATAAATAACTCCGGGAACAAATGTGGTTTGTATAAATAATTGGGCAATATTTAACTTTGGACATTCATAAGTTGCAACAACAATAGCATCTGTTTTTGCCTCAATTGCTTGTTCTACATCAGACCAATTTCCCCAATTAAAATCATCATTATCTGCAAGAATCCAAACATAGTCTTTATTCGCCTTATAAAAAGCCTTTACAATATTTGCATTGCCTCCAATATTATATTTATTTTTTTCATATTTTAAATTTGGAAATTCTTCTTGATATTTTTTTACGACCTCTCTTGTATTATCAGTAGAATTGTTGTCAATAATTTTGATTTCAAAATTTCTGATTGGAGATTTTGCAGAAAGGATTTGAGATAAAGTTTTATCTAAACTTTTTGCTCTATTATATGTAATCAAAAAGATATCCAGAGAATCCGCAATATTAACCATTTACAGTTCCTCCTCTATTCAACTCAAACCTTGCGCCTAAAATTGTCAAAACTTTAAACTTTCCATCACAAGTGTTTTCTATTGAAAAAATATTATTCAAAAGATTTTTAACAAATAAAAATTTTAACGTTCTATATCTTTTTAACTTCAACAAGTCTGTAAAATGGTACTGTGATTCTACAAACTTCAACATTTCACGAATTTCAGCTTTAACATTATCATTATTAAATTTCTTATAAGCCCAATAACAACCTGCTAAAAAACGACCAACAACATTCAACTGGGATGATAAATCTTGTCTTTTAAAAATCTCCAACCCCATAAATTGTTTTAAGGATTCAATATCTGATTTTATATAAGATTTTGAAGTGGCTGAATTTTCACTTGTCAACCTATAAACATACAAAGGCTCTGTAGAATATGAAACTTTTGAATTATTAAACTGACAAACAAAATTAAAAATAACATCTTCTGACGTTTTTAAGTTCGGAATAAATTTTATTGAATTTGTAATCAAAAAGTTTCGGTTATAAATTTTGTCCCAAATATTTATAGAAAAATCTGTATAAGCTTGATTATTTTTATTTTGAGCTTTTACAATATCTTTATTTACGCCAGATTTTACTAACTTTTCATCCACCAAGTCATAATGACTAAAAATACAAATATCAGAACCATCATGTTCAATCGTATTTAAGGCTTTTTCGCAAGCATTTTCAATTAAATAATCATCTGAATCTACAAACATCAGATATTGACCTGTTGCAACTTCAATTCCAATATTTCTTGCAACAGATACACCTTCATTTTGTTTATCTATGATTTTTATTCTTGAATCCTTGCTTGCAAAATTTTTTAAAATCGCTAAAGAACTATCGGTAGAGCCATCATTTACGCAGATTATTTCAATATCTTTTAATGTTTGGCTAATCAAGCTTTCCAAACATTCTGAAAGATACTTTTCCACGTTATATACAGGAACTATTACTGATACTTTTACCAACTAAACCTCTCTTTGTCACTTACAAGTTAATCTTAAATATCCTCTGCAACTCCTTGAAACAAAATTCAAGCTTTTATTTATGATAATCTCCTGAATATATTAAATAAATTAACCACATGGGCAATACGAAAACAGACAAAATTTATAAAAATTTCCAAGTATTATTAGTATTTAAGAGATAAAACGCAAAATAAAATTATTATCCGATATACTAATATTTTTATTTTAGAAAAGCCAGTAGATTAAAATTTTTATTAAATTCAAACAAACTATTGACTGAGAGTAGCTATCAACCTATATACTAATCTTAGGAGGACGAAATGGAAAATAAAATAATTTTAGAATTACCAAACCAAACCGAAGAATATATTGACTCTGTAGATTTTATCGTGATACAAGGCACTCAAAATACTGTCAGAGTAAAGGCAGAAAGCGTAGAAAAATTCAAAGCTTTGACCGGTTTGAATATCAAAATATTTGGAAACAACAACACTGTAAATTTAGACAAAATAATTTACCCAAAAGGTGCTGCAGGTACATTACCGGGGCTTGAACTTGATATCGGATTACCTGCAGATGATACCTTAATTCCTGGGACACCACGAGATGCAAACAATTGTTATGTCGAAATCGGCGAAAATACTATCATTTGTGGTGTGACACTCTTACTTGTAAACAACGACACAAGTATCAAAATCGGCAAAAACTGCATGATTTCGTGGGGAATAGATATTTGGTGCACGGATGCACATACTGTGACAGATTTAGAAGGAAATCCTATCAACTTTAGCAAAAGCATCGAAATCGGCGACCACGTATGGATTGGCAGAGATGTTAAAATCGGTAAAAATACCAAAATTTCAAACGACAGCATTATCGGCTGGGGAAGTATTGTTACTAAAAAATTTGAGAACACTAATGTTGTAATCGCAGGCAATCCTGCAAAAATCGTAAAACGCAATGTCAACTGGGATTTTCGAGATTTATACAACTACGAATTATATCGAAAATCTCAAAATAAATAAGCAAAATTAAACAATTATTTCACAATGTAACAAGTATATCAACAAGGATATGCTTGTTATATTTTTCTGCAATAATAAAGAAAAAGGAGTACAACTATGTCAATAAAAATTGGGGATAAAATCAGTTGTTCAAACAGTTTATACGAAAATGTCGGAAAACTTTTCAACACAAGAAACATGTCCGCGTTAGACAATTACGCAAAAGCTAAGAAATTATCTATAGACTTTAAGCCACTGGAATCACACATTTTTGACAATACACTCATGACAGTATCGCGCCCAAGTATAGGGATGTCAAAGGAATATGCGCTAAATTTAAGTTCTAAAAACAAAGAGGCTTACGTAAATTCAATGAAAACAATTTATGAAACAGCAGCCAAAGCAAAAGTAACACTAGCTATCCAAGCTCGCAAGCAACTTGCCGAACTTGCTCAATATTTTATTGCAGAAAGAATGATGTAGGATTAGATAAATGAAAAAAATATTCAACAAATCAAATAAAATAATTCTTTTATCAACTGCAATTTATATTGCGTATACAATATTTATAGTTATTCCATTTTTAAAATATGCTGCACCTCAAAATGAAGGGACTATAGATTGGAAGTTTAAATATGCACCTTTTGTTTTTGCAGAATTATTTTATCCGATTTTTTGGTTGTGGAGTTGGATTGTCACCAAAAACATATTTAATGTTCATTATTTACGAACTTTAATCTACAATCTTGTTTATATAGTAGCATTTATATCAATACACATAGCTCTTTTAATCATACATCCAATGATTCTAATCATAGCACTTGCAACAGTTCCAATAGGAACTTTAATCCTTATAGGCTTACTTATAACATCAATTATCTTTGATATAAAAGATTTTAAACAGAATAAAATTATCAAAAATGAAAAGAGTTCAATTCAAAAAAATACAACAATTATAATATGCTATATTCTTCTACCTTTGCTTTTTCTACAGCTTATTTTGTGTCCTTTTTTAATTATATGCACTAAATAAGCCAACATTTTCACATACGCAAAATTTATTTTTACGAGACTTAATATCGAATTCTTAAACTGACTCCACCTAAAATTACACCATATTACCTCAACGAAAACCGAAAACTTTGCGATATCGTTGCACACAACAAGCATTTAGGAGATTTAAAACTTGAAACTGACCTGTATCCTGATGTTTCAGAACGCTATGTCACAAAGTTAAAAGATAAAAACAATAATGTTTTAGGGTACGAGATTTTCTCGTTTGAAGATTTTGATAAATCAATGTTTGGCTATTCTATTAGAGTAAATCCGGAGCTTAGGCAAAAAGGTTTGCATTTAGGGGAGCTTTTGCGACTTTCAAGTATTGTTGAAATGTTTGAAAACCAAGCCGAAAAATTAAAAATTTATTCAAAAGATACAGCCATTTATTTTCACTCAAAATACAAATTTCAGCCAAGTCTTGATAGCTTTCACGATAGAGACAAAGCGTTAGAATCCATTGTCCAAAATCCTAAAAAAGGAATGGATGCAATTATTGATTCGGCAAAAAAACTTATAGAAAAAATAAAAAACTCAACAACACCGGAAGAACAACGCGCAGCGATTCCGCAAGCCAACGAAATCACAAAACAATATATTGAACAAGTTTTAGCTTCAAAAGAAGGCTACAAAACTCATCCGTTTGACTATGGAATGGGGATGGAACTAACCAAAGAATCTGTTCTTAAAAATAAAGATTTTTACAATAACTTATTCCAAAAACATGGAATCGATTATGAAGTGTAAACACTAAATCTCACAGCATCAAATCGCGGATTTTATGTTTCAAATTTTGCAAAATATCTTTGGTTATACCTGTGGTGTTTTCTTTGACAATTGCACCGACACGTTTTGGCAAAATCACTTCATCAAAATCATTTGGCAATTTCAAAACTTCGCGCTGCTCGTTTGATAATCTTTTTATAATTTTCTTCACCAGATTGATATTTTTATTTAGCAAAGCATTTCGTGTTGTGTAATTTGATGGGAAAATTTTAGGAGCTTTGTGGGTAGAATTATAGTTAAAAATATATTCTAACACCAGTGCAAAATTTGTCCTATCTACACCGTATTGGCAGCCGAGATAAGCATTTCCTTGTTTGAGATTTTCTACCAAAGTCGCAATTTGTTTGACAAAATTATCTTGAACTTTGCCATTATTTTCATAATCAAAAATTGCATCTTTTCGTTCTCTCAAAACATGAGTGAATGGAACAGAAACATATTTAATTCCGTTCTTTTTGCATTTTTCTTGATAAGTTTTGTCAAACTCTCTCAAATCTATAACTATTTTTGTACCCAAATTTGAAATAAATTTAAAAAACGAATTATCAGCATTTGCAAGAGTTTCACCAGCCGTAATGTCCTTGTCAACAAATCGAACAATATTTTTTAACCCAAACAAATATTCAAACAATTTGTTGTTATGAGGATTTATTTTTCCAAAAGTATCAACGCCCATAAATGAAACTTTAGCGTTTGTTGGTTTGGTTGTCGCAGTAGTTGGCGACAAAGTTTTTTGGTTATAATTCGTATTAGAAATGTTATTTATTTTCATCATTGTATCCTTTTAAATATCACTCAGGGGCATAAAAAATCGTTCTTAAAAACGAATGGATTTAAGAACTTAAAAATATAGTTTATTTTTTAACAGCAAAAATTTCTAAGTTCTTATAACTCAGACCAACAACAAATTCCTTGCATAGCTGTTAAAAATAAATTTTTCATATCCGTATTATAAACTTAAATATTTTAAATTTGCAAGATTGTTACAAAAATTTTATGGTATACCTAAACATATTTTAACAATTGAGATTTACACAATTGTTGCAAAGATAAAATTCATTATGGTATAACTAGAATATGAAGGTAGATTATGTAAAAACTTTTATGGCAGGAACAATTATTTCAGGTTTGACAGCCTGCCAAAAACCTGTATTAAAAAAGACAAACCACCCTTTGCTAACTTCAAAAACAATAGCTGTGGTGGATTCGTTTGCAAAAGAAGGTAAAAAAGTTGTCAAAAATCCTGAATATAAATGTTTTGCAAAAGATACAATATCGCTCCATTTTTATACAAGCCCTTCAATGCTTGAAAGAAAGTTAAACAACCGCATAGCAGCCGTGACTCCAACTGTAAAAACCGGAGAAAAATACGAAGAAAAACTAAAATTATGTGGGAAAGTGCTATATAACGAAGTTGAAAAAGTCGACATAAAAGAACCAAAATATATAAATCAAAAAGCCGTGATTGATAACTCAAATTACTACAGCTATTCTTGGTTTAGCACAGCACATGTACCGGTGAAATATTACGGCAAACCAAACCCTGCATTGAAGTAAATTTATCGAATTGAAATTTTTCAAAAAATAATAATAAAAATGTCGGCTTAACAAAGCCGACCTACAAACTGAAAATTTTTTGCTAATATTTTAGTTTCAAAAATTATTTTATTTGTACACTCTGGGCAGTTTTGTATAAATTATAAGCTTCTGGATATAAATAATCATCTACATAATGAAAATCACTTGCCCATAAATTAAACCAACCTTTATTAATCCTTATTTCATTTGGCATATATTCTTTGGGTAAAAAGGTATTAGCAAATTCAGGATTTTCTAATAGTGTTTTTGCTACTTTGAGCCCCATGTTGTTATCATTACTATTGTGTCCTATGGTTGATATTAATCGATGAATTTGGAATTTATTTAATGATTTATTTTCAACTATATTATCAATTAGATTACTCACAATTTGGTCTGTTTTACCTTTTGTTTCAAATATTTTTTGGAATCCAAAAAACGGAAAAGATAAATTGAATAAGTTTTTGTTATCATAAATACGGTCATCTGATAAAAATTTTTCCATTATATTTTCTTGAGGTTTAGAAAATTCTTTATTTCGGTAATAATGTTCAAAATCTAATGGTTGGATAAAAGCTCTGCGAGTACAAAAATCATTCATTACAATATCATTATCTGCAATTTTAGACAAAATTTTATATTTGAATCCTGCATGTTCTCCTATTGAAGTTATGAGGAATTGCATAGTTTGTTTTATTGTTTTTACAAAAGCAGACTCATCCATATAATCTCGTTGCAAGACTAGAACTGGAACATTATGAGGTTCTATTTTACAAGATATTTCATCTTTCCCTTTATTAAAATTTTTAACCCAAGTATCAAAAAATTGCTTATCACTTCTCATTAAAGTATCAAATTTTTGTTCATAAATATTTCTGGGGAATTTACCACTAAAAGATATTGAATTATTATAATTATAATTGTTAATTTTAGAAACTTTCATATATACCCCTCTATATAACCATATCACAAAAAGGTTTTACATAGACAAAGAATTGTAACAAATCTTTTCCCATTTACAAACAAAAAACTAACATTTCCATGGTGAAATTGTAGTATGAAACGAGTTTTATTAATTTTTATATTTTTATGTACGGCACATAAAGCAATGGCGATTACAGAGCAAATGCCTGATGATATCTATAATTGGAGTACAGCAGCAACTACCGTATATTTTAGCAATAACAAAAACTCAACCGATTCAAAATACATATATCAAGATGAATATTTGAAAGAATATTTAGCTAAAGCACTCAGCGCAAATTATTCAATAAAAATTGCAAAAGGCAGAATTTTGCAGTACCAAAATTTAGCCAAAGAAGTTAATGCCGCAAGGTTACCTTTTGTGAGTCTTTCGCCACAAGCAAATTCTCAACGAAATATGTCAACAAGTTCAGGTAACTATACATCAACAGGGTTTTATAGCCTACCTGTTGAAGTAAACTGGGAACTGGATATTTGGGGCAAAAATTCACTAAAATATCAGTCTTCAAAGTTGGATGTTTATGCAAAAGAACAAGAATTAAATATGACAAAATTATCTGTAATTAATGATTTGGCAGTCTCTTATTACAACTTGATTTTAACGGATTACTTAATCAAAAATACTCAATATCGAGTTTCAAATTTAGAAGAAACAATTAAATTAAAAAACTCGTTATATAAAAACGGAATTATTAGTTTTGATGATATTTATTTGACCAAAAACGAATACTCTCAAACGGTTGAAGAACTAAATCAATATAAAACTCAACAGGGTATTTTTACGCACCAAATCTATGTTTTGATGGGAGAAGTTCCAAAAGATAATTTGCCACATTCAGAAATCTCAGGTTTAAAAATTCCGCAAAGTACAACTTTAACAAATGCAGAATTATTGATGTTTACACGTCCTGATGTTTTGATAGCAAAATCTGAACTGAATAAAGCGCATATTGATGTCAAAGTAGCTCAACGAGAGTTTTTACCCTCTGTATATTTAAACGAGTTAATCGGTTTATCAACACTTAGTTTTTCAGATTTATTCAATTGGTATTCAAGGATTTATCAATTCGGCGGACAAATTGTAGCAGACCTTTATACAGGCGGATATAAAAAAGCGAACTTAAATTATAACAGACAAGTTCTGAAAGAAAAATTGCATAATTATTATTCTGTCGTACTAAATTCAATAAAAGAAACCCAAGATATTTTGACAACATTTAATAATGATTACAATTCATATTTGGAATATCAAAAAATTTTAGCGGATTCTATTGAATACAGGAAAATAACCTTATCAAGGTTCAATAGCGGAATATCTAGCCGAATCGATTATCTTGACGCTGAACGACAAGTTTATATTAATTCAAAATATTTGAAAGTTTATACAAGCAAAGTTTTAGTTGATTTAGCAAACTTAAATAAAAGTTTTGGGAGAATTACAAATTGAAAAAACTAATAGAATTTGCATTAAAAAATTCAATAACATTTATTGTTATACCTTTGATAATTTTATTTTTAGGGATTGTTACATTATTTAGAATCAAAACAGATATTTTGCCATCTATTGATAGTCCTGTAATTTCTGTTGTTTGGACATATAGCGGAATCAGTGCCTCAGATATGGAAAAAAGAATTGTAACTATTGCTGAAAGAAACTACACATCAACAGTAAGTAATATTGAACACACTGAATCGCAATCATTGTATGGTGTTGCCGTTATCAAAATATTTTTGCAACCGAGGGCAGATATTGATACCGCGATTACACAAATAAATGCAGCATCTCAAACAATTTTGAGAATATTACCTCCAAGAGCAACTCCGCCGGAAGTTTTGAAATACACACCATCCACAGTTCCGGTTGTTCAACTTGTAATGTCTTCAAAATCTCTATCAATGGAAGATGTAACAGATATTGCTCAAAACCATTTAAAAAGCCAACTTGCAATAATTAAAGGGGCGCAAGTTCCGATGCCGATTGGCGGAAAAGCAAAAGAAATTGTTATCGACTTAAACCCACAAAACCTTGAAACTTTTGGACTAAGTTCAATGGATGTGGTTAATGCAATAACTAATCAAAACGTAATTTTACCTGCAGGTTCTGTAAAAATCGGACAAAATGATTATTATGTCGTGATGAACAATTCACCTGATGATTTGAATAAAATTAATTCTTTTCCAATAGCTGTGAGAAACGGTATTGTCACATATATCAGAGATGTCGGATTGGTTCACGAAGGTTTTGAAGTTCCGACAAATATGGTGCGCGAAAATAACAACTACGCATCTTTGATTTCTATTTTCAAAACCGAAGAAGCGTCAACCCTTGATGTTGTTTCAAATTTAAGAAAAATGCTACCTAAAATATTACAAACAATCCCAAAAGAAGTGGATGTTAAACAAATTTTTGACCAATCAGTTTTTGTAAAAACTTCTATCCACGATATGTTATTTTCTGGAGTTTTGGCTGTAATTTTAACATCTTTAATGATTTTGTTATTCTTAGGAAATCTGTCAGCAGCATCTATTGTAACAATTTCCATTCCATTATCTATAATTTTTTCAATTATAGTTTTGTATTGTTCAAACCAAACCCTAAATATGATGACTTTAGGCGGTCTGGGGTTGGCAATTGGTATGCTTGTTGATGATGCAACTGTTGTAATTGAAAATATTTTGAGAAATTTAGAACCAAATGCTGATATTAAAGATGTAATTTTACATTCTGCAGCAGAAGTTGCAACTCCTGCGTTTTTCTCTACTATTTCTATTTGTTGCGTATTTTTACCGATATTTTTAATGTCAGGATTCGTAAAATCTTTATTTGAACCGATGGCAATTGCAATTATATTTTCAATGCTCGCATCATACTATTTTTCAAACACTCTTGTTCCTGTACTTGCCGCAAGATTTTTGACAGTTAAAACTAAAAAATTTGAAATTATTGAAAAACTTCACAAAAAAGTAAATTCATTTTTTGAAAATTTCAGAAACAAATATAAAAATTATTTGAAATTATCTATAGAAAATCCTAAAAAAGTTTTCTCTATTTATGCAGGTGTAATTTTGCTTGCTCTATTTTTATTTCCACTTGTTGGGAGCAACTTTTTCCCTAGTGTTGATACAGGTGAAATCCGATTGCATGTTTACGTAAAACAAGGAACAAGACTTGAAGACACAGCCAAAGCATTTTCACAAATCGAAACGACAATAAAAGATATTATTCCAAATAATGAAATAAATGCAATGCTTGATAAAATCGGATTGCCAAATGGCGGTATCAATAGAGCGTTTATGGATAACTCAACAATCGGAGTCAGTGATGGCGAAATTTTGATAACTCTAAATAAACATCACAAACCAACGAAAAAATATATTGAAAAAATGAGAACAGTTCTAAATAACCAATACCCTAATTATACTTTCTTTTTCCAAGATGCAGATATAATCAGTAAGATTTTGAACTTTGGTTTGGCATCTTCTGTAGATATCAAGATTTCAGGAAAGAGTCTTGATGAAAATTACAAAATCACAGAAAATATGTTAAACGAAATCAAAAAAATATCAGGGGTAGAAGATGCACACATCCACCAAAACATAGATGTTCCAAGTCTTGATTTGGATATAGATAGAGTTCGCTCAAACCAAATGGGCATAAATCAAGATTTTGTTGCAAGAAACATTTTGACATCCCTTGATTCAAGCACCCAAACAACTCCAAGTTACTGGGTCAACAGTAAAACCGGAGTTAATTATCCTTTAGCTGTCAGAGTTCCGCCATATAGATTTGAAAGCGTTTCAGATGTTTTGAATTTGCCTGTTTCAAATAGCGATGGAACACCAATAAAATTGACCAACCTGACACAATACAAAATCGGTAAAACTGCAAATGTCATAAACCATTATAACATTTTACCAACTTATGATATCTTTTTGAATGTTCAAAATAGAGACTTAGGCTCTACTTACAATGCAATAAATAAAGTTGTTCAAAAAATGCTGTTTGGAGGAATTTTACTTGCTTGTGTTTTAGTTTATTTGCTTGCTGTAATAAACTATCAGTCATTCAAAGACGGATTTTTGGTACTGTTTCCAATCCCTGTTGCAATTTGTGGTGTTGTATTTATTTTATACGTCACAGATTCAACATTCTGTGTTCCGGCATTGATGGGAATGATTATGGCAGTTGGTGTTTCTTGCGCTAATTCAATCCTTTTGACATCTTTTGCAACACAAGAATTTAAAATTTCAAAAGATGGATTTGATGCTGCAATAAGCGCAGGTGTTACAAGATTCAGACCAATACTTATGACAACAACAGCAATGATTTTAGGAATGTTGCCTATGTCTCTTGGTATTGGAGAAGGCGGAGAACAAAATGCACCACTTGGCAAAGCCGTAATCGGCGGACTAATTTGCGCGTTATTTGCAACATTGTTTGTTGTTCCGACTATGTTTAAATTTTTGAATACGGAGAAAGTAAATGAAAAATAAAATAATTATAGCAATCATTATATTATTTGCACTTGGCACAGTTCCAAAGGTTTTGAGATTTGCAAAATCTTTGCATACAGATAACCAACCTTTTACGGCATATTATGAAACGGTTACGTATGATAATAAAATCCCTGATATTCAATTGAGTGGGGAATTAAAACCATATTATCATTCTGAAATTTATTCAAAAATTGATGGAATTTTAGATAAAAGATATGTCAATATCGGCGATAACGTAAAACAGGGGGATATGTTGGCAATTATATCAGCACCATTGATTGATGCAGACAAAACAATGGCACAAAAATCATTGACTGAGGCTAAATATCGCCAAACTTTGGCTCAAGATACATATAACAGATATAGAAAAGCATTCAAAGACGGTGCAATTTCACCACAAGAAATGCAAACAAGAGAAACCGATTATAGAACTGCGCAAATGGAATATAAAGTTGCTCTTGCAAGTTTAAACCGCGCTAATTCTATGCAAAATTACGAATACATAAAAGCTCCGTTTTCAGGAGTTATTACAAAATATAATGTGGATGCAGGTGCAAACGTAGTTGCAGGTGGCAGTACAACAAGCACTTTACTTTTTGAGATTTCACAAATAAATAAATTGAGATTGAGAATTGATATTCCGCAAAGTTATATTGATAGAGTAAAACTCAATCAAAAAATAAAATTTTTCGTACCGGAAGAACCTGACAAAATTTATGTCGGTACCTTATCAAAATTATCAAAATCATTTGATGATTCAACAAGAACAATGAAGGCTGAAATAACAGTTGAAAACAAAGATTTGAAACTTTATTTAGGACAATATGTCAAAACAATTATTCCATTTGAATCAAAAAATAAAATGTTGCTGGTCAAAAATTCATCTGTTATTACGGATGAAAACGGTTCGCGAGTTTTGACAGTGGATGATAATGGAATTTTACATTTCAAAAAAGTTGAAATCGGCAAAGACTTTGGCGATGTTGTTGAAATAACAAAAGGACTAACCCCTCAAGACAAAATCGTCACAAATTATAACGATAACTTAAAAGACGGTCAAAAAGTCATCCTCAAAGCCAATGGAGAAAACCATCAATAATACATCTGATTTTATCTTAATATAGATGTCCTCAATTTACTTTTATGATTTTGCAAATATTAATTTCAGTTTATAATAATATTATCAAAGGATAATTTTATGAGTAACAAAATCAGTTCTATAAAAGTTAGAGGGGCAAGGGTTCACAATCTTAAAAACATAGATGTCGATATTCCGCTAAATAAAATCGTCGGAATAGCAGGAGTTTCAGGCTCAGGCAAATCATCCCTTGCTCTTGGAGTTTTATATTCAGAAGGTTCTAGGCGTTATTTAGAGGCACTTTCGACCTACACAAGACGCCGTATGACTCAAGCCGAAAAAGCCCTTGTTGATGAGATTTTATATGTGCCTGCATCGCTTGCATTGCACCAACGTCCGGCAGTTCCGGGGGTGAGAAGTACATTTGGAACAGGGACTGAACTCTTAAATAGTCTGCGCCTTATGTTTTCAAGACTAGCAAGTCATCGTTGTCCAAATGGGCATTATCACGCGCCGACTTTAGCTGTTGCAAGTGAACAGGAGCTTATTTGTCCTGTCTGCCAAGCACATTTTTTCGCACCATCAGCGGAAGAATTAGCGTTTAATAGTCAAGGAGCTTGTCAAACTTGTGGCGGTACAGGAATAGTCAGAACCGTTGATAAATCTACATTAGTGCCTGATGAATCTTTAACCATTGATGAAGGTGCCGTTGCACCTTGGGGGACACTTATGTGGTCATTGATGACTGATGTTTGTCGAGAAATGGGGGTCAGAACAAACATTCCTTTTAAAGATTTAACCGACAAAGAAAAAGATATCGTTTATAACGGACCTGCTGAAAAGAAACATATTTTTTACAAGGCAAAAAATACAAATCAAGCAGGAGAACTTGATTTTACATACTACAACGCAGTTTACACCGTAGAAAATGCCTTAGCAAAAGTCAAAGATGAAAAGAGTATGAAACGTGTTGAAAAGTTTTTGAAACAAGATGTTTGCCCAAACTGCCAAGGTACTCGACTGTCACAAAAAGCAAGGTATCCTCAAATTATGGGAATATCACTTGATGAGGCTTGCAAAATGACATTGAAAGAACTTGTTGAGTGGGTAAAGAAAGTTCCAAGTTCTATGCCTGAAGAAATGCAACCAATGGCAGATGCGATTTGCGAATCATTTTTGACGGTTGCAAAACGCCTTATGGATTTAGGTTTGAGCTATTTAACCTTAGATAGGGCGGCATCAACTCTTTCTACTGGAGAGCGTCAGAGAATGCAACTTGCTCGTGCAGTAAGGAATCGTACAACCGGCGTTTTATACGTTTTAGATGAGCCGTCAATCGGTTTGCACCCTTCTAATATTATAGGTTTAAAAGGTGTTATGCACGACTTAATTGATGATGGAAATTCAATTATTTTAGTTGACCACGATACCCAAATTTTAACCGAATCCGATTGGATTATTGAAATGGGTCCAAAAGCAGGAGTCAATGGCGGTTATGTAATTGCAGAGGGAACGGTTAAGGATTTAGAAAACAATAAAAATTCCATTATTGGTAAATTTTTATCAGAACAAAAACAAGTACCAGTCAGGAAACAAGCAAGCGCAAACGATATGTTTGAGTTTGGAAAAATCTCAATGACAACTGATACCATTCATACAGTAAAACCTTTGAAAGTTGAGATTCCAAAAGGTCGCTTGACAGTTGTAACAGGTGTTTCAGGTTCAGGAAAAACGACAATGGTTTTGGAAAGTTTAACCCCTGCACTTGAATCAATTTCCAATAACAAAAAACTTCCTAAACATATAAAAACAATTGACGCAGAGGGAATTAAACAGGTTAAATTAATAGATGCAACTCCAATCGGTATAAACATTCGTTCTACGGTTGCAACTTATGCAAATATTCATGACGAACTTAGAAAAACTTTTGCAAAATCCGCAAAGAGTATGAATTTAGGCTACAAAGCCGGCGATTTTTCTTACAATACAGGGAAATTGCGTTGTCCAACTTGTGATGGAACAGGTGTAATTAATCTTGATGTTCAATTTTTGCCGGATGTAGAAATTCCTTGCCCAGATTGTGGCGGTTCAAGATATGCCAAACCAGCAAGCCAAGTCAAATTTAACGGTCATTCCCTTCCTGAATTAATGGCGATGGACGTAAATACTGCCCTAGAGGCTTGCAAGGGCTTAAATTCTGTTTGCCAAAGATTACAAATATTGAAGGATTTAGGTTTAGGGTATTTGACATTAGGAGAGGCAACTCCAAGCCTATCTGGCGGTGAGGCTCAGAGATTAAAATTAGCAAGTGAAATGCGAAAAACACAGTCTGACTCTGTTTTTATTTTTGATGAACCGACAATTGGCTTGCATCCGCTTGATGTGCAAACACTTTTGAATGTATTTCAAACTCTTATTGATAACGGAGCAACAGTAATCGTTATTGAACACGATTTAGATGTAATAAGAAATGCTGATTATATCATAGATATGGGACCGGAAGGCGGAGATGAAGGTGGCGAAATAGTATTTTCAGGCACCCCACAAGAATTAAAAACCTGCCCAAAATCCCAAACCGCTAAGTTTTTATAGGAAAATAATTGTAGAGTCAACAAGGATTGAAACTTTATTTATAGTTCTTTTACCATAGTTATATGTTCGCAGTATTCATCAAAATAAATTCCACCAACTTCTTTGTAACCAAGCTTTTTATAAAACTCTTTCACTCTGACTTGAGCCGAAACTTCTATCTTTTTTCCACCATCATTTTTAATTTCTTGTTCTGCAATATTCATAATTTTGTTACCAAGATGTTTGCCCCTGTAATCTTTCACTATTGCAACTCTTCCAATATGATAAATTCCGTTTTGTAAAAAATATCGACAAGTTGCAATCGGTTTATCATTGTCATAAAGAACAATGTGCGAACATTTTTTGTCTATTTCGTCAAATTCATCCTTAAAGCCTTGCTCATCTACAAATATAGCCGTCCTTATACCAATAATATCATCATTTAAACCAATAAATTTTTTATATTGCATTTTCAGATTCCTTTCTCAATATTAACTTTCATTTACTGTTTTTCCACAGATATGTTCAGGTGTAAGCTCAAGAACAGTAACGAATTTTGCAAACTTTTCAATTTCATCATCAATATAACTTTTTTCAAAATTAAATTGCTCTGCAAATTCCCTAACAATATTAATCGTTTTTACTCTATCTTCTAAAATTTTAATTCTGCCAAAAACAATAACACTTTTGTAATCAAGTCCTCGTTTTCCTTCGATTTGAGTGCCTTTGTCGTAAACGCAAAAAGAGACTTTATCGTGATTTTTTATCGCGTCAATTTTATGCCCTTCTCTGCTTCCATGAAAGTATATCTTATTATTATCTTGAGAATAATAGAAATTAATCGGAACACCATAAGGATAATCATCATCACCTAAAACAGATAGAACACCTCTAACTTCATTTTTCAAAACATCAATACAAGATTCTTTCGGTAATTGTTGTTTTTTTCTTCGTAGTTGTCTAAACATTTACACTCTCCTTAATTTTAATTTAACATAAAGAACTTGATTACAAAGCCCAAAAGCCTTAGTAAATTATTATGTCGAAAGTAATTTTAGCCCAGTAATACCGGACAAAATAAATATTATACAAACTATTCTTGCAACATTTACAGGTTCTTTGAATAAAAGGATTCCAAGTATAACGGTTCCTAACGTACCTATGCCTGTCCATATTGCATAAGCAGTACCTAATGGAATATTTTTTAACGCAATGGCAAGAAAATAAAAACTTGCAACCATACCAATAATTGTTAATATACTAATTGTTAGATTAGAAAAACCATCTGATAATTTCATACCAATAGCCCATGCTACTTCAAACATTCCTGCAATTATTAAATAAAACCAATTCATAATTATTCTCCTTTGTCTTATATACAAAAAGCATCTTTTGAATATTCCCTCAAAGGCCTAATGGAATATTTAAAAGATGCTTACCCGGCGGCAAATATTTGCAAATATTTTTATAATTTGGAATGATACTTTTAATCTTTTCATTCCAACTATATTATATCATTAAATTAAAAAAATCCAAAGCCATACAAATTTGACACAAATAATCTATTTAACAACAATCTAAATCAGATTGTAGGAGGTTAATTCGTTTTTATGAAAGGATATAAGATAAATCTTATTCCAAGAATCAAAGGTAAATAAACACATGGTTTGATTATGTATTGAACAATTCTATGTTATATATAGTTTTGAAATCTTTTGTTTTGCGCTCAAGTGGGACAATGTTTGGTATAGACTTAACATCATCAGGTTCCGGCATTTCAGCGAACTCTATATTTTTAAATAATTCTTTAGATTTAATTTTATCTATGTTTTGCAGAACTTTTTTTATTTTGTCCGTTGAACTTGTATCTATCCACAAGGTATTAAAGTTGGAACCAAAGCTTCCTAAATACAAATCTACATTGTCATTTTCATCTGCTCCAAAGTGCATCGTGTATCCGTCATACTTGGGAACAAAAGCGATAAACTCTGCACCTTTAATGTTTCGTACATCAATTTTCTTTTTAAACCTGTGTCCGCCTATGATATTTTCATCGAGACGTTCCGGATTGGATTCAAAAACCAAAACTGTTGTATTATACTCATCAGCACAAGTGCATAATGTGGATTTTAGTTTGCTTATTATATTAAAATTTTCATCTGTTGGAACAGTGTATTTGTCAAAATTGTCAATGTAAATAATTGAATGTTCACCACTTTGTTTATTTTTTTTCAAATGGGTAAGAAATTCTTTGTTTACCGCCCTTAAAGGAATTTTATTAAAATCTATTTGTACAACATTACAACCGTTGTTTGTCAGGTAATTTATAACATCTTTTTGAGCATCTTTGTCATCAAGCCCCAGAATCATTATCCCATGCGGATAATTCTTTTCATCCAACTCGTTTAGTTTGATGTATTTATAGTCTAGCTCTTTGAAAATTTGTTTTTTGCGCAGTCCTTTAACTAATAGTTTATTAATCTGAATTCTTTCAGCATCTCGACTGTCGTTTTCCTTATCTATTTCTCGTGACAGTTTAATATGTTTTGCCAGTTCAGTTTCATTATCCCTATTGGTTTTATTTAGATTTGTTTCAAGTGTTTGGATTTTTTTGTCTTTGTTTGCATAAGCAGTTTTTAATTTTTCAATAAGAGATAATATACTATTGTAGGTAAAACCCATATCATCATCTTCATAAACTTCTTTCCAAATCCAAGTTGGATTATCTTTAACGTACAAGTATTTTTTTGCCATAGAAACAACATACGGTCCGTAATCCTTTTCACACTCTTCTCCACGAAAAGACGGCTTTGAGCGATATGTAGTTCCATAAGGTCGATAATTGTTATAGATTCCACTTACCCTCATTATTTAGAACTCCTTTATGCCGTCTAAATATGGCTTGTAATCACCAGCCCAAACCATTGTATCGCCCCATAATTCTGTTTTGCGAACATTTTTCAAAAATTGTTCCAAGTTTTTGATATTATCTTTTGTTAATGCATGCAACAATGCTTGATAAGAAATATTATTTTCTAATTTATCAGTGTATTTGGCTATATCGTCAAAACTACGAACAGTTTCAGGTGTCATTGTGCTCATTATTTCTGAAATATGGTCCGGGCAAGTTAGTCTATATAACTCTTTATATTGTCTGATTTTAGGTTCAACCGTTTCGGATAAGAATTTTAAATCCTTACCTTTTAAGTCTTTTAAATATGGTTTTATTTCTGCAAGTTCTGCAATATTGTATAATTTAGGGTCTTTCATTACCATATCAAATATTTTTGAATCCTCTTCAACCTTTAGAAATTTTAAAACTTCAGGAATTTTTATTTTTAATTCGTTTAAGTTTTCTAAATTCGTCAAAATTGGTTTTATACTGTGAGTATTTGAGTTATTAAAAGTTTGCAAAAGCTGGATTATCTCTTTTTCTGTATCTTTAAGTTTATTGCTGTTTTGTATAATTGGTGTAACGCAAGTATAATTTTGGTCATTAACATTTATCAAAATATTATAGCGGCTAATGTTCTTATTTTTTAAATTATCAGCTTCTGCAACTGTTTGCACTACATTTTGTGAGTTTTTTGTGAATTTGTTTAATAGTTTTACGTATTTGCTTGCCATGTTCAACTTCAGGGGTTCTTCATATTTCTTTAGTATAAGAAATAATTCATCAAACATATATTCACTGTTTTCCGTTTTTAAGTCAGTCAAATACATTGCAATATCGTCAATATCTTCAACTTTAAAATCTTTCGGAGTTTTGGTTACTCTTTCAAATATGTGCTTATTTTTCTTTGTCAGAGTTTCAAACAAGGTAACTATATCTTCTGTTGGTGAGGTTATAAATTCTTTTAAATTTTTCATTTTGTCGGAAATTGTACTAATACCCTCAGCTACCATAAAATCTTTATTTTGTTCATTTATACCTGTTAGTAATTTGTTAAAGTCTTGCTCTACAATACCGAGTTTTTGGGCATGTGTAATGAACAATGGGAATATGTCTTGTGCAAGCTCTTTGTTTTGTGGTTGAAGTTTTTTTATAAGATTTTGTGTTTGTTTGGTTAGTTGTTTAACTGACATGCCGGAAGGTTTGCGAAATTTTGAAACCAGTCCAAAAAGCGCCGTAGCACCAGCTGCAACAACACCACCTATAGTCAAATTTTTCTTAGTTGAAATTTCATTGATTTCAGTATTTGTATTAACAGGAGGTATTGTGTTTTTATTTGTAAATTTTACTTGCGCTGTTCTTACAGAATATTCTGAACTTGAGACCGGTAGTATCATTATTTTCCCTCATTTGTACTGTTTTTATAATAAGTTTCTAAAATTTCATTTATGTCATCTAAAAATGCTTCATACGTTTTATGTGTAATATCAGGTTTAACTTGCTCGATTGCTTTAAGCAGGTCTTGTTCTGTAATTTGCGCTCCTGAAGTATTTTCTTTTGCGTTATCCACGACATTTACAATACCTTGGGCACTGTATGCTTCATTTTTTGCCATTGCTTGTATAACTTTTTGACCTAATAAAGTATAGTCAATATCTTGTTCCGTAAATCCTTTTAAATGATATTTGAAAATTTTTGCCGCATCTGAAGCGTTCGGTGGGCCAAGATAAATTTGATAAGGAATCAAATTTGCATTTAAAAGGGTTGAATCAATTTTTCTTGGATGGTTTGTTGTCATAAGAATTGTTGCTTTGTATTTGTCAGAACAGTTTGCCAATAATTTGGATAATTGACCTACATTTGTCTCACTAAAATCACTGCTACCGTTTTCAATTGCTTCTTTTTCAAAAGGATTTATCTGCGCTACAGAGTTAAAATCATCCAGTAATATTATTGTTCTTTTTTTCGGAGTTTCTGGAGAATTGTATCTTTTTTTAGACAGTTTTAATTCTCTTTCTAAGTCCATTATTACATCGTCATCATCTTGCAGCATATCTATTTTTACAAATTCACATCCGGCTTGTTCTGCAAAGGCTTGAGCAAAACGAGTTTTTCCGGTGCCATGCTGTCCGTAAAGCAATATTCCGTTTGGCATATTTACATCAAGTCCGGCTCTTTCTTGAGCAATCTTGTTTATAAAAGCATCACTAACCGTCATTTTGTGAACTTCATAGCCTGCAATTTTATCCCAGCCTTTACCAGCTTCTCGGCGGTTAAGGATTTCTTGTTCTTTTCTAAGTTTATCAACTTCGGATTTTTGAGTCTCAATATTTTCAGAAACTTTATCTGTTTTTGTTTGATTTTCTTGAAGTTTTTGTCGTAAATCCTTGATAATATCATCTTTTAGATGACTTTCTTGAGCTATTTTAAGTTGTTCTTGAAGAAGTTTTGTTTTTTCAATCAAAGTTTTTTTATGTTCTTCTGCTTCTTTCAATCTCTGTTCTTTTTCATCTAATGTTGCATTTTTAGCTGCAATTACAGCAGCCTGACTCAGGTTGAAACCAATAAGCATTTGATTAACTCTTTCTTTTGCTTCACCTTTGCCCCAACTAAAAACTTTTTCAATCCACGCCCTTTTATCAAGTTCTTCTTTTAAATGTTTTTCATAATCAAAATAATCTTGATTTCCATTAAAAGAAATGCTATGAGAATATGGATATTTTTTTACGTTTTGATGATATGCAGTTGTTTTGAAACCATTTATTGGTGAAATAAACATATATCCTCCTTTTTGTATTTTATTAAACTCGTAAAAATATAATTTACCAGTAATAGCATAAAATTGTAATATTTGTTAATATTTAAAAATAAACTGGCAAAAAAATCTTTTTTTGAACATTATTCCTAGAAATATTTAATTTATGGGGAATGAGTATTAGTGATTATTTCATCAATAAGTTCAATTGCATATAACAAGGGCGGAGTGAGGTTTTCCGGTCATCCTTTGACTTATGATGAAATAAATGAACGTATTAAACATGGACAAATTGACCAAATTAAAACTTTGCCTGATTTATTTATTGTAAATAAAAAATTTGACACCCTATTACATAGCTCAGCAAGGGCAAATCAAGTCGACATTTCAAGATTCCTTCTTAGTAAAAATCTTGACCCTAATCGTCCAAATATCAATGGACAAACGCCATTTGCTATTGCGTGTTCAAAATTAAATTCAAAACTTGCGGAAACATTTTTGCTTTATGATATAAACATTAATACTAAAGATAATTTAAAAAATACTCCGCTCCACCGTGGAATTCAAAGCCCGGAAATCGTAAATCTTTTATTGAATAATGCAGCAAATCCACATTCTGTTAATATCTTTAATCAAACCCCATACCGTATGTCTATAGCTTATCCAAACAGTCTTGAAGTCTTTTTAAAGCATAAAATCAACCCAAATACTGTTGATGAAAACGGACAAACGCTTTTGCACGAGGCTATAATTAATAAAAATATGGAAATAGCAACCATACTCAAAAAATACAATGCTGATGTTAATTACAAAGATAATTTGGGTAAATCTCCATTGTTTTATGCCAAAATACCTGCTTCTATTGATTGGCTATGTGACAATGGTGCAAAAATTAATCTTATAGATAAAAAGCATAATACAGCACTTCACTACAGTGTAATGGATAATAATGGTGCAATTGCAAAAGCACTATTAAAACATAAAGCAGATACAAATATAAAAAATTCTGAAAATCTGCCGGCAATTGCTTATTCAAAAAGTTTTGGAATGACTAGATTGCTTATTGAAAACGGTGCGGATGCTAATATTTTAGTTAATGGTACCACAATTTTGCATAAGTACGTAAAACGAAATGATTTAAAAGCGGTATATTTTCTTGTAAAGAATAAAATTAATCCAAATATTGCAGATAAAAACGGTTTTATCCCTATGGATTACGCACAAGATGGCGGAATTAAAACATTATTACTGGTTGCAGGAACAAATCCAAACTATAATAACTATTTAATTAAAGCTCTTAAATCAAAGGATTTTGAATTTTTCAGCAATTTGCTGGAAGTTGGCGCTGATGCAAACAAAACTAATAAAAAAGGGCAAACTCCGATATTTTTTATTAACAACGAAAAAGAATTAGAAGAACTCTTAAAATACAATGCTGATATTAACCATAAAGACAAGTATGGAAATACTGCAATTTTACGATTTGCTCTGTTGGGTAAAAGAGATTTAGTTGAGTTGCTGAAAAAAAATAATGCAATTTCAAATGAAGATGAATTGAAGAAATGTTTCGACAAATATGAGAACTATCACGGTTGGCTTAAATCAGATAAAATAAAATCCACGGAACCTACATTTACCGGTAAAATGGATTACAAAATCTATGCAACACCTGAAATTCGAGAGTCCCTAAATTATCAAATAAAACTTAAAGAAAAAGATATTGATAAAATTATTAAAAACGCACAAACTATGGATGAAGGTTTGATTGCGGCTTATCAAGCTTTAAGAACAGAAGAGCAGCATATAAAAGAAGCAATGAACGGACTTTCTGTTGTTGTGAAACATTTTACTATTGATGCAAAAAGAAAAATGGGTGAAATTGCAAGTTCCAATCCTTCAGGTTCCAAAATTCCAGTTATCGGTACTCTAAAACAATTCAATGATACTGTATTAACAGACACTTTTAAAATGCAATTGAAATCCAAAATCTATGAAATAAGAAATACAAAAAATGATATAAAAGATACCTATTACAAAAAGCAAATTTGTACAATGGTAAATGATTATTGCAAATTAAATGATTATTTATCAGAAGGGATAAAATATGTTTCGTACATAGATAAATCAACTCCAACTAGAGAAAAATTGTTGCAAAATTTAGAAACTTGTAAAAATAATATAATAAAAAGAAATACTAAATTAAAAACCAGTTTAAATAATCTTTCTAAAAACTATGAAAGTTGTTTTAATAAAATAATGAAAATGCAAAAAGAAAAACAATCAGCTAGAACAATAAAAAAAACAATACTGTTCTTTTTTCATCTGGATTGTTCGTAACGAAAGGCAGGTAATATATGAAAATTTCATTTTATACAACTCCGGTTGTAACATTCAGGGGAATTAATGAATCAATGAGACGTGTATCAGAACAGTTAAAAGGTGGTAATTTCCCTAACACAGATACCTTTACAAAAGCAGAGACAGACGGTAATACTATAATTATTCAAAATTATAATGATAACCGCTCTGAAAACCCTCAACGTGATATCAGTCAGTATAATTCAAGAAATGGTGCAGTAGATGGTGCGGTAACAGGAGTGACAACAGGAGGCGGTATAGAAGGCGCAAAAGCAGTTGTTAGAAAAGTAAAAGATGGTAAATCTGCTCAAAATAATGACACCCAAAAAGTTGATGATGAATTTAAAGAAGATGATGTAAATAATTCGGAAGATACGGCAAAACCTATTGAGGATGAAGATATAGATTCTGAAAATATTGAAACTCCTGAACAAGATATTGACACGGAACAAGATTTAGATACCGAAACTGATTTTGAACCTGAAACCGATATCGAGCCGGATGTTGATACAGATGTCGACACAGACATTGATATTGATGTTGACACAGATATTGAACCGGATATAGATATTGATTTGAGTGATATATTTTAATAGGGATTAAATTCAGAATGCAAATATCAGCGATAAGACCATATAATAGACCAAATGTCGGCAATAGACCAATTTCAAAGAATAGACCCCTCAGAATTAAAGACACTGGTATAAAAAATCCTCTGCCTGTTAATTTTACAGGTGGTAAAAATATTTTGTTTGATTATTTAAATGATACAACTCTTTCCATGCATCAACTGGAAGCACAGAGGTTAGACTTGGATTTATTAAATAAATTATTTAATGAACAATTCCACATTCCTTTTGACCTGTCAGGAGTATCAGAAGCTGCTGCAAAAGTCATTGGGTATTGTTGTTTTCATACAGCGATGATTTTCAGACAAATTAAACAACCATTGCCAACAATGATTGGAATAGAAAAAATCGCTCCAAAACCTGAGGGAGGTATGACTATTGCGTGTTGCTATTGGGGAAAGGGGAACTTTCCGATACGCGCAGTTACATTCAATTCTTTATATGATTGGGAACATGCTATTGTAAATGCAAAATCAACAAGTAATGAAAATGGTTATCATTCTTCATACCATTTTTTGCAAACTACAATACATGAATTTGCGCATAATGCTCACTTCCATCATTTATATTCAAAGTTTGGCTGTCCAGAGCCTGCTCCGGGGTACACCTATAATCCAAAAGTCTATGATATAATGTCAAAATTAAATTTCCCAATTTATGATAAGGATGGTAATATAACTGATAATAAATTCATTTCAACTTCTGTACGTAATACAATGAAAGAATCAAGCGGATATGGCAGCACTTTGCTTCCTGAACTATTTGCGGAAGAATTTGCAAGAGCTGTAATAAAGAATTTAGACCCAGTACATTTAACATTAAAACGAAATCCATTTCCAATAACTACTACGAATAAAGATTTTAACAGTGTTTTGTATGAAACATGGGAAGGTTTGATTGATGATGGACAAGGGTTAATATAAGGAAAGGAGACCTTTAAATGATACAAGCGATTGGATATAGTTCTTACCCATTACAGATGCCCCAAATCGGTCTTCCAACCGGTGATTTGAATTCTAAACTTGCAACAATATATCCTGATTTAGCTTCGGATGAAAGAAGTATTCTTGATACAAAAAAACGAAATGAATTATTATTTAACCGAAATAAACTTGATTTACTTGCAAAATATGGGAATGATTTTTGCAATATAAATGCAGAAGGTGTTTATAAAACTTACAGAAATAACAAGGATTTTTTAGAGATGAAAAATTCAAAATACTTTAACAATGCACAAGGCTTTACTAATCTTGTAAGGACTATGGCGGTTTTAGATAAAGACTTAAAAGAAAAATCTTTGTTTCCTTATGAATATAATCAACAATATTTGGCAAATTATTACAGACCAATTGCGTATGAAAAATATAATATGAATGATTTTTTGAAAATGTTAAACAATTTTTGTAAAAATGACAAAATTTCTGATGACTTGAAACAATATTTTCTTCAAATGAAAGCTGATAAAATTGATTTGTATTATACAAAACTCAATAAATTATCCGCTTCATCAAACCCTTTAGACATTTTAACCGAACGAATTCCTTACGTAAATGAGTAATTAACCTCAGCAAAATCTATAGATATAATAGTAAACCTTTAAATAAACCCCCAACCGCATATTGAATGTAGTTGGGGGTTGTTTATTAGTCAATTTCGACTTCTTCGTTTATTTCTATCGGAACTTCGGCTGTTGGTGCAGGATTGTTTTTATATCGGTAATATAAAAACATATCGATTAGCAAAAATGCCGCGTTTGCGTAATATATCCAAATTACATAGTCGTTATTATGCAAAAGTTTGTTTAAAATTCCGCAAATATATCCAAACAAAATTAAGTATGAAAAAGTAAGACTTTTGCCGTGTACGCATTTGCATTTATAAGTCTTGTATGCTGCGATTGGCCAACTTAATCCAAAGCTTGCCATCATACCTGCTTCTAATAAGCTCATAGCAACTCCTTATAAATTTTCAATACTCTATCATAATCTAATACAACAAAATTATTTGCCATCAAACGACCTTGTGTTTTCATTACACTGTCGGCAAATTCTTCAATATCTTTCTCTGTTACGCCGTATTCATGCAATGGTTTCTTTTGCAATACAGAATTTAGCAAGTTTTCAAGTTCATCATAAACAACTTTAACATCACAATGAAGAAGGTTTGCTAAAAATTCGTTCATTTTTGCAATTTCACCATCTTGTTTAATTTCCATATAGTTTTTCAAAACACCGGTGAATACTGCATAATTACTTTCACCATGCGGAACGTGGTATTTTGCACCCAAAGGATAGCTCAAAGCGTGAACTGCAGCACATCCTGCTGTTTCAAAAGCGATACCTGCAAAGTTACTTGCAGTCAAGAATGTATCCATCAAGTCAGGCAAAATTTCTTTTCCTTCTTTAACAAGTCTTTGATAACTTGTGATAATCATTTCAATTGCTTTATAGCCAAACAATTTTGAATAATCGGTTGCTTTTGGAGACAAGCTTGATTCAACAGAGTGAACCAATGCATCAATTGAACTTGTTGCAAAAACTTTAAACGGTAATGATTTCAAAAGTTCAGGAATTAGAACGGCTTTTTGGGCAAACATTTCAGGAGATGTTAATCCCATTTTTACGCCCAATCTTGTTCTATTGATGATTGAGATATTTGTAACTTCACTACCTGTACCACAAGTTGTTGGGATGATGATAAGTTCATAATGTTTTTTCAACTCGTCTTTTTTATCATACAATTTGTCAACAGATTCACCGTTTGTTACAGCCAAAACTTTTGCAATATCAATGATTGTACCGCCACCGATTGCAATTATTCTTTTGAAAGTATATTTTGATGCTTCGCTGATAATTGCATCAACCATAATATCTGTAGGTTCGCCTGCTCCGAATTTTTCTTGGAAAATTGTTTTTACAGGCAAATTCAATTCTTTGAAATAAGGGTTAAAAATATATTCATTTGTAAGAATTAAGTCATCTTCACCCAATTCAAATTCTTTTGCAAATTCTTTGCAAGTTTGGAATTTATGCAATTCCGGTTTTAATATTAACTGTTTCATGATTAAAAATCCTTTCTTTTAG
>CABUXT010000022.1 GCA_902495705.1 uncultured cyanobacterium
ATCAAACAAAACGAGTAAACGACAAAAGCCGAATTTGTTTGAGGAACGAAGTGACGAGTTATTCGGCTATTATACGAGTTTTTAGTTTGATGTGAACGTTGGTGTGTCGGTGGTTTTGCGGTGCTTTTGCGGTGCTTTTGCCACCAAAAGCACCCCTGCACGGAGTGCATGAAAATAATGTTATCAATGAATCCATTTGCTGAGGTTGAACTTTTAAATCAACATTGATAGATTCTGAATAGCAAGAAAATTTTGTGTTCATTCTTCACCCAAATTTTCTAAGCTTTCAGAATGACATAGATATTTTGTACTGTATTGCATTCAATACGCACATGCAATAATCAAAAAAACACCATGCAAAAATGTCCAAAAAATTAATCTTAATATTTTTTCAATTTCTCTCAAAAACTACCCAAAACTTGACAAATTTAACGTATATTTTACACTAATTAACAATTCGTAAAACGCGCACTATGAGAGAGCTTCAAATGTTGCAAAATTTCAAAATAGTCGATTAGGGGTTGAAATTTTAAATTTTTGTAATACTATAGGTACATAAACATATTCAAAAGAGACGAAAATCTTATCAAAAAGTAAGAACACAAAAGTAGTCTTTGGAGAATTTTCAATTTACAACTAGAGGATTACATTTTGAGAAAATTATTACTATTCACTATTGCACTAGTGTTCTTTTTGTGTGCACCTGTGCAAGCAGCCAATGTTAGTACAGTCAAGGCAGCGATAGTAAAACATTCTATCGAAATGGGCGTAGACCCGGCAATCGCGTTAAGTATTGCCAAAACAGAATCAGGATTTAGACACGAAGCAAGAAGCTCACACGGAGCTGTAGGTGTCTTTCAACTGATGCCTTCAACCGCAAGAAGAATGGGGTTAAACCCTTATTCACTTGATGATAATATCAAAGGCGGTATTATGTATTACAAATCTATGTACAAGATGTTTGGTTCAGTAGAACTTGCACTTGCCGCATACAACGCAGGTCCTGCAAACGTAAAAAAATATCGTTCAGTTCCTCCATTTGGCGAAACAAGAAGATTTGTATCAAAGATTATGACCGATTACAATCATTTAAAGGCTCATCCGGATCCGGCAATGATTGCAGCAAGAAAAGGATATCCTACAATTGCGCAAAAATCACCGGCGGTTATCTCTTCAGGAGCAAAAGGAATTGCTAAGTCACCTACAGTGATTGCAAAAACACCGGTCAAGGCTGCTCCACTTCCAATGGCAAAAATCGAACAATCAAGAAACTTGAATGTTGAATTGCTAAAAGGCAGACCAATGGAAATGGATGTAAAATCACAATCAGTAGCTATATAGTTTTTGGTTATGAAAGTTGACAACAGATACGGAAGTTCAGTTTTGAATTTCCGTATCTGTTTTATTATAGTTCAAAACTAGATTTATTCGGAAATAAATTTTCTAAAAACATTTTTGCCTCACACCTATCGCTTGAAGTAGTTTTTTCGCTATCATTTAAACAAAATAAACTCGCTCTACTTTTCACTAATTTAGACTTTTTATTTCTTGAATGTATATCAATCAATATACTATCCTTTGATTTTTTCAAAAACATCCATTCAAAAAGTTGTCTGAGTAATGATTGGTTCTCATTTATTTTTTGAACACTTTTAAATTTACCATGACCAACTACGTAAGAATAATACGAGTAAATAATTCGTGAAATATTTCGACTATCCCTAAAACTTGAATTTGTAGTCTCACTAATTTCTTCTTTAAATAATTTATTGCATGCAATAATGTCGCTTTTCTTATAAGCATCAATATTATGTTGCATACCATTTGTTATTTTAACTTTAAATTTGTCATAAATTAACTTTTGAGCATTTATAATTGCACAATGGTGTAAATTATCTCTCTTTTTCACAGCCTTACCAAACCTTAAAATTGGCTTATAATCATCAAAGAAAAAATAAGGAGTGAGCGGACGAGCAATAAACATATCATCATTTGCAAATAAAAACAACTCACTTAATTCAGGAATATTCGCCAAACATGTTTCAATTGCCATTGAGTTATATGTAGGAAGAGCTGATTTTGGTAAAATTTGAGTATGGTCAATTATTTTAATTTTTGAATTGTTTAAGTTTAGCCATATTGGAACCTGCTTATCTGTAACAAGATAAATTTGCCTTATCCAAGGGGCAAAAGTTTCTACCGAGCGTAAAGAATATTTTAATTCATCATTATCAATGAACCTACATTCATTTATCGAATCATCTTTTTTATAAATCCCTAATTCTGTTAATTTCTGTGCTCTTCTTTTTTGCCAATCTTTGTCATTTCCATCAACCCATAAATAAATTAAATCAATCGGATATTTATTGAAATCCCAATTATCATTCATGCCATTTCCCTCCAATTACATTTATGCAACCAAAAGAAATCAATGCAAAAAAATATACCGCATATTTTATTAAATTATAAAAAAATTGAGCCTTCACAAATTCCAACTTTTGAACAATATAGGAATTTACTACAGGTAAATTATAATAATCCCACCAACCTCGAATAATATTCTTGTGAATATATGCAAAAAGTTCTTTCAACTTAACAAAATATTCACCCCTCAACTCCGGCAATAATTTTGAGCGCCAAGATAATGTTTTTTGCAAATATTTAGAATATATTTTATATTTTAAATTATAATTATCTATATTAGAAAGAAAATTTATAATATAATAGCAAGTTGAAATTGGAGAGAAATCTTTTTTGTATTTCTGTCCAGTTAAAGATTCTTTTCGATTTTTTCTATAGTTATAAATATCTTTTTTGATAACAGATACATTTTTAGCCAAAATTAGACTCTTTACAAACAATAACTGCTCTTCACTATATTTTTGATTTTCGGCAAATTTAATATCATTTGTCACTAAAAATTCTTTGCGATAAAGTTTATTCATACAAATTGTGTGGTATTGAAACAATTTATTTATATTGAATTTTGAAGGAAAAGTTTTTGAACTGTATTGTCCTGCTTTTATTTTACCAATATTTTCGTAAAAGGTATTTGCCCCAAATATAACAATATCAGGATGAGACAAGATTTCAGCATACAAACATTCAAAATAATCTTCACTCACCCAGTCATCTGAGTCCACAAAACCGACATACTCACCTTTTGCGACATCTATTCCTCTATTGCGCGCAACAGATTGCCCTGAATTTTCTTGATTAATTATAACAATTCTATCATCTTGTCTTCCGTATTCATTTAAAATATCAAGAGAACCATCGGTTGAGCCATCATTTATACAAATAATTTCAATATCATTTAGAGTTTGATTCACCAAACTATCAAGACACCTTTTCAAATATTTTTCCACATTATATATCGGCACAATTATTGAAACTTTTATCATCAAAACTCCTTTTTATTTATCAATGTAATAAATATTATTTTTTCAAATAATTCAAAGTAATACATGTATATTATACATGTATAGCTTTGAATTTCAATTAAATTTTACAAGCATTAATTTGTTATTACTTCAAACCTTAAAAGCTAGAATAAGTTTTAAGGAAAAAGGAATTATGAATTTAAAAGAAAATCTTGGCAAAAATATCCAAAAATACAGAAAATTAAACAACATGACTCAAGAAAAACTTGCAGAATATGTTGACGTCGATATTAATAGTATTAGCTCTGTAGAACGAGGAAAATTTTTCCCATCCCCTGACAACCTTCTAAAAATTGCAGAAGCGCTAAAAATTTCTCTATCCGACCTTTTTACTTTTTCTGAAACTCTGACTGCCGAAGATTATTCAAACGAAATCGCCTCAAATTTGGAATTAATTAAGAAAGATAAAACAAAATTGTGCGCCGTAAACGCTTTTATAAAAAGTATTTTGACCCCATAACTCATTCAAAAATTTTTCATAAATTTCGCAAAATTTTATTCTTTGACTTACTGTTAATATTTGTAAAATTATTCAGCAGAACTAGTTAAATAGTATTATATTTTTTACCCATTTGTGGTATATATAATTTGTACATAAATGAATTATATTTATTATAATTCAGCAGATTGGAGGAAAAAATGACAGTAGGTCAATTCGTTTTTATGTTACACAGTCACCTTCCTTACTACAGAAAAGCAGGGATGTGGCCATTCGGTGAGGAAAACCTATATGAATGTATGGCAGAAACATACGTTCCGCTATTGAACGCAATTTCAGAATTATATGACGAAGGTATTAAAGCTAAATTGACTGTCGGAATTACTCCAATTTTGGCAGAACAATTGAATGATGAACACCTAAAACACGGTTTTGTTGAATATTTAGATTCAAGAATTAAAAGTGTTTCAAAGGATTTGGACAGATATCCTGATGAAAAAGTTCCTCATTCTCAACACTTGAAATACTTGGCAAAATACTATTTTGACTGGTTTAACAATATCAAAAATTCATTCGTAAACAAATATAATATGGATTTGATTGCAGCTTTCAAAAAATATCAGGATTTGGGCTGTATCGAAATCACTACATCTGGTGCTACTCACGGATTTTCACCATTATTGGCAACAGATAACAACTTGAATGCACAATTCAAAGTTGGTTCTGATACAACTAAAAAATTCTTTGGCAAAAAGGCTAAAGGTTGCTGGTTGCCTGAATGTGCATACCGTCAAGGTTATGAATTTGTAGGCAAAGACGGACAAAAACACTGGAGACCTGCAATCGAGGTAACTCTTCAAAATAACGACATTGAATATTTCTTCACTGAATCTCACGTTATTGAAGGTGGAAACTCAATCGGTTGCCGTCGTGTAGTTGGTGTTTACGGAAACATTGAATACATTCCGCTACCTGAGCGCGAACCAACCGGTTATGACACATATTCAGCATACTGGTTGCCTGATGCACAAGTTGCAGTTATGGGTAGAAACGATAGAGCAGGTTATCAAGTTTGGTCAGCAGCTGATGGTTACCCAGGGGATGGATGTTTCAGAGAATTTCACAAAAAAGATGATAAATCAGGTATGAATTACTGGAGAATTACATCACCTACAACAGATTTGGGTGACAAAATGTTGTATGACCCAGTAATCGCATTGAACAAAATTAACGAAAACTCAGACCACTATACAACAATGCTTTACCACTTGTTGAATGATTACAAAAATTCTCACAACGGTAAAGAAGGTTTGATTATGGTATCATTTGATACTGAATTGTTCGGTCACTGGTGGTTTGAAGGTATTGAATTTATCAAACAAGTTATTAAGAAATTCAATCAATACCTTCCTGAAGTTGAACGTATGACAGCAGGCGAATACTTGCATGCTCATCCACCGACAGAAGCTATCCAAATCCCTGAATCTTCTTGGGGACAAGGTGGTCACTTCTATGTATGGAACAACCATTTGACAGAATGGATGTGGCCAATTATTCACTCTTGCGAAAAACGTATCACATCAATTGCGGATAAATATCCAAATATTCCTGATGATAAGTTGTTACATAGAGCATTGAACCAATTGGCTAGAGAAAATCTGTTATTGCAAAGTTCAGATTGGCCGTTCTTGATTACAACATGGCAGGCTAAAGATTACGCAACAGACAGATTCAGAGAACATGTTGACAGATTTGAACTTATCGCTGACATGATTGAAAGCGGTAACATTGATGAAACTGAATTGAGCGGAATCGAAAGTATTGATAACTGCTTTGCAGATATTGATTACAGAGTTTACCAATCAATTGAAGAAGGTGTAATTCCTCAACAATCAAAGAAATTAGCACCTTTGTATAAAGATTAATTATATTTTTTACAATTCATTTTACAAGCCTTGGCAATAGTGTCGAGGCTTTTTATTTTGCCTGCATAAAATTTCGAGCCTTGTTTTGAAAAACAAGTTGAGGATACTTTTCTCGAAACTCATCAATATCAGCTTTAGTTAAATGCAAACTGTTACGAGGTCGAATATCAATAGCATCATCTTTGCCGATATTAAAGAATTTTCGTCCAATCGTTTTGTATTTTAATATTGCATTAGGGGCAAAATCTGCAATACCTAACCATGTATCAACAACAATATCCTTTGCAGATAGTTCTCCGGCTTGCACTTTTTTGCCATCAGGTGAAAATATACATATCACATGGTCAATTATTGAACGATGACCTGATTTATCTCTTTTGTATAAAGTTGCAAGAGTTGCATTTTTTATTCCGTTTAATTTCAAGACTAATTCGGATAAAATAGAATCCTCAAAACAATTTCCGATTTTTTCATCGGTTATTTTGTTTAAAAGGTCTTTTAAATATAAATTTGTATCATTATGTGAATTATTGTACCCACAGCGGAAATCCCACAATTTGAAAATATTTTCTTTTATCTTTATTGCCGTATTAATTACCTTTTGCTCTTCTTTCGACTTGCTTAGAATATCCAAATGCAAAAGCATTTTACCCAGAAACGAAGTGTCATGGAAGGTACTATAAACATGAGGGATGGAAGAAACGATATCATCTATTTCAGTAAAAGTTTTTGGTAATTGCTTGCAATATCCGTTTTTCTGCAGAAAATTTGCACACATTGGCTGCATTTTTGTCAATGAAAAATGTGGAAATTCAGTATTAACCGTGTGAACGACCCACTGTGCATCCCTGATTTGAGGACACCTTGAAGTAAAAGAAATGTTATTGCGTTGGATTTCCATAATTGCATAAACGAAGGTAAAAGATAATATTGCTACGAAAAATTGCGATATTTACACTTTTTAATAAATAAATTAGAAAAAACTCTTGCAATTTATTTTTTAGCATATATAATAAAGAAGTAGCCAATACGAAATGGGAGCGTAGCTCAGTTTGGTTAGAGCGCATGCCTGTCACGCATGAGGTCGCGAGTTCGAGCCTCGTCGTTCCCGCCATTTAAAGAGACTTTTAAGAGTCTCTTTTTTAGTGCGAATTTTTTGTGTGTAATATGTGGGTAATGAAAAATTTAAAACTTAAACGCAAGGATGTGAAACTTAAAAACAGATATGTGAATCCGAAACTAAAAAGCTCCTATTAGGAGCTTTCAGTATCTTGTGTATATGTACTTAAAATATTTATTGCTTCAAGTTTCCGTTGAGGGACAGGATGTGCATATCGTTGGGTTGTTGTTATTTTTGAATGCCCTAATATATCTTTAACAACAGATAAATCTATATTTTTTTCAACCAATCTTGTTGCAACTGTATGTCTTAAATCATGAAATCTGAAATCTTTTATTCCCGCTCTATCTATAACAGTGTGGAATGACTTTTTCAAATCTATATAGGGTTGATTTGTTTTTGGATTTACAAATACAAAATCCGATGTCCTTTTTATATTTTTAAAAACATTATTGAGTGTTGGTGAAATTGGAATTTTTCTTGCTTTTCCTGATTTTGTTTCTAGAAGTTCAATAAATTTTTGTTCCATATCGATGTTTTCCCATTTTAGATTGAGAATTTCACCTCTTCTCATTCCTGTCTGTAGTGCTGTGATGATAATAGGTTTTAAATATAGATAAGGTTGAACGAATTTTTTCTGCTTTGTATCGCGGTCTAATACTTCATATTCTCTCTCAATTTCTTTGAATAATCGTTTTTCTTCTGCGATTGTTAAGTACCTTGTTTTATTGTTGTCTTCTCTTAGTTTCCCAACTTTTTGCAGAGGGTTATTCCTTACGATTCCATTATCTATTCCGATATTGAACATTTTGCTCATCAGTGTTAAATAGTGGTTAATTGTTGAATTTTTCGAATTTCGTTCAGTTTTTAGAAAATCCTTAAATTGTTCAATTTTACAAGGTGTTATTTTTTGAACAATCATATTTCCTCCAAAATAATTCATGATAATGTTCAGCATATAAATGTCGCTCTTGTAGCTTTTTTTATTTGTCTTTGAGTATTTCTCATACATTGTTCTGAGTTTGTAAAGAGGAACATTCTTTTCTTCTCTTGGGATGACTCCATTTTGTTGTTGTACAAGTCTAAACTTGATTGTGGATTCATGTTGCTCTGCTTCTTTTTTATCGGAAGCACCAGGGCAAAGCCCGTGCTTTCTTTCTCCGTTGAGCATAAATTGATAGTACCATTTTTCATTCTTCTTATAAATTGCCATAATAATCTCCTTCCCATGCTTGTTGTTCTTTTACCCATTTTTCAAAATCATCTTTGAATACATAAAGTGTTCCACCGATTTTGAAGAAAAGTTTTTTAGGTAAATCTCCTCTTCTTTTCCACGTTTTGACTGTATTTGGATTTGCCTTTAATATTTGGCAAAACTCTTTAAACGTATAAAATTGTGTCATTTTTTCTCCTTTTAAAATTTTTTATTAATATTTTTAATTACAAAATTACAGCAGCTCAAAATAACCCTGAAAGATAACACAGGGTTATCTTTCAGGTGTAATTTTGAACAATTACGCTATATTACGTTCTATTCCAGCAACTAAATCATCATAACTCATTGGTTTAATTACTGTGCCGAATTCTGCAAATTCTTCCATTCCAGTTATGTCAAAATCCATTGCATAAGAAGATTTGTTTTCTTCTCCAAGTCTTGTCGAATGAGTTCCTCGAAATCGTTTATGATTTTGACAATAACTCCAAAAAGCATTCTCATCTATACGCTTTTTCTTGTCATTGTTGTAATACTTATTTATTGCTGTTATTATCACATTCTTTTTAAATCGGATACGTTTTTCTTCTCTGCTTCCAATTTTTTCTGTAGCAATTTTGAAATGATTACCATTTTCTAAAATGCCCAAGTCAAATAAAGTTGAGATTTCAACAAGCACTCTATCTACGACATTTTTAATCCCTTCGTATTTTTGCACTTGTTTTTGAGCGAATTCTACTACTTTGTCTTGTAAAGATGAGACTTGAATATTTGCAATTTCTAACAACAAAATTGCTCCAGTATAAGCATAAGAAATATTACTGATAACTCGATTTTGTGTATCTTTAACATTTTCTTTTAGAAAATCAAAATTTTCCTCATAAAGCCTAATGACATCTTCCTTGGGAAATTTTAGAAATTCTGGTAAGATTAAGGACAATTCTTTCACTTTGTTGGTATTCCCATTAGTTTCGTGATATTTGAATTTATCCGCCTTAAATACCTTTCCAAATATCTCAATAATATTCATTCGATTTACAACTTCTTTCAATTCAGGAAGTGATTCATTCGTTGAATAAGCTAAGGGGCTACAAATCATTGTATAAGCAACTTCTTTTCCATAGCCTTGCATTTTTGTACGAGCAATCGCATTATATGCAGATTTTGCTAATGATGTAAAATTGCTTGACGTTAGGGTTTCTCCTTTTACATCATCAATACAAACATTCAGCCCATTGTATTTAGAGCAAAAATACTCATTGCTTTTTGCTGTTGAACCACCAGAGGTTAAAGCCTCTTTTGACAAACCAAAAATTGATAACCCAACAGTAACTAAGGTTGATTTTCCAGTTCCAGTTTCTCCATATAATATTAATGTTGGTGCTCCGTATCTTTTTGTAAATTCTTCAAAATAGATTGCCATAACCATGTGACCTAATGTTAAAAGTGGAAGAACTATATTTTCACTCCAACATTCTAGGATATTTGTCATTAGTTCATTTGCTATTTGAGTTCCAGTTTTTACACTTTTGGCAAGTTTAGGTAAATAATGATTTGCTGTTACTAGTTTCAGATACTCTCGTGGTCCAACCTCTATAAACCCATCCTCATCCGCCCAAAGAATTTCTTTAGGAGTTACAAGAGCATTTTCATATAACATGTTACCTTGAGGAGTAACTCCTGCATTCGTATATATTGTTGCAGTGGAAGAGATTTTTGGAGAAATGTATTCTTCTACAAAAGTTTTAAATTCTGCTTCTGTCATGCAAACAGAAAAACCTGTGTATCTGCTATTCAACATTGACTGAAATTGTTTAACATCTGATTTTGAATTGTTGGAGATTTCGACATTCTTTTCAATTCGACCTTTATCATTTAGCAATGATACTATATAAAATCGGACTGGTTCTTGATTGGTTTTATCATTGTGCTTCAATGTGCATTCTTTCACATCCGTTACAACAAAATTGGCCAACAATTTAATTTTTAGAGATTTCTTTGCTTTTGTTATAAGGAATGTGCGATTCCAAGATTGAAATAAGAACCTATTTGGGGTAGGTAAATTTACCTCTTCAGCCTTATAAGGAATTGTAATTGTTGATATAAACGGACAATTTTTTAATTCAAACTGCTTTTGCTCAAATAAATCAATGATTGACTTTTTACCCTTATCAAGAGGAGTACGCTCTGTTGTTTTTAAGCTGTTATTAGTCATTTTTAACCTCTCTTTCTGCTGAAATACAATCTTTGCATATTTCTGAATACTCTGTCGAAATATACTTACAACTTTGTGGAAAGCCAAAGGAGCGTGCATTCTCAATTTTCTTTTGAGTTTCGGCAAAAGAATATGTCGGATAAGGTTCTGACAATTCATGAATCAACTCATCAGAGTTTTCAATATGAGCCAAAATATTTATCATCGTAAACCATTCAGGTTCACTCAAACAATCCGCATTTTTTTGACAATATTTTAAAAATGCACAGTTGTTGAACATTTTTTCAATGTCAATATTTGTGTATACATTACGTTTTGTTAAAGATGTTTTAGTTTGAGGCTTAATTTGATTTGTAGAACATCCTTTGTTTATATAATCTAACCACTTTTGAGGTAGTTCTGCGATTATAAACTTTCCTTTTTCATCAATTCCATCAATGATTTCATATTTTTTGCCATTTATGATTGACGGTGCAATCATGATATATCCTCGATATTTTACATCACAGAATTTACCAATTTTTCCTCTTGGGTTAGTAATCCCTTTAGAAGAGTAAATTAAGTGCCTGCCGTTACCACTTGCGGTTGATTGAGTTAAAGTTTTAGGTAATTTTGCACCGAATTCTTCTTCTAAGTTATGCAAATCTTCCATTGCGGTAGAATTTTTATCATGATAATCAATGTCAATAACGACAATGTGTGATTTTTCACAAGCTACAGCAGCATTGTAGCCCATTTGGAGCATTTCTCTTACATCTTGCCCACATAGAGCATCTTTAAATCCATTTTGAGTAGCAGGAATTTTGGTATTTCCTTTACAATGGAATACTGCAAAATCCTGCCAATTTTCGAATAGATTATTATTCATTTTTTTCTCCTTAAATTTTTAATTTTTTCCAAGCCTCGCAGAGGGTGGTGTAATCCACTCTCCACGAGGTAAATATTTTGTTTTTACGACAGATTGACCAAATAGGCTTGATAATTTTAGAATTTTTTATTAAAATTCAGTTGTAATATTTTTTATGGGCTTTGGTCAATCTGCTGAAGCCCTTTTATTTTGGGTAGAACATACTTCGTATCTCCTTTCTATAACTTGCTTTTAAGGTATTATATATACCTAAATTTTACTTGTACAACAGTTCCCACTCAGTTTGTTCTCAATGTCTTTTCCACAACAAAGCAAACAGGTTGAACCCATTGGCATTTCTTTTGTTTTTGCCCAAATTTTGTCAATTTCTTCTGGACAAGAATCATGATTGAACTCGCCAAAGTATAAGACGTAGGTTTCAAAGGCGGTAATATCTAGTCCTAATGTCATAAATACGTTTGCAATGCAAGTTAAAACAGTATTGTCAGTTGTGTTTGCTGCATTTTTAAGACATTGACATGATTTTGATAAATAGTAAGCACTCCAATCAAGTACAGTAGGATTATCGTTTCTAAATCCTATCATTGTACATGAGCTATTAAGTGCTTCTTTAGAACAGGCTTTTGAAAATTTTTCTGCTAATCTTACAGGACAGTCCAAAAGGTTTTGAAGATTGTTACTGTCATTCTTTAAATTGTCCATTCTATAGCTCCTTTCTTTTTCTTTATATTTTTAAAATACACCAATGCTATTTAAAAGTAAATATAGCAAGCGTTTTAGCCTAAATTTTTAATCAAAATGGCAACCCAAAAACTACCAACTTTTATTAATAAATACAAAAAGTCCTTTTTAGGAATTTTCTGCTTTATTCATAGATACAACTAAGTTTTAGAAAAAAGAGTTTATAAATTTGGCAACCTTTATAACGATTTTGTTACATTTTATGAATTCTATCTCGCATTACAAAATTAGTTGTAACGGTGCATTGGTCATAACGCATCGTATTATTGATTAGGTTGTTTATTATCCTTTTAACAGCCATTATGTCATCTTCTTCAAATTTACCCATTGCAATATAATGCTTAACAATTGAATTCTCGAGAACTGATTTTAATTTGCTAATAAAAGATTTAATGTTACTAGAAGTTGTTCGTATACTATTTGAACAATGGTTGTTCGTAAAATAAACATCACTATAATCTTCATTATCAAACCTTCCTTGACATAGTAGAAGTTGAAGCATATAAAAACGTTTATAACTCAATCTCTGTTTTACCCCACATAAAACAATGGTTCTTTCTTTTGGGGTTAATTTTTTTACTAACTCAATGTTCTCATCTATGTAATCATTACTTTTAAAGTTAATATTCTTTATGAGTAGGGTATATTTTTTCGATAAAACATTTTGACTTTCTGGTGCATAATCACTGAATGCTTTTTTTAAGAATTTACCATTGTTAGAATAATCTTTTAAATTCATAGATTAATTCTATCAAAAATGTCTTTAAAAATAAACATCGTTAAACGTTTTTGTTTTTATAATAATTTATATAAAATAATTCGAAAAAATAATGAGAGTTTAACGAGATAACCTCTCGTTATTTATAAAGGTCTAATAAAAAAAAGAAGCTAATTAATAGCTTCTTTTTCATACTAGTCGTCTAGGTAATCAAAATATTCTTTATTCCAATCTATGTCATTTTTCTCAAAGAATTTATTTATGGTATCAAGTTGTTTTGGGGTACATTTACTGTCATCTCCAATATTTGCATGCTCAAAGCATATTATTGGAACCCCCTTTAATACTAGACTCTTTGGCATTCCTGCATTTCCATATCGTTCTTGGATATCATCTAATCCAGTTTCTCCTCTATTAAATGCTTCTTCTTCTTTTCTTAGCTGATTTTTAATTGACTGACCTTCTTTTTTAGAACAAGGTATTTCTTCAAGAGAAATCTTATCTCCTTTTTGCATATAAATCGGTCTAAATTTTTCATAGCAGCTAACGGATACTCCATATCTTTGAGCTTCTTCTTTATGTTTTTCTTTTTTATATTCATTAACCGCAGTTTGAATTATTTCATTTTCATCCTTATTTCCCACGTTTTGTTCTTGAACTTCATTATCTTTCTTTTCCCAAACAGATACTGGTTTACAAACTGGATAAAACGAATCATCTGTAGCCTGAGAGTAATCTCCGAAAAATCCCTTATCTGCAATCTGCATAAATTTAACTTGCGGAGAATTTAAACAATTTTTAAAACTGATTAAATCTTTTTCATCTTTAGAACAAAATGTCCTTTTTTCTCCCTCTAAAACTTTTGTTTTCATACAGTATGTCTCATCATCTTCCTCAACGGTTCTCCATAAATCTGAAAATGGATTTCCAAAAATGTGGACGGCTATCGCAATTATTATAATTGACAAAATTGGATGTTTGAAAAAGAAATTTACCGAAGACCAATCTACTAGACCTGTATTCTTTTCTTGTTCTTTATTTTTATTTTCTTTTATTGGTTCTTTGGATATCTGAACACTTTCTTTAGGCTCTTCATTCACCTCTTTCAAATTGGAATCACAAAATGGACATCTATCAAGATTACTATCAATCATTTTAGCACAGAATGGACATTTTTTCTTTATCCAAGAGTGACAATGTTTACATTTTATTGCTGTTTCGAGGATTTCTTCGCCACAATAAGGACATCTTCTTTTTTTATCTTCCATTTTTTATTCTCCCATACTCAATGATAATAGTATTATTGTAAGTACAATAATTATTGCCACAATAATGTTACCTATAGTAGCCCATTTTTTCTGAACACGTTGAAATTCTTCTACACTTACCCAATTTTTATTTTTCCATGCCCATTCATTACCTTTAAACCCACAAACAAACATCCAAATTACGTTGAAATATGGGATAAGAGCCCAAAATGTTAGCCAACTCCTATTTCCAATTCCCCATATCCAAGTTAACCAAAATGCTCCCCAGTTCCAACCTTGTATATCTTTAATATTTATTTGAGGGTTTATAGCATTTGCTTGACTATTAGTTGTATATTCTATTTTGGGGAAATTATTTGTTTCAATTTTATCTTTAATTATGTCCGCAAATAAATTATTCAAATAATTGATTATGTTTTCATCATATTCAACACCAGTACCCATTCTCACTAAACCAACTATAGTATCATTGATTTTTAGCTGATGTCCAATATAAGCAGTTCCTATGCAATTGTCCTGTTCTGCAATTTCTAAGTGTTGAAGCCCTTGTAATTCACAACAACCTTCTATTTTTTTGACAAAATTGCAAGTTAAGCCAGTCCAAATGCTATCAGGTAATGCTTTAAAATAAATTCGTTTATTTGTGAGTAAAATCCTTGTTTTTAAATCATAGATTAAACTCTTTTTATAAAGAAGTAATAATGGTTTTTCTCCATCTTTATAAGTCATTCCGCTTTGTTTTATAATTTCATCTGTTAGATTTTGTCCTGTTATTATGGAATCAGAATTATTTGTTGTTTGATTTATATAATTTGTTATTGTGCTTTCAATATTTGAAGGTGTCAGGTTTTCTGTTTTCACTAACATCTCTTTGCAATGTTTACATTTAATTGCTTCCGCTAAAATTTCTTCTCCGCAGTATGGGCATGTTTTAGTATTTTCTGACATATTTTCCCTTTCTTATTATCAATTTTTATTTAGTGTTCATATAGTCCTTCATTGAATTTATTGAATTGTTCCATTGCATTATCAAATTCAGATTTGTTTTTTGCATACCATAATTGACAACGACCATTTGATTTAGAGATGGACGCACAGTAATGAGTTTTTGATTCAACACAAAAGCCGAACATATTTTTACTTGTGCAAGGACCAATTTCTTTTTCTGTTGTTACTCCCGCAGAATAGGCAATCTGCATTGCTCCAATTAGGACAACAGCAATCAGAGTTAAACATTTTCTCATACAATTACCTCTTTTTTTAATTTCTTCCATTTTATAGTTAATAAAACCTGTTATCATAAATATACAAATAATATTAGCCATTTTTGTAGAATGTATTCGACTGAAAAATTGTAGCATATATTCTAAAATTTGTAAATGGGCATAAAAGCTGTACAAAATGAAATAGGTAGAAGGCTAAAACTTTTGAGAAAGGAAAAAGAATTTTCTCAAGAGTACGTTGCAAATGAAATTAAACTATCAAGAGATCATCTTTCAAATATTGAAAATGGCAAATACCCTTTAAACATCAAAACACTATACAAGTTAGCCGAGTTTTACGGTGTTGATTTAAAATATTTTTTCTAATTGAATGATACAAAATTATATTGTGTATTATTCACTAATTTATCTCAATTTATTACTCCGATTACATTTGAGGTCATTTGTAACTGACCTTTAATAATTGTATGTACAAGAAATGATACATAATTTATAATTTAAATATATTATGTATTATTGACTATGACTACATTTGAGCCGTAGGAAGGAATAAAAACAATGGAATTTGTTCAACCGATTAGAAATTTAAAACAGATTGAAATAATCAAAAAGTTATTAAAATCGCAGAATATGAGAGATTATTGCTTGTTTGTTCTTGGGATAAATTCAGGGCTGCGAATAAGTGATTTGTTGAAACTAAGAATTTTAGATATTGCAGAAAATGGGAAAATCAAAGATAGAATTCGTCTAAGGGAGAAGAAAACAAACAAGTTCAAAGATTTTCCACTGTCAACAAGTACAAAATCTGCATTGAAAGATTATCTCAAAACAAGAAACTACACAGAAGATGAGCCTTTATTCATATCTCGAAAGAATAAGGGCTTTTTATTGCGACAACAAGCATACAAAATTATAAATGATGTAGCAAAGTCTGTTGGAATAAAAGAACGAATTGGAACTCACACACTTAGAAAGACTTTTGGCTATCACGCATATAATAACGGCTATGATATTACCTTAATTCAAAAACTTTTCAACCATTCATCTACTGCTGTAACTCTAAGATACATAGGAATTACACAAGATGAAATGGACAACGTGTATTTGAGTTTGGATTTGTAGCTAGTCTATTTGGCCTAAATCTGCTTGTTTCTTTGCATTTGCTCTTTTGATTAAATCACTAATCGAAGTCAAATTGTTCTTTTCATCCTCTTGCACTGGGTGTTTTGCAAAAGACTTGAAATATGGTAATGTTTTAATCAATTCTTGTGCTTGATATTGGCTATTTGCACAAATTCTTACTTCGATATTTCCGTCTGCTACTGTCGGTACGATTGTTGCTTTATATGTTCTCATGGTATGTCTCCTTACATTAAAAATTAAGAAGATTTTACTTTTTTAAATAAAGGGACTTGAAAAATTGCACCAAATTTGGTACAATGATATTATGATATAATTATATCAAGATAACAATATATTATAAGGTGATAATATGATTGAAAAAAAACATATAGGTTCAAATTTTGACAGTTTTCTTGAAGAAGAAGATATTCTTCAAGAGTCAGAAGCTGTTGCTCTAAAACGGGTTATTGCTTATGCTTTAGAAGAAAAAATGAAAGCAGATAATATTTCAGTCAATCGTTTAGCAAGAGAACTTGAAACTTCAAGAACCGCTATTTGTCGTATTTTAGACCCCGAAAATACATCAATAACTTTAAATACAATCGAAAAAGTTGCTAAATATCTTGGCAAAAGAATTATCTTATCTTTTGCATAATTCTTTGTAGCGTTTGATAGCGACATCTAATTCTTTTTTAGGGGTTTCCTGTGTTTTCTTGATAAATGCGTGTAAAAGCACCATTGTGTTATCTTCAACATAAAATATGACTCTTGCAATACCGTTTGAAATATTACAACGAACTTCTTCAAGTCCACCAGTACCATGAAGAACACGAGTTAACGGCATTCCGATAGGATAACCATACTGAACTGTCTTGATATCAAAACCAATTGTACGCATATCTTCTTTTGGTAAGCTTTTCAACCACTCTCTAACAGGTTCATTACCCGAACTTGTTGCGTAAAAATATACTTCCAATGCCGTTTTGCGTTCTGTCATGTGTTGATTATAACATAATAGATTTTTATATGCCAAGCATTTTTTTAATCGCAGTTTTATTAGTAAGGGTTAAATACTGACTGTTAACAAATAAAAAAACATTATGTTTAAATATAAAGAAACGCTTTTTAGTTAAGGCCGTTTCTAATTCTTTATAATTTATACAAAAGTTTTTAGATGTTTTATCAATTGCCATTAAATAATTATTTTTGAAAAGTGCTTCTGTAAGTTTTTTAATATAATCTTCATTATAATTAAATTTTGTTTTTAATTTTGAAATATAGTCCTTATATTTTATACTTTTATACAACTGAAATATATTTAATATTTCTTGAATATCTCTATACTCAGCTTTCATTTCTGCGATAAGATTTCCATTTAAAAATTCAGTATACTGATTTACTGCATATTCAAAATCTTCTTTAGTTACTTTATTTCTATTATTGTTAGCAGAAGATTCAAATAAAGCTTGAATAAAAAATATAATATCTCGAGGTCTCAAAATTATAATATTTTTTATTAAATCAAATGTGGAATGATGTTTTTCAATTTGTTCAAATAACTCTTTCCATATATCTTTTGAGTTATTTTCTTGATTATCCCATCCTAAAATGTGATTTAATTTTAATTCTACTAGTTCTTTTAATTTTAAAGGTGAATCTTCCCAATTTATTTTGAATGATATTGTTCTTAATTTGTCAGGTTCATTAGCTTCTTTTGCTATATAATTATAAATATCTTCACGTAAGAATATATAATTTAGAACAGTTATATTATCTTTTTTATCGTTTGATAATTCATTTTTGATTTGAGAATCTACTTCTAATAAAGTTAATATCATACTACTTTGTAAATCTAAATTACTTTGAGGATTCCAGGATTTATCTAAATTATCCGATAATATATTTAGTTTAATATATTTTTTATTTTCAAAATATTGCTTTAATAATATTGTTAATGGCGTTAAATAATTTCTGTATAAATCCTCCAATATTTGTGGTGATTCAATAGTATGTTCTGATAGTTTTGTACTCAATTCTTTTATGATTCCAAAAAAGTTTTGTTTTACTAGGTTTTCATTATTTGCACAAAAGTCAAGTATCTTATTTTCTTCATTTGTTAATATTTTACAAAGTGCTAATTTTTCTGTTATCCTTATTTTTAAATTTTGGATAAGTTTTGAATAAATTACAGTTTTCCAAACAGTATAAAAGAACGTTTTCTTTGAACTTTCAGATTTATATAATGCAGAAAAGTCAATATTTTCTAAAAGTTCTAATGAGTCTGGTTTTAAATTTATATTATAATTTTTGGAGTTACTTGATAAATCTTCAATTAACTTATAATAGATAGCTGTTTTACCAGCACCTTTTCGGCCTACCAATAATAATTTTGATTTGTTTTCTTTTGCTTTTTCATATGCACTTGTAGAAACAAAATAATTAAATAAATCTTCTTTCTCATTTTCTGCGGTACATTCTAATGCAATTTTTAATATATTTATTTCAGATTTATTTTGATTTTTATCCTCTAAACTATTTTCTACAAAATTATTTTTACAATGTTTCTGAATCCATTGATGAATTTTATTTATACAATCTTCACTTGATATATAATCAATAAGTATATCAGAATAATCTAAAGGACTTCTAAATTTAGCAGGAGCAATCAACAAAACTTGTTTGTTTAGTCCACAAGCAATACCTGCCAAAAAAGAGTTTTTACCATTTTCAAAAAACGCATTATCATAATTTGTTGGTAGCATATGGAATATAATAGTTTTGGCCTTATGTAAATTTAAAAAATAATAACTTAAAGTTTTATAATCAACTTCGTAAGGGTCATTTAGTTTTACTTTTAGTTTTAATTCTCCAGTGCTTAATCCATTTATATACTCATTTAAATCAATTGTTGCTTGACTTTCGGAATCATTCTCTAAATAGAAAATGTCATTTTCTTCATTCAAAATGTCATTAGGGATAGCATTTTTTATATGTTCATTACTAAATTCTTTATTCTGAAGTTTTGATAAAATTTCTTTAGAATTCTTAAATGGTGTGTATTTTATGTTTTTTAGGAAAAAGTTCAGATAATTGCTTTTAGCTTGTTCAATATCTTCGTTTAGAAAAATAAATATATTTTTGTTTAAAGCAATAGCATATCCTAATTCAAATAATACGTTGTGATTTAAATAAGTTAAATCGCAAGCAAAGTAAGAGCATTGTTTTATGTGTTGTAATATTTCTTTATCGATAAAACTTCCACTTTTCTTTAAATCTTCCCACGTAACTGCATTTATAGTTTTTTGATGTGAATTAAAATCTGTAATGGCTCTTTTGATTGCATCAACATTATTATCGCAATGCCCCTCTCTAGAGCCTTGATATGCAAAAAACAAACTTTCTGTTTTGGATACACTAGTTTTCAATATAATTACCCCTATTTGTTTGTATTTATATCAAAAACATAATGAATGTACAATATTAAAATTATTTTAAAATAATTTTAATTGAGTATTTAAATTTGAAGTTGGTCTTAATATTTCTTTTTTAACATATCGTTGTTTCATTTTAACCTGAAACCCATTCACAAAATAAAACGGAGTATAAAGCACCTGTTGAAATTTTAAAGATAAAGAATCACCTTGAACTACTCTTGCAGAAATTCCAAGTAATGAGAGTTGAATGTATGTCATTTTGAAGCACATTTCAGATATATCAATTGCTTCGACAAACAAATTTTGTTGATAATTTATATTATGCTCTCTTAGAGTTTGAGCAAATGCAATAATCAATGCTCCACTGCCACAACAAGGTTCTGAAAGAGTTATAAGTTGATTGTTCTGAAAACTTTCAATTTCTGTAAAATTTATCTCTGCCATAAACTTACAAACTGAATATGGTGTAAAATACTGACCATTAGCTTGACTACCTAAGTTTAAAGACATATATACTTGCCCTAAAAAATCTTGAGATTCTTGTTCTAATCCGAGAACTAAAAAAGCAAGCAGTTTTGAAAATTCTTCTGCTTGCTCTTTTGTATAAGTTTTGATTATATTCAAATATTTTTGCTCTAAGATATCACTTCGATAGACTGTTTGTGCTAAGGAGCAACAACTCAAAGTCAAAAAGTCATTAAAGACGGTTGAAACACTTCTAGAACGGTCTAAGTTACTCAATTTTGATATAAATTCTTTAATGTAATCTTTTTTATTCATAAAATGTACCTCTTTTATATTGAGAGAATTCAGATTGACTTCTGTTAAACTTTTTGAAGATTTATATATATTTATATTTAAAATACTGTTTCCGTTTAATCTCGATTATTCTGAATTTAGTGCCTTGTAAAATTTACTAGCAAAGACTTAATTTAGCCATTTTTATTATTATAAATCTTATAATTTCACTCGTACATACTTCTGAAAAAACTCTTGTTACTTTTAATTACAGAAAAATACCAATTTATTACAACTAAAAGTATTATATTTATTACCTTTTTAAGCTATTTTTCTAATTTGTAATTTTGTAATTAAAAACTTAGTTTAATAAAAAAATATATAAATAAGGTTTAGCTTTTATAATTTTTTAGTACAGGGATTTTGTGTTATATTGTTAGTCAATAGGAGGTTTTAATGTCATATACAGAAAAATGCTTGATTACAGATTTTGATAATACGTTATTTGATTGGTTTGATTACTGGTATCAAGCATTCAATGGAGCACTTTGCTATATTTTAAAGAATTCTACAGGAATAAATAAAGAAGATTTCCTTTTAGATATAAAAAAGATTCATGAATGTCATAATACAACAGAATATCTAAATGTATTTAAAGATATAGCTGAACTTCCTAAATATAGAAATATTTTAAACTTTACAGATATTTGTTGTCAAGCAACAGAGTTAAGAGAAAAGTTAAAGGCTGAAAATTTGCATTTGTTTTTGGGAGTTTTAGAAACTTTGAAATATTTAAAACAAAATTCTTATAAAATAATTTTGTTTACTGAATCTGAGGCATATAGTACAACTGCAAGGGTAAAGGCTCTAAAACTTGATGGAATAATCGATTATATTTATGCTCCCCCAGCAAAAAATGCAGGAATTACAGATTTAAAGAAAACAGAACTCATTTCTTTTGATGAGCAAAAACATTATAAACCTAATAGTCAGAATATAGAAAAAATACTTTCTGATATAAATGTAGAGAAAAGAAATTGCTACTATATCGGAGATAGTTTGATTAAAGATATAAAAATGGCACAAAATGCTCAAATCATAGATATTTATGCAAAATATGGTGAAAATTATAAGACGAAAAAAGAATATGAATTATTAAAAAAGGTAACTTTTTGGCCAGATTCCTTAGTTAAAGCAGAGGCTCAAAGTAATGAACAGGATATAAGACCAACATTCATATTAGAAAATTCATTTAAAGAAATTTTAAATATAATAAATATCAATGAGGTTACAAATGTTTAAATGGTTGAAAAATGATAAAAAAGAAAATGATAAAAAACTTCTACTTGAAGTATGGAAACAATGTGTAGACGTCCAAATGCACTTTAATGATATGGAAATGAAAATCAGAAGTTTAGCAGTAACGGTTATAACAGCTATTTCTGGTGCAATAGGTTATTTATTAAAAGAGAATCTTCAGAGTCAAATAGAAGAAAATTCACAGAATCATTTTTGGGTAATATACTTATTTGTTGGGGCTGCAGCTTGGATATGTTTCTATCTAATGGATAGATTTATGTATCATAAACTTCTTATAGGTGCAGTAAAAGCAGGAATTGAGACTGAAAATGAATTAAAAAATTTGGGAATAAATGTCGCTCTTGGTACTCAAATCAAAGAGGCAAGTCCAATAAAAAATATGTTGTGTGGTCCATTAGAAATGCACTCTAATCAAAAATTAGATTTCTTTTATATTGTTATTCCTTGTATTTGCATAAATGGAATTTTAACATATTTAAAATTTAGTTTATATTCAACTATTATTATGTTAGCGAGCTTAATCATTATTGGAATTTATATTATAGCTAAGGAATATAATAACGAGGCTAAAAGAAGCAAAATAAAGTGTCCTTATTTTGTAATATTCATCTTGTTTAATCTCATATTGTTTATTATATTATTAAAATTAAACAATTTAGTATCTTGATAAGCACTTAAACTTGTGGGTAATGGGTGGGTAATTGATATTCAATTTCGCTTATTTTGAATAAGTTTCAAATGGGGTAAAGAAGTTGTAAAAACTGTATTTTACGATGTTTGAACCCTCTGTCACGCATGAGGTCGCGAGTTCGAGCCTCGTCGTTCCCGCCATTTTAAGAGGGTTTTAGGCACCCTCTTTTTTAATGCAATAGAAAACGTTCCAAAAACATTCCATTTTGGAACGTTTTAAACTAGTTAATAATAAAAAAGTTGCCTACATTGAGGCAACTTGGGCAGGTTATTTTAGTAATTCTTAGGTTGCAAAAACTCTATTAAGTTCTTGTTTTACAAAATCAGAAGTATTATCAATGTCGATATAAATATCTTCTGTAATTGAAGCTCTTCCATGACGGAGCAGTTTTTGTATTACTTTAGTTGGCACTCCTTTCTTATGAAGTATAGTTGCACAAGAACCACGCAATTCATGAAATTTCATGAAGTTACGTTTTCCAAACGCTACTTTTAATGCTCTTTGAAATCTTTGTTTAATAAAATCAACAGCAATTAAAGGTTTACCATACTTTGTAAAACACAAATCTTCTAGCACACCTCTATTTATCAAAGAAGTCCTATATTCCTTTAATTCCTCAATCAATACTGTAGGAACAGCAATTTTTGACCTAGAAGTTTCGGTTTTTAATCTATCTGTAATTAAGATATCCTCTTCAGACAAATTAGGATTTTCTTCTAAGATTTTAAGTAAGTTTTTCTTTGTTATCCTTTGAATTTGACGTTGAATGTCAATTGTTTTAGCCTCAAAATCAATATCACTCCATTTTAGGCCTAATACTTCCCCTTGACGCATTCCGGCATAGAAGCTACAAGCAATAATTGGTGCAGTGTAGTCATTAAACATCATCTTAGCAACTTCTATCAAAAGTGCCCCTTGTTCCATATTTATACGAACATTTTCACGATTTTTCCTTTCCTTTTTAATATTAATTGCAGACAAAATATTAAAAGGATTGGGCTGAATCGTAATATCGTTTTTCAATGCACAATTCCAAATTGCCTTAGCCTTTTTCAAAGTATTATTGTAAGAATATACGGGCATTTGCTTCTTTGCTTCAATTGCCCAGTTTTGAACAACTTGTTTGGTGATATCAACAACTTTCTTATCAGAAAAGAATTGAAGATAGTTTCTATATAATCCTTCTCCGGAAGTTATTGTATTCATAGAAAAGTTGTTTGCTTCGGCATATGTTACATAATATCATCCACATACAAGGTAAATGTTATATCTCTTTCTTCCATGTATGCTGCAATTTCGTCAAACAGGTCCTTATGAGACAAAAAGGCAAGAATACTACTCGTTGGTGCACCCGTTGGGATATGTCCTCTAAATGTACACATCTGCACCAATATCTCCAGAGCTTCGCCAGAGATATTTAATTTGTCTTGGAAAATTTTTCGGACATAACGAGCTCTTGAATTTGTGAAAAAGCTTGAAATGTCTGTTGTTACGTATGCATGTTGTCCTGCATGAGCTTGTGCATTCCGGTAGTTATTTCCTCCCGACCAACACATGTTATATTCAGGACAATCGAATGTATCAATCAATATTTCTTTCAAATCCTTTAGAAGACGTTTTAAGATATCGTTTGGTTCTTCTATTAATCGTTTTTTACTCTTTCCTTGTACATAATAACTTCTGTATCCTTTTTGACTTGCCTCAATTAAACTTTTTACTGGAGAATCTAAAATTTCCGCCAATTCCGGCAATGTTGAAATACCGTATAAATTAACCTGTTTTTCGTTTACATTTTTTGCTTCTGCTTGTGTCATTATATCCCTTTCTGATTAAAAGAGGGCAGGTGCAGGTAAATGGGACTCCTGCATATATGATTACAACCCGATTGCCCTCAATAGAGGCCGGACGGAGCTTAAGCGAAGTCCGGTTGAAAGAAAAGAGAAGAGAACTGTCCTAATATGTCTTAATGAAGAATTAAGTGTATTAAGTGTAAGGTATCTTCTCATACGGAAGGAAGAATTATGATTTTCTTTGTTGAACAAGCCGTCTCGATCCGGTTAGGACGAGCTGGGCAAGTTTATTGAGGTCATTAAGCCAATCAAGTAAATCAAGTTCAATCCCCCGATTTAACTAGTCCCTTTTTTAAGTTGTAATCTTTTTTTGTTTTTACTTTACCAATTCCTTCTTTTTGATTTCAAAAATTTTTTCACCCAGACCTATTACTCTCAGATACTTAGTATATAGCTTTCTCCTTTTTTCACTCAGCAAATTGTTGTCTTTTTCTTTCTGTTTCATCTTATGTATCCTTTCTTTTTTAATATTATTTCTACTACTATTATTCTAAAATTTTGCACAAAACTACCTAAGACCTGTATCATTAGTCTGATTTGGCCTGTTTTATATTTTGTAGTTCCAGCGGTTCTTTATGTTCTTATTTTGAATCAAACATTCTGCTTTTTCAAAAATAACGTGCCTTTTAGCCAATGTAGATTTTTCTCCAAATCAGAAAAATCTACAACGCTATAATATCAGTGAATATTAGTACTAAAAAAAAGGAGAAAATTAAGCGAATTTTTGCTGATTTTTGCTGATTTTACACATTAATCCTGTTAAAATTCGTCTATTTTTAGATACAAATCTTTACAAATTGCCGTAGCAAAATACAGCTCAAACTTAAACAGTGACTGTATTCAACACGAATTGCAGATTTTTTAATTTATATGTGTGATGATTATTCATCCAAGTCTTTTATTACAACTTCATTCGTAAAACATATATCTAGTAATTTTTTTATGATTTGAACTTGTTCTCTATTACTATCATCTTTTATTAGACTTAACAACGCTTCTTTTCTTCTTTTTCTTAAGTCTGCAAGTCTTTCGTTATCTTTATACTTAATAGAAGATATAAACCTATTAAAATCTGTATATTTAAGTTGTTGATTTTCAGTTATTTCCTTTAGCTTATTTAATTCTTCCAATAAGTTTTTGCAATTATCACACTTTTTCTTTTCATTTTTTTTATTAAAATCTGGTTCACACCAATGACAAGGTTCAAGTCTATAATCATAACTTAATGCTTTTACTAAACTTCTATGGGTTCCTTTAAATACCTCTTTTGTTGTTGGGGTAAAAGTCATTTCATCTTCGGTTATTTTATAAGAAAGGTTTAGTGTTCTACCGATTAGAAATTTAAAACCAGTTTGAGGCTCTATAATATGTGGATATCTATTAGTATTCACAAGCTTGTAAAACTTTGACGCAATATTATACATTTCTTCGTTTTCTTTGTTTATTTCAAGTTTTACAACATTATCCTTATTAAAGCAGTAGTAAAAATGATGCTTCCGCATTAAGTGTTTCTACACCTCTTGAGAAAGATTGGTTAGCCATATAACCTTTCATAATATCAACAAGTGCTTTATCGACTTTCTTAGAGCTTCCGGCAAATTCATCAAATGCAATATTGTCCCAATATCCTACAAGTCCTATATCGTGTTTTCTTGAATTGTTTACAAATAGCTTTGCAGCTGAAACTTCACCACCGGAAATTAATGTTCCATGAGGTGAAAATTCTGTATAAATATGAGATTTACCGGTTCCCTTAGGTCCTAATTCTACTAGGTTATAATTTCTTTCGCAGAACGGAATTAAACGAACTAATTGAAGAAGTTTGTTTCTCTTACTAAGCATTTCAGGATTAAAACCAATGCTTTGAAGAGTTAAATCAATCCATTCTTCTGTTGTAAATTTTTCACGCTTTGCGATGTAATCTTCCAAATCAAATTGAGATAATTGAATAGGTTTAACCGATTGTAATATCCAAGGAATTGTTTTAGCTTCGTCACTATAAAGATATTCAATGTCAGCTAGACACCAAACACCTGAAACAAGTAATCTTGGGTGTTTTTTGTTTACGGTAACAGAATCTATAATTACATTATTGATACCCAGATTGGCAAAACTTGCTCTGTAACAATCGTTCTTTTCATCTAACTTTGCTTGAATCTTGTCAATAACCTTGTAGAAGCCTTTTTCTTTAATGTTTGATTTGATAAGCTCTGCTTCATTTCTATGAACATAGTGTTTTGCAAGAATTGTTTTTACGGATTCAATTCCTTTGCTAATAGCATCTTCGTCATTCGTTGCACAATACTGTCCTAATAAATATTCTAATACATAAGAAGGTACAACGGCACAGCCTTTCAACTCTTTAACAAGGTCTTTACGGACTACACAACCTTCAAATACTTCTGTTATTTTTTTATCTAAATCGTTCATTGTTTACCACCTTATGTTTTTATTACAAATCGAAATCTGTTGAAAATACTAAATTTATAGTGAACGGAATTTTTTGGTAAGGTTCACCAACTTCATCCATATCTTTTATGTATAGATAATAATCCTTTTTCTTTGGCGTAAAGTTCTTTAATTCAAGAGTTTGCTTGAAAATTCTATCGTCAAGATTGTCAGATTCAACACTGGCATCAATTATAAGTTCATTAGAAACCTGAATATTATCTTCTTCATCCCAAAGAGAAACACTAAATTTTCTTGGCATTACTGTTTCTGAAATGCTTTCTCTCTGCATAAACGATAGCGTGAACTTGTTGTTTGTAATTTTTCTTGAAGTGTTTTCAAGAATCAAATCAACTTTCTTAATTTCTTGTTTTTTGTTCTGTTTGATTTTTAGAACAGGGATTACTATTTCTTGTAAACTAGCTCCACCATGAACATATTTTATTCCACTTCCGGCAGTTTTAAACCTGTTAATATTTTGAGGAATAGATGCTTTTAGGTCAGAATCTTTTAGTATGTAGTTCATATCAAAATTCATTACACCTGTTAGATCAATTCCACTTTCTGAAAGTATAAATCGTTTTGAAATCTCTTTTGCATCAGGAGAACCAACTGTAATTTTTTGACGTTCTTCTAAATCACTATACTGATACAAAAATCCATGGTCGGCTGTTAAGATAACATTTCCTGCAAGAGAATTGTTAAAAATAAACTTAACCTTTTCTTGTATTTCTGTTATAGCCATTTGAGCAGCATCAAAAACTTTGTCTTCTGAATGTTCTCCGGCACTATCAATAGTGTCGTGGTAAATGTAGCAAACCTCTAAACCACTGAATATTTCTCTCAATTCTTCTCTTGGTAAATCGTTCAAATCTTTGAAGTTGAGAACTTTTGATTTTGGTTGTGTGGTTTGTAGGATTTTTTCTCTTTGTTCGGCATTTTTAGTAGAAATTCCATTGTTTAAGGTTTCACCTTTTTCTGTGTATTGCATTTCATCATGTGGTAATAAAGCCGCCATACATCATAATCTACACCTTTTTCTTGCTTATAAAAGTTTAATAAATCATCAACACAAAAAACTATATTATTTTCTCCTATTTTAGAAATAAAATCTTTTTTATACTTTGGATCGCCTTTTTCTAAATACCATCGGTGTTCAGCAATTTGTCTTTGTGTAAATTGATAAATGTCTATAAATTCTGCAAGAATATTTTCTAAACCTTGAGTATTAGTTTTAAAATCTGTATTTATCTTGCACAAATAGTTGTATGTTTTTTGAAAATTTCTTATTTCAAAATCATTGTTAAAATAGTCATTTCTACAACTCTTAGAGATTATGCAATCTTTATCTTTTTCAAAGTAATAAGAGATTTTTAATAATGTTTTTAATAATTCACTCAAATCATTTAAATGTGATACGTAATGGTTATAACGATATTCATAAAGTCTTCTTTTTTTATCAAATTCAGCCGTTTTGTAGACTGCTAGCCAAGTGATTAAACCTGTTATTGTCGCTCCAACAAGAGTTGCCAACCAATTTAAATCATTTGAGTACCAATGAATATGTGCAATTAAAAATAAAATTATTAATGACAATGTAATAATTGTGATATTTTTCCACATCTTATTTCACCTTTCCTACTACATCTTTTTCAGCTTCTAGTAAACCTTTGAATTTGGCATAGTTTACTTTTACACCATCATCAAGGTCGAGTTGAGCCATATTCTTTTGCATCATTGAATGTTGTCTGTAGTAGCTCTATTTGAGATTGAGCTAACAGTTGATTTTCAACGCCATTCATCAAACATTCTTTTACTTTTGAATCACTCATCCAATTTGATTCTTGAATTGATGTAATATTTAATTCCGTAACTTTATTAGAGATATTTTTATCATATTCTCTGGCTTTCATAATCACGGCAAGTTGAGCAAGTTGTGCCGCTCTATCACAAATATCCAAATCTTTCAATGCCTCTGCATTAGGATTTGTTAGTTTGGTTTGAGTTGCAGATAATTTAGCATAAATTTCTTTATCTTCCTTAATATGCTCCTTGATTAAAGATAATTTTGTATAAGTGTTTTCCACAACTTGTTTCAAAGCATTTTCAAGTTTAGCAGCAGCAGATGTTGCACTAACTTCCAAAATATTTCCGGCAGAATAGAATGTAGATTCTAAAATAGCTTGTTCAAGCAAAGTCTTTACTCTGCGTTTTCTGTCAATCAGTTCTCCACCTTTGCTTTTCAAAATAATATCTTGAATTTCGGTTTGTTTAACACTGTTTTTCTGTTTGATATATTTATCTGTTTTTAAAACAGTTTCCAACTCTTGCATATAGCCGTTATCTTTAAGTTTAATAAACAAGATATTTTCAGCCATAAATTTAAGTTTTAAATCATTATCCGACCATTTATAATCAGGGTTCATTGAAGTAAGAAACTTAACTTCAATATCTTCTGACGGATTTCCTCTAACAATATCATCTACTCTACGAGTGAAATAATAAGAATGGTTTGGAATAGGAGTTATAGATTTTTTATCAAAAATTTCTTCATAAATATTTCTATAAACTTCATTCAAAACATCACTTGAATCAATTGTTGTATTTTTAATTCCTCTTGAAACATCTTGTTCTTCGTTGGTTAAGAAATTATAAACTTCACCGTTTTGTTGAATCAACGTAGCACGTTTCAATCTTGTTAATGCCGATTCAATTTTAGATTTTAATTCGTTCTTGCTTTCATTGATGTTTGAAATCATCAATGTTGCCAAGTTTTCAATGTCACAAGGAACATCTTTGATATATTTGGTTAAGAATAAAACTGTTAAAACTTCGATATCAAAGTCTTCTATATCCTCGTTGCCAATTTTTGCTTGTTCAATAATTCTTACAATGTCTGTATCAATAAAGGTTCTGATTGTTTGGTAAAATACATTGAATGGAATAAGTTCTTCAACTTCTTTATCTCCATATTCTTTTAGTGCATTATGAAAAGCATTTAGCATTGATCTTTCACCGGAAGCTAAATGAGCGCCAGCATGAGAGAATTTTCTCAATGAACTGAATACTTCTTGCAAGAGCTTAAATTGATATGGCACAAAAGGGTAGCAATCAATGAAATCAGTGTTCTTTTCATAAGATTTCATTCCGGCAGTTTGGCTTGAAAATGTAATCAAGTTTGCCAAAATCTTTTCTTGTTCATTATAATGCTGGTCTAAAATTTGCTTTGCAGTTTCAGTTTTATCTAACAACCTTCTTTTAATAACTTCATCTGTATTTGAGCTGGAAAGACTTAATTTAGTATCAAATCTACCTTGAATTTTAGAAAAATCTTGATCTCTAAAACGTTCTTTTGTAATAGAGTCGATTGCTTCTTGAGAAGTTACCATTACCCAAGCTCGGCCATTACAGATACTTCCAAGATTTTCTACGACAGTTTGTAAGTTTAGCATTAAATTCGTGTTGTCACTGATAAATTGCCCGATTTCATCAACTAAGAAATCGGATTTTAAAACCCACCCACATTCCACCACCTCTATTGCAACGTGGAGTGTGGTGCTGGGTGTGGTTTTTCAATCTAAACTAATAATTTCTCTCAACCATTAAACACAAGTATGTTCTTACATTTCTGACCAAAATAATTTTCCGGTAGTTTTCTTTGAAAATTGAATTTATTTATCCCTTTTAAAGTCTAAAAATAAACTATTTCAATAGAGAACTACGGCAATTATGACTTGTTTTTAAAACAAAAATTTGTGCAGGAGGGAAAACTAGGCTAACGAAGTTTAAAACTAACTTTGTGGCAGGATTGTGGCAAAATGCTGGCATTAATATGGAACATTGTAAAAGGCTCTAAACCTTAACCTAATAAAATTCGTATCCTTTTACTATAATAAAATATCCACAGAGAGGCCGCTGATGCGAGTTTGCAGGTGTGTTTAAGTATATTGGCATAAGTTTATATAATTTAAACTTCAATTCCCTTAAAACTCGCGTGAATAGTGACAAAACAAGATTATCTTTGTGGCACTTGAAAACTCGCAGAAATTAAAGTTTAAACTCCGCGATTCTTGTAATAGAAATGCCGCAAAATTACAAGTGCTTTATGAAAGTTTGCATTCTCGTAACCAATTCCACTCTATATTTTAAATGCTACTTCCATTTTATCAATCTCTGATTTTGATAAACCAAACTGTTTTGCAACGATTTTCCAGTTTTTAATTTTATTCTTCATGTCTGAAATTATAGTTTCAGCAGTTTCTATGCTTATTTCAAAATATTCACAAACTTCTAATGCCAAGTCTAAGGATTGAGAATTGTCGGATTCTGTAATATATGTACTCAATACATTTTTGTTATCACAACTTGGATTTACATCATATAACGGTGAAAGTTTCCAACCTGTTTCGTTTATATACAAAAAACCATGATTTCTTAAATGATCATCTGTATTTGATATTAGAATAGAAAATACTATTCTTTTCCATAATTCTTTCAAATCTTCTTTTGGAACAGCTCCGTTTTGTCTAATAGCATCTGCTATATCTAAATAACTATGTGTTTGAGAATCGTTATCAATTGCATTTAACATACTCATTGCTGATAAAAACGGAATTCTAGTGTTTCCATTTCTGTCAAATCGCTTTAAAACAATTACATTCTTCTTTCCGGCTTTATGCAACGACCACTCTTGAACATTTAATCCACAATCTTTTGCAAGAGTGAGAGCAACAGCTTCCCATAAAACATTATTAGTGTAATCATCCTTTTTAGGAAATTTAGCAATACAAAGATTGCCATCTTTATCAATAACACTAGCTTTAGGTCTTGCTCCTCCTAATGAAGAACCTGGAGCTAATAATAGTTGCAAATCGTTATTTCTTTCTTCAAAATCTACAACTTTTTCAGTTGCAGCAAGGAGTTTTGTCAAATTAACTAACGGAGGAATTGATTTTAAACTTCCGGGAAATAAAAAATCATTATTATCTTCCGTTCTAAAACGCAATGCTCCCTGTCTTGCATAATCATTCACATATAAAAGATAGTCTATTTCATTAAGAGTTCTTGGGCTTCTATTTTCATCTTTTGCAATTTGAGCTTCATATCTTCTCATAAGAATTCTCCCCCAAGTGTCTGGAGCCGAATCCCCGAAAGATCCAAACAACGGAGTTTGTCTTGGGTTTACTTGTTTCCCTGCACCAAAGAATAAAGCCGGTTCTAAAGAAAATGCTTTTGGATTTTTTAGCCAATCTTTTGAATATTCAAAATCAGAAGTTTCCCTTCCTCTATTGAAATGTGACCATAAAGTTCCTACAAAATAATTTTCATTACTTAATGATATGTAAACTAGAATTTTCTTATCTGACATTACTTTTTCTCTTCTCTTGTATAATAAACACGTTTAGGTAAATTTTCTTTATCGTACATTTTACCAACAACATCATTGTCCGGTTCTGCAAGATTATAAACATTATCAATCAGGCCTAATACAAACATTACTTTTGTATAAATACCGATAGATACACCGGCATCTCCTTTCTCAACTTTTGTTAATGTAACGTGAGTAATTCCGGCACGTTCCTCAACTAAAGTCATTGTAAGTCGCCTTTTGATTCTTGCTTCTTTTAAATCTGCACCAAGTTTTTGTAATGCTTTATTTACAGGTATTGGTAATTTTGTTTGCTTTTTCATAATTAAAATATACTATAATATACATTATGTAACACTAAATATAGTATAATATATTTTATTTCTTAATTCAAGTGTATTTATATTTTTATTAAATAAAGATATAAACATTCCCAAAATAGTTCCATCGACTCCTCAAACGTCAAATTTTCAAAAAGTATGGTTTCGGGGAAAGTATTGTGTATATTGAGTTTTAGAAATTTACCTTATGCCTAAAATAGACTCCAAAAGCCTCTTTTACAGCTGTCACGCATGAGGTCGCGAGTTCGAGCCTCGTCGTTCCCGCCATTTAAAGAGACTTTTAATAGTCTCTTTTTTAGTGTCAAATTTCTGTGTGTAATGTGTGGGTAATTAAATTTTCAAAACTTAAACGCAAGGATGTGAACCTTAAAAACAGATATGTGAATCCAAAACTAAAAAATTCCTATTTGGTTTTGTATCTTTAGTATATGATACAGAAACTTAAAACATTTATTATTACCTATTTCATAAAATAGACCATGCAAGGGCGGCCGCCGGTGTCGTAGTTGATTTGTTCTATAACTTCGTTATTTTTTGTCAAATAGTGCATATATTTGCGGACTGTTACTTTTGAAATATCCAAAAACGCAGCAATTTGTTCTGATGTATGTCCGCTATTTGAATCTTCCTTCAAGTATTCTCGGATTTTATTTAAGGTTTTTTCTTGAATACCTTTTGGAAATTCTGCATTATTATTTGCCAAATGTTCGCTATTCAAAATTTCGTCGATTCTATTTTGGTCAAGCACGCAAACATTATTTTTTTGTATACTAAATTCTACAAATTTGTCCAGCGCCTGTTGAAATCGTTCCTGTACAAAAGGTTTGACAAGGTAATCAATGACCCCAAAGTTTAAAACAGTATCAAGAGTATTTTTATCATTTGATGCCGTAACCATAATGATATCGGTATTTATCTCTGCTGCTCTAATCTTTTTTAGCAAAGATAAACCGTCTAACACCGGCATATAAACATCAAGGATTGCCAAATCCACTTGATTTTCTGATAAATATTTAAAAGCATCGTTTCCGTTCCTAAATGATTGAACAACAGAAAATCTCTTGTCCTGTTCGACATAGTGATTATTTATCATTGCAACCATAGGGTCATCTTCTACGATTATAACCTTGTACATTCAATACCTCTTATTCATAATATTTAGGCGCTAATTTCATTGTTTGGAAAAATTCCCAATCATGAGCCGGAAATATTTTTGCATTATATTTTTTAGCCAAATTTCTTACTTTTTCGATTGATTTTAAGAAACTTACACTATCATACATAAAACCACTCATTTTTGCAGGTGGTCCAAAAATTTCTGAAGTATAAATACAATCTTGAGGAAGGATTATAGTTTGTCCTTCAAGATGAACAACTAGTCCTAAAAGGTTTGGAGTATGACCTGCAAGGCAAATCACCTCAACTCCTTTTGTGAGTTCAAAATCTTCATCAACCAAATGATACTGTTTTACAGGAGCTTCCAAATCGCCCTTGATATATCCGCCATGAGTTTCTCTATCAGGATTCATGTGAACTTTAGCAAGTCCATATTTGTAATCTTCCCCCGGAACATACACATCAGCATGAGGAAATAAATTTATATTACCTGCGTGGTCTAAGTGCATGTGAGAAAGAACAACTGTTTTAATATCCTCAGGTTTTACACCGCACAGTTTAAGTTGGTTTTCTAATTTTTCTTCATCTTTTTGATAAAGCGGATAAATTTCTTGCATATTTTTAGGCCAATAACCATTCATAGCTTCTGGATTTGAACCTGTATCATACAAAATATAGCCATTATCCGTTTCAATTAAATATGCCATAACAGGTAATTTAATCCATTCATTTTGAACATGCGGATTAGAACGAGTTCCTAGTGTTGCACAAGCAACAACGGTATTTTTATCGGTTTCCAAATACCCTGTATTTAGTGCATAGAGTTTCATTATTTACCTTCTTTCTTAAATTTAACGGTGAATTTTGTTTCAACTTCCGGTTCTGATAATACCGTAATTTTACCGTTATATGTTTCAATCAAAGATTTGACAACAAAAAGCCCTGTTCCTCTTGAATTGCTTTTTGTCGAAAATCCGTCTTTGAAAATTTTTCTCAAATTCGTTTTTGCAATACCGTTTCCATTATCACTTACAACAATTTTTATGTCTTTTGGTGAAGATATTATTGATACATATATTTTTTTATTGGAAACATCTGTTGAATTGAGCGAATCCATCGCATTTTCGATTAGATTTCCCAATACGGTAATAAACACATCTGACGGAATTTTTGTATCATTCTCTTCTAATGAACTTGATGAATCCAGTGCAAAATGAATACCAAGTTCTGCAGCACGTGCAAATTTTCCAATCAAAAGAGCTGCAATTGATGGAATTTTAATTTGTTTAATTATGGTACTTATGATTTCTTTTTGTACCATACTTACATTCATAATATAATCAACTGCTTCATCATATTTTTTCATTTGGATTAAGCCCAAAATCACATGTAATTTATTGACAAAATCGTGGTTATTAGCCCTCATTGATTCTACAAGATGCTTAACACCAGTCAAATTTTCGGCAAGTTTTACAACTTCTGTTCTGTTTCTAAAAACGGCAAAAGCACCGACGATTTCTCCATTATCATAAATTGGCATTCTATCAGAAATTACGTAGTCATTTTTCAATGACTTCATTTGCACATTGAACTCTTTTTTACCTGTTTTTAAAAGTTCACCCAATTTTGAGGCTGGATAAATCTCATTCAGGTCTTTGCCTACAGGCTCACTTTCTTTAATGTGCAACATTGGAATTGCTGATTTATTTATAAATATGACTTTTTTGTTTTTATCAATCGCCAAGATACCTTCTTCAAGCGCCATAAGGATATCTTCACGCAATTTAAACATTTCAAGTAATTTATTTTCATCCATAATTTTATTTTACCTTGAAATCATCATTTTGCTATTAAATATTAGGGAATTTATATGCATCTTCAATATCGACAGGCATTTCCTTGTACTCACAAGTGTTTATAGCCTTATTAAGATAATCATACAATTCCTGTTTAAATTTCGGATGTGCACAATTTTCGATAATTGTTTTAGCTCTTTCAATAGGGTCTAAACCTCTCAAATCCGCAACACCTTGTTCTGTAATTAGTGCATGTATTTCGTGGATTGTATGGTCTACGTGACTGACAAGCGGAACTATACAAGAAATTGCTCCATTTTTTGCGGTAGATTTTGTGATAAATATTGATAATCCCGCATTTTCACAATAATCACCGGAGCCGCCGACACCATTCATCAGGCGGCAACCGTTGATATATGAAGAATTAGTATTTCCGTAAATATCTGCCTCAATAACCGTGTTAATTGCAATTATGCCAAGTCTTCTGATAACTTCAGGGTGGTTGCTTATTTCTTGCGGTCTTAAAACAATTTTGTCTTTATATTTTTCAAAGTTTTTAAAGAATTCATCAATTTTATCCCAAGAAATAGTCAAAGATGTACCTGATGCACATTTTACTTTTCCAGCCTCAATCAGGTCAAAGATAGAGTTTTGCAAAACTTCTGAATATACAGTCAAATCTTCAAAATCAGAATCTTTCAAACATTCCAAAACTGCATTTGAAACACTTCCGACACCTGCCTGAATTGGAGGTAGCGGATTACACAATCTTTTATGTTCAACTTCACTTTTCAAAAAGTTGACCAAATTTTTAGCCATAGCATCAAATTCGGCATCTGATGGTACAACCTTTCTGCCGTTATCAGGAATTGTACTGTGAACAACTGCAACAACTTTGTCAAAATCACATTTTATATAAGGTGTTCCGATTCTATCATCAACTTTTGTAATCGGAATAGGTTTTGTATATGGTGGATTTTCAGGAGAATAAACATCATGAACCCCTTCTAATGATGCAGGAACATAAGTGTTTACCTCGATTATAATTTTGTCTGCGCACTCTGCGTAAATATTAGAAGTTCCGACAGATGTTGTAGGGATAATATTTCCGTTTTCATCAATTGCAGTAGCTTCAATTATTGCAACATCAACATGGTTTAAGAAATTTCTTTTTACCCATACAGGCATCAAACCAAGAGGAACATCGTGATATCCGACTTTTCCGTCATTGATTGCATTTCTCAAATCTTTATTTGTTTGGTAAGGAATACGTTTTTTTAAAGCACCTTTTCTTGCAAGTTCACCGTCAAATTCATCCCCAAGAGAAGCACCTGAATAAACTGTCAAATCAAGTTTTTCACCATTGTCGGCACGTTTTGCAAGTTCACCTGCAATAACTTTAGGATATCCTGCAATTGTAAAACCGCTAACACCAAGGGTCATATTTGGTTTTATAAATTTAGCAGCTTCAGTTGGTTCCATAACTTTAGTTAAATATCTTTTATCTCTAATTCTTTTTTCAAATTCCTTGTCCACAATATTTACCTCACTTACTCTATCTTTTATCAATAATTTATCATATTGAATAATTTTGGTATGCACTAACGTAACTAAAAAAAGAGTTTAGAAAGTAAAGAAAATTTTCAATAACAGAAAAATTTTTTATACTTACCAAAGAATGTACAAAATCGAATTACAAAACTAACATATTGTTAAAGGTTGAAAATGAAAGGAAGGATATATAGAAATGGAAAACGAAATTAGTGCAGAAGAATTGATTAATTCTTTAGTTGAAAAAGCACATAAAGCTCAACAAGAATTTGAATCATTTTCTCAAGAACAAACTGATGCCATTGTTAAAGAAATCGGCAAAGTTGTTTATGATAGAGCTGAAGAACTGGCCAGAATGACAGTTGATGAAACTAAAATGGGTGTTTACGAAGACAAAGTTGCAAAATGTCACGGTAAATCAAAATGCATTTGGAACAGCTTAAAAGGCAAAAAATCAGTAGGGATTATTGAAGAAAATAAAGAAACCGGAATTATCAAAGTTGCAAAAGCAAAAGGGGTAGTTGGTGCAGTAACCCCTGTAACAAACCCTGTTGTAACTCCAATGTGTAATATCATGTTCGCAATTAAAGGTCAAAATGCAATTATTATCGCTCCACACCCAAGAGCAGAACATGTAAACAAATACGTTGTAGATTTGTTTAGAGAAATTTTGAAAAAACACAACGCTCCTGTTGATTTAATTCAAACAATTGAAAAATCATCAATTGATGCAACAAATGAATTGATGAAAAAAGTTGATGTCGTTGTTGCAACAGGTGGTGGCGGAATGGTTAAAGCTGCTTATTCTTCAGGTCACCCTGCATTAGGTGTTGGACCAGGTAACGTACAAGTTATTATGGATAGAGGAATTGACTACGAAGACGCAGTTAAGAAAATCATCACAGGTAGGACTTTTGATAACGGTATCATTTGTTCAGGAGAACAAGCCGTATTCATTCCAAAAGAAGATTTTAACAAAGTTCTTGACTTGTTCAGAAAAAACGGTGTATTTGTTGTTGAAGATGAAACATCTATCAAGAAATTTGCTGATACAATCTTCCCTGAAAACGGTCCAATCAATAGAAAAATCGTTGGTCAATCAGTTCAAACAATTGCAAAACTTGCTGATGTTGACGTTCCAGAAGGTACAAGAATGATTTTGATTAAGGCAAGAGCAATCGGTAAAGGTAACGGCGAACCATTATGTCGTGAAAAAATGTGTCCTGTAATGATTACAGCTCCTTATGATAAATTTGAAGATGCTGTTAAATTGGCTCAATCAGATTTGGAATACGAAGGGAAAGGTCATACAGCATCAATTCACTCAAACGATATGGAACACGTACGTTATGCAGGTGAACATTTGACTGTAAGCCGTTTGATTGTAAACCAACCATCTTCAACAGGTGCAGGCGGTAGCTTGTACAACGGTTTTGCTCCAACTACAACATTAGGTTGTGGATCTTGGGGTAACAACAGTATTTCAGAAAACTTGAATTACACTCACTTAATTAACGTTTCTCAAATCGGACTTTATAATAAGGATAAAAAAGTTCCGACAGATGAAGAAATTTGGGCTTAAATTTGTTGTTATAATAAATTCCGGATTGCATAATGTAGTCCGGAATTCTCCTAAAAGAAAGGATTTTTAATCATGAAACAGTTAATATTAAAACCGGAATTGCATAAATTCCAAACTTGCAAAGAATTTGCAAAAGAATTTGAATTGGG
>CABUXT010000023.1 GCA_902495705.1 uncultured cyanobacterium
ATCTTTTAGAAAGGCTCTTGCGATTGCTACACGTTGTTTTTGACCGCCTGAAAGTAAAATTCCTCTCTCGCCGATTTGGGTATCAACACCATCTTTCAAAGTCGAAATGAAGTCGTCCAAATATGCCATCTGAATAGCTTTTTGCATTTGTTCTTCCGTTGCATTTTCATTTCCAAGCATAATATTTTCTCTGATTGTGCCGGAGAATAAGAAGTTATCCTGAAATACCACAGCTATACTTTGTCTTAGGGATTTTAGGGTGTAGTCGCGAATATCTGTACCGTCAATTGTTATAGAGCCTGATTTAACGTCATAAAAACGTGGGATTAAGCTGACTATTGTTGATTTTCCACCGCCTGAGTTTCCGACAAACGCAATTGTTTCGCCTTTTTCAACATTTAGGTTAATATGTTTAAGTACTGGAGTATTTGCTACGTATTCAAAACAAACATCTGAAAAATGTATATTCTGTGGATGTCCTTCCAATACTTTTGCATTCTCTTTATCTTTAATTGTTGGTTGTGCATCCAACAAATCAAAGATTTGTTCAATTGCAAAAAATGAGAATTGTACTGCATTTAAGTTATTACCAATATTTTTAACAGGCGTATAAAGCAGAATTAGAGCGGTAATAAATGATACAAAGTTACCACTTGTTATCTTATTTGTCATAATCAAGTTTGAACCATACCAAATTGCCAATGCAATACCAATAGATACAATTACGTGCATCATTGGGGACAACCATTGGGTCTTTTGTACCATTTTAATTCTTAAATTAAAGATATTTTTCAAAATCCAATGGAATTTACTTGTTTCATTATTTTGCAAGTTATATGACGTAATTGTTTTATTTCCTGCAAATACTTCATTGTATTCGGTAATAATTGCAGCATCTGCTACAACTGTTTTATTCATAACCTCTTTGATTCTTTTTTGTAATTTAGCAACAGGAGCGAATGCACAACCCAAAACTACGCAAGCAATCAATGCTAACTGCCAAGAGTTATAAAACAATACGCAAACCAAAGATATAGATGAAAATATTCTTTGGGTAAACACGCTCAAGTTATCCAATAGACCTGAGCACGCGGTATCTGCCATATTATTAAACTGAAATACGACATCACCTGAATTGCGATTATCATAGAAAGAAGTTTCAAAAGTCAAAAGTTTTTTGAACAAGTCAAACTTTAATCCATTTGTAATACTTCCGCCAACCCAAGTTGAAAGGTATGCCGATAGGTATTTCAGACCGCCTTGGATTGTGGTGAATGCGACAATTCCAAGTGGAATATACCAAGGGGATGTTACGCTTTTTTCGACCATTACCAAGTCCATGTATGGTTTTAGGGCCAGTGCGATAACCGCGTCCAACGAACCGATTGGAATACAAATGAGCATTGAGCATAATGCTCTGAACCAAAACGGTCGAACATACGGCCACATGCGACTGTAATTCAAATATATTCTATTAGTTTTTAATTTATCTAATAATTTAATTGTCATTATTTTTTCTCCACGCTTTATATTTAATAAAATCTCCCAAGTATGTAATTAGTGATATTGGAATACTTATAAATAACTGTTCAATCTTTCTATAAAAAGGTAAATCATCACTAAATAAGCGGTAAAAATGTTTGTAAACTCTCAAGATTGAATATTCCATTTTTTCATTGCCTGAACAAATATCATTACAAGTTAATTGGTAAGACAAATCACAATATTTTTTATATTCTTTTTCAAATTTATTAAAATTGTACAAACCTAAGTATTGGTTTCCTGAACATTTTTCATTCTTACTAAATGGATATTTGGGCAAATATATTCCTGATTGTTTGTATTCTAAAATAATGAAATTATTTATAATACATTTTTTAGATTTTTCTATAATTTCATCATTCAAATCTGCCGCATCTTCCATTTTTATATCTTTAAAATTTCTTGCAAAACAACAATATGTAAAATATTGTTCCGGCGAAAAACGATGTTTTATTTTTCCATAAGGATTGTTTTTATTTGCATTTTTTTCATCTGAAAAATATTGTGTAAAATAAGGTTCTTCTACAATTTCCGTATCTAAAAAGAATGTTTTAATATCTTCATTTAAACCAAAGAACCACCAATCAGAAATATGAAAGGGAGTTTCTATCCAAGTATGTTTTTCAAAATCTATTTTTATTCGGCTAAATAGAGTTGAGACAATTATTTTATGTTTAAATAATAAATATTCATTTGTACGGCATTGATATTTATTCCAAAAATCAAGAAAGTTTGCATTTGTAAGAACTAAGTCCGTCCTAAGTTTTAAGATATATTTACGGTTTGCAAGTTTAAGACCTTCTTTGGTTGACACTAACTGCCGGTTCATATTGTTAAAAATTTGTTTCTTGTGTTTAACACAAAGCAAGGGGGCCCCAGGATTATTACATAGCACCAATTTATCATAATCAAGTTGTGCAATGTCCTCATTTTTCCAAGTTGATAATATAATCTCAGCATCAGGTAAAAATTGGCGAATACTATTAATACATTTTGATGTTATCTCTCCTCTTATAGGTCCTTGAACAACAACAGATATATCCTTGTTGTTTATCATTTTTTATTACTCCATTTTAATAGCTGAAAAACACATATAAATAAGTAAAAAAGAACAGAGAATATCTCACCAAACCAAGCATTTATGTTAATAAATGGAGCTCGCAATTTATCAAAGTGTTTTTTTAATTTAGTATAACTACTTGTTTTTGCCTTACTTATGACATAAGTATTATCACAGTATTCTTTATAACGTTTTTGGAATAAATTATAAGTAATCAATCCTTGAATTGAAGATTTTATTTTTTCTGCACCAAAGTGTTTTTTTGAGTATATTCCAGATTCTTCATAACCTAAAAAAACAAAGTTGTTATAAAGTAAGTTTTTAGAAAGCTCTATATTTTGAGGAGTCCAATCACTCCAATCCTCAAATTGTAAATCCGGATAATATTTTTTAACCCAATTTACACAAAAACATTGTTCTGGAGAAAAACGCCATAATTGAGTTAGATATGGACATCTTGTCGGATATTTAAAATTCCAAAAAGATGCTTCCGTTTCTGTCTGTAATTGAGAGTTTATAAAATACTCCGTCAAATCTGTTGCCAATCCGAAAAACCAAAAATCTGACGGGTGGAAAGGTGTAGGTAATCCAGTTCCGCATTGACAAGAATTTTCGCGAGAATAAATAGAACTACATAAAACTCTATGATTGAAAATTGCATATTCACTGTTTCTACGTTCAAACAAATCCCAATATGATAAAAATTTTGAATTTGTCAAAATTAAATCAGTTCGCAATTTTAATATGTACTTACGGTTTACCTTCTTTATTCCATTCAAAGTAGAAACAAGTTGTCGATTAAAATTATTCATAGAATGATGAGGAGCGTTGTAGATTGCAAAATCATGTTTATAGCCTCCTGGATCTTGATTTAAAAGCAAAACATCATAATCTAAGTCTTCAACATCACTATTTTCCCAAGTAGACAAAATAATTTCAGCTGCCGGTAAAATTTTTCTAATACTTTTTAAACATTCCGGTGTTTTTTTATCAATAGCACCTTGAACAACAACGGATATTTCTTTCGAACTAATCATACATTTCCTCTAAATTTTTATGTTGTGCTTTTCTAAAATAAAGCAGGATTAACAAACGCTTTAAATCTTCCTTTACAATCTAGTTGTATTTTTATTGCGGCTGTAGGACATTTTGTTACACATGCCCTACAGTACAATAATTCTTGTTTCCTACGGAGTTTGTCATTCTGAATTACCCCAAATTATGAAATTCTGTTGGAGAATTTTGACTCCCTTCAATTCTTGAAATAATATTATTAAAACGATGTTCTGCTTTCATTGCTCTAAAAGCATATAACCATTCAATTCTTGAGAATTTATTTTGTATTTCCAAAGGAAAATCATAAAATCCTGTCAATGTTTCAATTCTTTCAGGATTTTTTAATTCAAAATTATCTAAGCACTGTAGAATTGCAAAATACTGACTTTGCAATAATGTCATTCCATCTTCAATTCTTAATTCTTCATTAATAATATGCTCATAACCATTTCTTAAGGCATTTATTCTAAAGTTGTCATACTGGCTTTCTTCGTTTTGCAATCTTGAAATTTGATTTTTTAATTCATAAATCTCACTCAAAATAATTCCTAATGCTAATTTGATATTGTTATCCATTTCTATATACCTTTCTTAATTTATCCTAAATATTTATCATTATTTGCACCTGGGTATTTTACGACCACATTTTGTGTTCCATCTTCAAGGCATTCAAAATCTGTTGATTCGTTTGGCTCCATTACGATAATGTCACCTTTTTTATATTCAACACCGTTCATTTTTACTCTACCTTGAGTAATTACAGTAATCTCCGTTGCAATTTTGTGATAATGTCGGTCTTCATAATCGCCTTTTTTATATTCTTTAACTGCAACTTCTACATCATTTGTTTTCATTAGGGTTGGTTCAAAGTTTCCCACGAACCAACCTTTTACCATATCTTCTAATTTTGCTGTTTTCATTTAAAATTCCCTTACATGTGTCTCAGTAAATAATCAGTTTTGTCTTTTTTATCTTTTAATGCAATATACTTATCCAAATCTTCCGGAGTTCCGGTTCCGTGCATTTGTGTTTTATCAATTGAATAAATTCCGAATTTGCCTCCATGTGCAATTGCATAATTGTAAACAGGTGCAACATAAAATTCGTTATTCACTCTTTCGTTGCGAATAAACATATCAATAGCGTTTTTCACAAAATCAGAACCTTTTTTGAAATAATAAATTCCTACAGTTGCATGTTCTGAGATAACTTCTTTTTCTCTGATTTCTGTTATCAAACCTTCCTCGTTCAAGCGTGCATAAGACCATTTTTTGTCATTATCTTCAAAACAAAGTACGGAACCGTCTAATTTTCTGTTGTCACTGTCATTAATATAATCAGCGATATTCATATCTACAATCTGGTCTGAATTTGCAATCAGAAGTGGGGTATCATTGTTTATCAATCTATGTGCATGCAGTACTGTGCAAGCTGCCCCCTCTGTCAATTTATCAATCAAAACAAATTCAACATTATAATGGTTTTTAATCCAATTAACAGTATCTTGTTCATTTTTATAGTGTTCAGCCCTTGCAAGTAAAATAAATTTTGCATTTGGCATGTTCAAGTTGTCCAAAACATGACAAATCATTGGTTTGCCTAGTACATCAATAAACGGTTTTGGTTTCTTATAGCCTGCTTTTGCAAATCTGCTTCCGGCTCCTGCCATTGGAATTACTATATTTATCATCTCTTCTTTTCTCCTATGCTTTTCTTAGTGCTAAGTGTTTTTCATACATTTGATAATTTGAAAAACTCAAATAATCTTTCTTTGGAATTTCAAAAATTCCAATACTTTTGTTGTTCAAAATCATTTCATTAAAAGTTGCACTGATATAATACTTCCCTTGTGTATTTACATCTTTTTCAATAACTGAAAAGGCTGCATTTACAAAATCAGAACCTTTTTTGAAATAACAACAACCGGTTGATGCAATATTTGAAATTGGGCGTTTTTCACTTGTTTGAATAACAAGATTATTTTCGTCTAACAATACAGAACTATATTTTGGGTGAACTGCATTGATTGTAACGATTCCACCATCTAAATTTCTATTCCTAAAACTTTCTATTGCAGGATTTATATCAGTTTTGATAAGTTGGCTACCATTTAAAATAAGCAGTTCTTCATCATTATTAATCTCATCAATAGCAAACAAAGCAGAACAAACCGCCCCCTTGGTGTTCCCTGCAACTTCAATAATTTTACATTTTGGACAAAGTATTTTCAAAGTGTCACCAAGAAAACTATTATCTTGGTCTTCTTTTCTTATTATGCAAGTTATATTATCTCCAACGGATTCCAAAAGTTCAATTGTTCTTTGAATCATTGGTTTGTTTTGAATTTCGACTAAATATTTTGGATAACCTTTTTCACTGAAGTCTTTCTCAGAACCTGCCATTAGTATTAGAATATTCATTATTTGATACCTCCCGCAACTAAAAAGTTACTGCCTGATTCTATTTCATTAATTCTGTTTTTAATGTTTTGGTAAGTTACATCATCTACTGTTTCAACTTTTAAAAGATTTGCACCACTTCCAAGAGCGGCTTTTACACCGTTCGGATTATCTTCAACAACCAAACATTCTTCCGGTTGCAACCCAAATCTTTTAATAGCTGTTTGATAAATTTCAGGGTCAGGTTTTGACTTAGTAACATCTTGGTTAGATAGAGTGAAATCAAGGTATTTTTGCAAATCGGCTTTTTCCATCATCATATCAATGGTTATTCTTACTGAGTTTGAGGCTAATGCAAGCCCATATCCTTCATTTTTCAATTTTGACAACGCATACTGATGGTTAAATCTTGGCTTACACTTCATATAAACATGTTCCATTGTATAAATTTGCTTCATGTGGTTAATAAATTTATGCAAACCTTTTGGCAACCCTTTCTCCATTGAAAGCATTTCAAGTTTCTTTCTTGTTGGCAAACCATCAAAAGTTACAAGATGGTCATATCTTGAAATCGTATAACCAAACAATTCTAAAGCTTGGTTCAATGCCTCATAGTGCCAGTCTTTAGCCTCAATTAGCACACCATCCATATCAAAAATAATGGCTTTAATTTTGTTCATTAAAATACTCCTTTGCCTCTGTAGGATAATCTGTACAAAGCATTATCCCTTTCATATTTTTATATTTTTCCCATACCTTTTTATAAGCTCTTTTGTGCAAATCAGGGGATACAATACAAACAACTTTCCCTTGATTTAAGATTTTTTTTATTTCGCTTTGGTCAAACCAATCACTATTGAAAGAATCCAACCATACTCCATTTGCTTCTTTATACATAATTGGGTCTGGAATAATATCGCTTATACCGGTAAAAACTTTCAGTCCTGTTTTATGTTGGACAACCATTTCTGGAATACTCATGTCAAAACAAAAATAGTTTTGATGATTATACTTTTCAAGCAAACGTTTAATCTCTTCAGCTTGTCCATCAGCCTTTATATTCAATGCCAATGGTAAATTCCTACCATCTAAAATTTGGAGGAGTTCTTCAAAACTCATCTCATCACCTTTAGGCATATTATGAGAAATAACAATTTTGCCACAAATATCTCTCAAATCCGTTTCAATGCCAAAACCATTATCAAAAGCCCTTTCAAATGCCACTTTTGAATTTTTTTCAGTTTCTTCTAGCCAGTATCCACGATGTGCTAAGATTTCAATTTGGTTAATTATACTATCGTACGCTTGTCGAAAATATACTCCCACTTACAACTTCACCCCTTCCTTAAACCTCAAATTCATATTCTACTCTTCACCAATAAAATTTAAAGTCTGTACTACAAAACGCTGATTAAATAACTTCATAAGAAATAAGAACTCTTTTATACTCTTTACCTGTAAAATTACGTTCATTTATTAACTTCTACTTCCCAAATTCCTTTCACTTATCTTACTTCTTGAGCAAATCTCTTAACTTTATATCTATAATGTTAAGAGCCTGAAAGGGCTTATTATATCTATGTTCCAACTCTAATAATTTCTAAAATTTGCTATCTCATAACATTTTTTAACAAAAAATAAATTTTATTGTGTTTGTGGTAGTATGGGTTTGAACAAGTCTAAAAAGCATGTCTTCACAATATAGATATATAGTTAAGAGCCTGTTCAATGTTTAGTTTGATAACCCTTAAGTTTTAGTAATTTATAAAATATTTATTTTATTTTAAATATCAATGATGTTATGTAATTCTTGTTTATAAAGCGCTAAGGACTATAAAATGAAGTTGTTGTAACTGTTGTCAATTTGGTCTTGTTCTATCCCAATATATCTTAATGTTATTTGCGGAGTGGAATGGTTAAATATTTTTTGTAATATTGCTACATCTTTAAATTTTTGGTAATGATGATATCCAAATGTTTTCCGCATTGTATGGGTTCCGATTCTTTCTTGTAACCTGACGGCATTGCAAGCTGTCTTTAATATATAATACGCTCCAAATCTATCCATTCTATTATTGAAAATTGTAGTAAATAATGGCGAGTCAGCCCGTTTTCCTTTTGTAAATTGTTCAAACATTGGCTTCAATTTTGCATTAATTGGAAATTTTTTGTATTTACCTGTTTTCTTTTCTATAATTTGTATGTGACTTTTATTTCTAACATCTCCGACATTTAGAGCAACAATATCAGAAATTCTCAGTCCACAATTTGTGCCAATCGTAAGCAACAATAAATCTCGTGGACTTTTTTGAGCAAGATAATTTTCTAATTTGTGCAAATGGTCAATGTTTCTAATAGGTTCAACTATTGTCATATATTTCTCCTTCCTTATATTTCAAGTGTTACGACCTGTTATTCTTTAATTTTAGCCTTTTTAATACTTGAAAAAATCACAGAAAAGTATAAAATTTTTAAACTCACTGCAGGTTTTAGAATTACCCAAACTAATAATCTTTGTTCTTGCATTATATGGTTTTACAAAAACAGAATTTAGGTTTAAATTTGCGTAAATACAATTTTTTATCAAAACCATTATTATGAAGTTATAACCAAAACCCCTTGTGAAAATACAAACATCTTCCGTTTACAAAAAAAATAGAGAGTCAATAAATTGACCCTCTATGGAGCGGAAGACGAGACTCGAACTCGCGACAGCCTGCTTGGAAGGCAGACGCTCTACCAACTGAGCTACTTCCGCAAATCTATTTAGTTTTACAAAACGATTCTACTATAAAGTCTTTTGAAAATCAAGATGTTTTTATTTCCTTTCGTCTAATTCTTTAGTATTAGTGAAAAATACTCCTTTGGTTATAGTCAAATTTATCCTTACGAATGGTGCAAAAATATGTCATGACAGCGTATTATATTAATGTAAGTTCAGGTTGTCCAAGCACTTTTTCGGGGTTGCGACAAGATTTTTTCTTTTAGCGGTTTGGTTTAAAACGATTTGAACTTACGCTTTATTTCAGAAAATTTTTTATGTTTTATAACTTCCGGTTTGTATTGCACAAATATTGCAACACAAACCTTTTTATTTTATAATCACTCCTGTAGATAAGATAGGAGTTAAATTTATGACAACAGAAGTTAGAGCCAGTCACATTCTTGTAAAAACAGAACAAGAGGCTAAAGACTTATACAACGAAATTAAAAACGGCAAATCTTTTGCTGAAGTTGCTCAAGAAAAATCACTTTGCCCATCAGGTCAAAATGGCGGCGATTTGGGTTTCTTTGGTAAAGGTATGATGGTTAAACCTTTTGAAGATGCAGCCTTCGCACTTGAAGTAGGTGAGTTATCTCAACCTGTTGAAACTCAATTCGGATGGCACTTAATCGAAGTTACAGGAAAACACTAAGATGGATTCAATCGCGGTAATAAGAAATTTCATGGTCGAAAATGGGCTTAATTACCTGTTGGTCAATTCAACGAATGAATTTTTGGTTGAGTATAATACTTTAGAAGAAAATTCGCGCTACAAATTGACAGGTTTTTCAGGTTCTACAGGAGAGGCTTTGGTTACTCCTGACAAGATTTATTTGTTTGTAGATGGCAGATACCATATTCAGGCAGATAACGAAGTCGACCATGAAAAAATTACCGTGGTAAAACTTCAAACAGGACAAAAATATCTTGATGAATTGATAAATTTGATTCCTGAAAATGAAATTTTAGGAATTTTTGCCAAGAAAAATTCGCAGAAAAAATATGAAATTTTGAGTCAAAAAAGGCAGATAAAATTACTGAATTTTGACCCGTTGGATGGTGAAAATATTCCAAATTATGAAGATAAAAATGTAGAAATTGATATCAAATATACAGGTTTATCAACAGAGAAAAAAATATCAAAAATTTCGTCAAAATTATCAGAAAACGAAGTGCTTTATGTGACTGATTTAGATGAGGTTTCATACCTTTTCAATATGCGAAATTTTTCTCAAAATTTTTCAGCAAAAATCAGAGCAAAAGCTTTAATTTTTAAAGATAAATTTGAATTATTTACTCAAAGTAAGTTGTCAAAACTTGAGCAAATTTTAAAAGATATTGATAAAAAAGTTTTTGTAGATAAAAATACAATAAATGCATTTGATTTTTCTATTTTAAAAGACAAAGTTTGTGAAATTGAAGAAAATCCGATTGCCATAATGAAAGCTCAAAAAAATGACGCAGAACTTAATCATTTGATTGCTGCTTTTAACCGTACAGATAAGGCTGTTTTGGCGACAAGAGACTATATTTATAATAATGATAACCTTTCAGAATATGATATTGCAAAATATCTGGAAGAGCAATTCAAGGCACAAGGCGCAATTGGCTTGAGTTTTAATTCTATTGTTGCTAAGGATAAAAATTCTGCCTTGGCTCATTATTCAAAATCTTCAAAAGACGAAATTGTAAAAGATGGAAGTCTTGTTTTGATTGATTGCGGTGGGTATTTTGAAGGTGGTTTGGCAACTGATATTACAAGAGTTTTTGTAAAAGGTGAGCCGTCAAAACTTCACAAAAAGATTTATACAACTGTGTTAAAGGCATTTTTGCATTCGTTTAATTATGCAAAAACTCATTTAAAAAGACCTTTGATAGGTTATGATGTGGCAAAAAGTGCCCATGAGTTTTTCGATAGTCAGGATGTTGATGGGTTCGTTTTTAATCACGGTTTAGGACACGGTATTGGCATAAATGTTCACGAATATCCGCCAAATTTGAGTATCGGCGAGTTGGCAAAGGCCGAAATAAAAGACGGTATGTGCTTTTCAATCGAGCCAGGGCTATATAGAGAAGGTTATTTTGGTGTAAGGCTTGAAAACTCTTGCTATTTCAAGGATAACGATATTCATTCTTTTGTGCACATGAATTATGAGAAAAAACTCATCAATTTTGATATGCTAAATGAACAGGAAAAGCTTTGGCTGGATGAATTTGAGGTTAAATAATGGAAATAACTAGTGTAAATAACGATTTGGTCAAAGAAACCGCAAAACTTCAACAAAAAAAATATAGAAACCAAAGCGGAAAATTTTTGTTAGAAGGCTACAAGGCTATTCGAGAGGCTTTTGACTGTGGTATTCAGTTGGATAGAGTTTTTGTTGATAAAAAATATTTGAGTGAGTATTCTTTTGTCGGTGATGTAATTGAAACGACGGATGCTGTCTTGAAAAAACTTTCTACAACAGATTCTGCTCCGGAAGCTGTTGCGGTGGGGGTTCAAAAAGAGTATGACAAAAAGCTTTTGAAATCATCTAAAAAGGTAGTTTTGCTTGAAAATATCAAAGATTTAGGTAATTTAGGGACAATTATTCGTTCGTCTTTGGCATTTGGAGCGGATGCAATTATTTTGTACGGTGACAGTGTTGACATTTATAATCCAAAGTGTGTAAGAGCATCTGTTGGTAATTTGTGGAAATTGCCGATTTTTCACTTCAAAAGTTTAGATGAGTTAAGAGATAACTTTTCTGATTTTGAGCGAGTTGCAACTCTTCCGCGCAGTAATAATTTGTTAAAAACATACAAGGCAAAACTTCCGACTCTTGTGATGTTTGGGAGTGAGGCAGATGGTTTGTCAGATGAATTGATAGAATTTTCAACTGACTCCGTAAAAATCGAGATGGCAAAAACTGTTGAGTCCTTGAATTTGGCGACTTCCGTTTCTGTTATTTTATACCAGTTGTTTGTTGATTAAAAATGTGGTAAGATTTGATTTTCCTGTTATAATTTTTGAAATAGCATAGGAGGTTATTATGAAAAAATTATTGTTGGTTCTAGGTTTGGTTGTGTTGACTGCTAACAGTGTTTTGGCAATTGATTTTGATAATATTCGCAAAAATACTGCCAAAACGGTTAATGAACAAGTTAATTTGATTACTGCAATCAATGCAAAGCAATTGCAAGACGAAAGAGATTTCAAAAAATCTTTGAGTTCTGAAAAATGCCGTATGTTGGCTCATTATTTGTTGGTTGCAGATGATGTCAAAACATATAATAACGGCGGAGATTCTTACTATAAAGCTGCCGTAAATTTGATTCAAAAAGGTCAAAGTGCCGGCAATTCAAATTATAACTATGCAAAGAAGGCAAAAGTTTTTGCGGATGAAATGGCAAGTGTAGCAAGTAAAAATTCAAAATTGCCAAGCGCTGATGAGTTTGAAGTAAAGAAAATCACGGTGACAGATGAAACTTGGGCGGTTTTGGATAAAGATTTGAAAAAAATGATTATGTTTTTGAATACATACTAGAAAGAAATTTTTGAATAAATAAAAAAGACCGACACAAAAATTCAGGTGTTCGGTCTTTTTATTTGATTAATTTGTCCATCCAGTTTTCAAGCCAAGAAGGTTTCATTGGCGGAAGGTCTTTTTCTTGTTTTGGCAATTTTGAAATCATTTCAAAAGAATCAATTTCTGTATCGTCACCAAAAAGACTTTTTGAAAATTCTTCTTTTTTCTTTTTGCCGCGCATCATATAGCCTGTGTTGCCGCCTGAACCTCCGTCGTTGTTCATATTTGCTGCTGCTTTGATTACCGGTTGAGCTCTGCCTATGTTTACATCAAAACTCATTTTTCTGATTCCTTATATTTTTCCCTTATATATATAAAGTATATTTTTCTAAATTTTTGTTACAATTTGGGTGAAAATTTTACAAAAATTCACAATTCCAGTAGGTGTAAAATCTACACTATCAGATGGAAATCAGGATATATTACTTTTTGTAAAATTTTTTAAAAGCGCTGAAATTTCAATAAAAAATATACGTTAATATATAAAAGAGAGAATTTGAGGTTTTCTATGTCAATTGCGATAAATGCAGATTTATCATATATCCAAAGACGGTTGAACATTCCTGAAATCAGGATGCATACCTATGAAAACATGACTGTGGATGAAATTGTCAAAGCTGAGGCTGCGGCAGGCAATCAGGAGGCTATTCAATTGGCTGCGGATATGTTTACTGACGTGAACATGTTGACTGAACTCTTTCAACTTGCAGACCCAGAAAACAAATTGACAATTATGCAGGCAATGACCTCTTCTCAACTTGAAAAACTTGTTCCAATGCTTGAACAAGACGATTTGGTGCAAGGTTTGAATTATTTTACCCAAGACAGTTTGCTTGAATTAATGAAACATATTCCAAAGGAAGAACTTGTAAAAACAGTTATGGAGATGTTTTCGCAAGAACAAGTAATTGAATTTATGCCGGAAAAAGAATTAGATAATGTTTTGACAGATTTTGATACGGACAAAGAACGAATTTTGGAAAACTTGAAATCTATTCCTGAAATGTATTTGCAACAAATCGTTGAAAGTATTACAGGAGAAGAGGCTCAAGGAAATTCAAATGAATTGATTCTTCAAATCGGACAATTTGGTGACCAAGATTACAAAAATGCCATAACAAATTTGCAACCTGCTCAAAAGCGTGAGTTGACATATTTGATGACAAATCAAGAACCAAAATTGTTTGAAAAATTCAGTACAGATGCTTATACACATATCATAAATCGAGAACGCGACAAGGAAGATACAGTGAAGGCTATGAGGGTGATTAAGCCTGAATATTTGCAAAAAATGATAACTCAACTTCCGCAAGATTTGTTGTCTATTGTGACGACTCAGATTGATACCGAAAAATTTGCAGATTCTTTGATTAATAAATTCCCTGAATTGTTGGCTCAGTTCGTTGCCGCAGGCTAGTCAATGTTAGGCAGAAAGGGATTAAAAATCTCAAATTGAACAAATAGAATAACTGTCATTCCGAACTTGTTTCGGAATCCTTTCAATAATCAAGATTTATCAATAAGAATATTTGCGTAATTATTAATATGGAAAAGACCCTGAATCAAGTTCAGGGTCACGATTTACCCTCTCCAAGGGAGAGTGCTATGGTGAGGGTTTGTCCAGTTTATTTTGAGGTCAGCTTTACCAAACCGACAACAAAATCAACATTGATAGATTCTGAATAGGATAAAATCTAAGCCAAACAAGTTTGCAAGATTTTTAATCCTTTCAGAATGACATTTTTTTCTGTACTCTTCTATTTGTTACAAATGTTACATATAAGTTGAAATTATACTATGTCCGTAATACGATAAATAAACGAGTGTAGATAGTACAATATTGGATTTATGTTATGGCGCTAAATTTTCAAGAACTAGTTTTTAATTTACAAAAATTTTGGTCAGATTACGGTTGTATAATTCAACAACCTTATGACATCGAAAAAGGTGCATCTACAATGAACCCTGCAACTTTCTTGCGTTCATTGGGACCTGAACCTTGGAACACTGCAATGATTGAACCTTGCAGAAGACCGACCGATGCTCGTTATGGTGAAAACCCTAACAGATTAGGTCATTATTTTCAGTTTCAAGTTATCTTGAAACCATCACCTGATAATGCTCAAGAGCTTTATTTGCAAAGCTTGGAGGCTATGGGTATTGATTTGACTCAGCACGATGTGAGATTTGTAGAAGATAACTGGGAATCTCCAACATTAGGTGCAGCAGGTGTTGGTTGGGAAGTATGGCTTGATGGTATGGAAATTACTCAGTTTACTTACTTCCAACAAGTCGGCGGTGTCGAAATTAAACCTGTGGCACTTGAGTTGACTTATGGTTTGGAACGTATTGCAATGTATCTTCAAAACAAAGAATCCGTATACGATATTATGTGGAATGATACATTAAAATACGGCGATATTTATTTACAAAATGAAATCGAACAATCAAAATATAATTTTGAAGTTTCTGATACTGATTCATTGTTTACAATGTTTGATTTGTATCAAAAAGAGGTTGATAATTGCTTGAAATCTAAGTTGGTTTTGCCGGCTTACGATTATGTTTTGAAATGTTCTCATACATTTAACTTGCTTGATGCGCATGGTGTAATAAGTAAGGATGAAAGAAATAATTTCATCGGCAGAGTCAGAACAATGGCATCTGCAGTTGCAAGATTGTATGTTGAACAACGTGAGGCAATGGGATTCCCTCTTTGCAAAAAAGAAAAAGCACTTGTGTAAATTTGCACATTGATAGTGGAAGTAGTAGTAGCAATTTTGCTATGCAATTATAAGGAAAATAAATGGCTGAAAAATTTAACAGAGCGACATTTACCAGAAGTTTTTTGAGAAATATCACAAGGATTAAAGCTCCTGATGAAATGCTTGCTGAGGCAAAAGCTCAAGGGTTGGAAAAAACTTTGGGCGTTGTTGATTTGATTGTGTTAGGCGTAGGTGCAATTATCGGTTCAGGAATTTTTGCGGTTGTTGGTATTGCAGCTGCAGGTGGTGCTGATGGTTCTTCTGTCGGAGCAGGTCCTGCTCTTGTTGTATCAATGATTATTGCAGCGATTGCCTGTATTTTTTCAGCGTTATGCTATTCTGAGTTTGCAACAATGATTCCTGTTGCAGGTGGTGCTTATACATATACCTTTGCAACATTGGGTGAATTTGCCGCTTGGATGGTAGGTTGGGTTTTGATGCTTGAATATGCAATCGGTTTTATCGCCGTTGCATGCGCTTGGTCAAACCACTTTGTACAATTTATGGCTGGTTTTGACAAGGTGTTGCCGGCATGGCTTGCTCATCCTCCTGTATGGTTGACTAATGATGTATTTTCAGCAGGTAAACTTGTTGCCGAAAACCCTGGAATCCATGTTCCAACATTTTTTGGTATGCCGATTTGTATAAATTTACCTGCAATTTTGATTGTATTGTTAATTACGGCAATTTTGGTTAAAGGTACAAAAGATTCTGCAAAAATGGCAGGTTTGATGGTATTTATCAAACTTGCGGTTATCGGTTTGTTTATTGTTGCCGGTGCATTTTTCGTAAGACCTGAAAACTGGACTCCGTTTGCTCCACACGGTGCAGAAGGTATCTTTGCAGGGGCATTTTTAATATTCTTTGCTTATATCGGATTTGACGCTTTGGCTACAGCTGCCGAAGAATGTAAAAATCCGCAAAAAGATTTGCCAATAGGTATTATTGGTTCTTTAGTAATAACAACTATTGTTTATGTATTAGTTGCGCTTGTTTTAACAGGCATGCAAAATACAAGCGGTCCTGTTCCGCTAGACTTTTTGAAAGCTCCGATGGCATATTGTATGATGCAGGCTAAACAAAACTGGGCAGCAGGATTGATTTCTGTAGGTTCACTTGCAGGTTTAACCTCTGTGTTGTTGGTTTTAGAAATGGCTGCAACAAGAATTTTGTTTGCAATGAGCCGTGACCACTTCATTTCAAAACGATTCCAAAAACTTGACCCTAAATACAAAACTCCTGCATTGTTGACTTGGACAGTTGGTGTTTTGGCTGTAGTCGGTATTTTGACATTGAATTTGGATGTGGCTGCTGAACTTTGTAACTACGGTACATTTACATCATTCATTATTGTTTGTGTTGCCGTGTTGATTTTACGTCATACTGACCCAAAAAGACCAAGACCGTTCAAAGTTCCGTTTTCACCGGTTACACCTGCATTGGGTATAATTTGCTGTGGCGGTTTGATGATTTATAAATCAGCTCAAGCAGGTAGTTCAGCATTGTTGTTCCCTGTTTGGTTGGGTGTAGGTGCAATTATTTACTTGCTATACGGATTTATCAAAAACAGAAATAACGAAAACAGAATACATAAAGAAATAGTACATGGAACGAGTGAAAATTAGGACTATGGATTTAAAACAAATTAGCCGAAATATATTTAAAAAGAAAAGTATGGACGACTTGATTAATACCAGTAAGCGTTCAGAATTGAAAAAGACTTTAAATGTTTTTGACCTTATAATCATTGGTATAGGTGCAGTTGTCGGAACAGGTATTTTTACAATTATCGGTACGGCAATCACAGGTAGCGCAGAAAGCGCAGGTGCAGGACCAGCCATTGTAATTTCAATGGTTTTGGCTGCTGTTGCGTGTGTTTTTTCAGCACTTTGTTATTCCGAAATCGCAGCTATGATTCCTGTTGCAGGTAGTGCGTATACTTATACTTACGCTACAATGGGTGAATTTATGGCATGGATGGTTGGTTGGATTTTGATGCTTGAATATGCCATCGGTAATATCACTGTAGCAAGTGCGTGGACAGGGTATTTTATCCAATTTTTAAAAGGTTTCAAACAGTATTTACCTGATTTTATAGTACATTTTCCATTGTGGCTAAGATATGACTATCGCACAATGGTTACTTTATGTAATAACAATAACTGGGATATCCATGACAAAGTTCCGTATTTGTTTGGACATATTCCTTTTGCAGTGAACCTTCCTGCTGTTGCAATCGTCTTGGCTTTAACATTGTTGCTAATTCGCGGCGTAAAAGAATCAACTCGTGTTGCAAGTATCATGGTCGGTGTTAATATGTTTATGATTTTGTCATTCATTGTGGTTGGCGCGTTTTACGTAAAACCTGAACACTGGACTCCGTTTTTCCCACAAGACCCATCAGGCGTTATTATGGGTGCGTTTTTGATATTCTTTGCTTATATCGGATTTGATGCAATTTCAACAACCGCAGAAGAAACTGAAAATCCGCAAAGAGATTTACCTGTTGCGATTTTGGGAACTCTTGTTATTTGTACAATTTTGTATGTGTGCGTTGCACTTGTTTTGACAGGAATTGTTCCTATTGAAAGAATCGATATTCAAGCTCCGATTGCTCATGCGATGAGTTATGTCGGCAAAAATTGGTTTGCAGGCTTAATTTCAATAGGTGCCTTGTGTGCATTGACTTCAGTATTGTTGATTTATCAGTTGGGTACAACAAGAATTTTGTATGCAATCAGCCGTGACAGATTTTTACCAAAATCTTGGAGATTGATTCACAAAAAATATAGAACTCCGCACGTTATGACTTGGATTTCAGGTATCGTGGTAATTGTTTGCGGTTTGTTCATGGATTTGAACATCTCTGCTGCATTGTGTAACTTTGGAACATTTACATCATTTGTTATTATTTGTTTGGCAGTTTTGATTTTGAGAAAAACTGCTCCTGATAGACACAGACCTTTCAAAGTTCCGTTCTGTCCTTGGTTCCCTCTCCTTGGAATCTTGATTTGCGGAATTTTAATCGCATATTCTTTGAAAACATTAAAAACTTCATCAGGATATTTCTTGATATGGTTGTTGGTTGGCGTATTGATTTACGCGTTTTACGGCTACAACCAAAAGAGATTAGAAGAACGCGGCAGAATCCGTCGTAAATAACTTGTTTAATTATCAAACATTGTTGTATTATTTCTAATATTTGAGGTTTTAATGGAAAAAATAATCATTGATAGTAAAGATATAGATAAACTTTATTCTGTTGTTTCAAGTTTTGAAAAAGAACGAAAATCAGAATTAAATAAATTTTCTATACTGGAGACGCTATCGGTTCTTGCAACGATTTTGTTCATTTGTATCGCAATACATTCAACTTATGAAACTATTACTATTTGGATTCTTTTTTCTGTAGTTTGTTTGATTATTGCAAGCAGTTTACCCTTTTATTACAATAAAAAGTTTCAAAATCATATAAAACAAAATGCAAGAAATATTATTATAAAAAGTTTGGAAAATATCGTAAAACTAAAAATTGGTAAGAAAACTTCAATCTCAAAAACAGAATTGGAAATGTCAGGATTATTTTCTTCCTTTGATGAAATATCGTTAGATGATGTATTTTCCGGGGAATACAAAAATATAAAATTTGAAATAATTGAGTGTCAATTGATGTGTATTCTGCCAACATTTTCAGGTATTATTGTTAATTTTCAGCCAAATAAGAAAATTGCAACTCACACGGTCATAACAAGTAAGCAAGATATAGCAGTAAACAATACTGACTTTGGTTTATTGTTATGGGGACTTGGTTACTTTATTTTTGGAAGTATTACGGCTATTCCTTTATTGCATTATTGTTATGAACAAAAAACAGTTTATGGGTCGGATGAAGTCGGAATGTTCTGCTTATCTCTTCCATTTTTAACTTTTCTTATTATCGGCATTGTATTCATTCTTCGAGGATTAGTAAATGTTTTTACTAAAAAGAATACTGCATTTGAAGATGTTGAATTTGAAAAACAATTTAACGTGAAAACAGATGACCAAATAGAGGCAAGATATTTTGTAAATCCTGTATTTATGGAACATTTGAAAAATATGCAAAAAATTTTTAAAGCAAAAAATATAAAATGTTCATATTTTAATAATACAATGACTGTTGCAATGCCAACAAATAAGGATTTGTTTGAGTTGGGGAGTCTTTTTAAACCTGTTTGCAGTAAAGAAAATATTATAGACTTTTATCAAGATTTAAGAACAGTATTTTTACTAATAGATTATTTTAATAAATTGAGCTAATGTTAAGCAGACTTACTATTCTTGCAAAAGCTTTATGCAGCCCTTGTGTTTTGCTTTTCCGCAGGTAACGCACCTGATATTATGGGTTTTTGTCTTTGAAAATTATTTCATAACCGAGTGTATCTGCGATATCCGCAATTTCGGAAAATTTGATAGTTTCTTTTTTTAATTTGGCATAAAAATTGGAGTAGCAGTCGCTTGCTCCTTTTTGTGTTGCGAGCTTTGCGACAAGTTTTCTTAGTGATGTGCCTTTGCAAACGGTTAGTGTTTTTATAAAATCAATTATTTTAATATTTTCAAATTTATAGTCCATTTGTTCATGTTAATCTCTCTTTTTGCCAAACTCAAGGATGTTGACATATTATAGCTAATTAACTATAATTATTATGTTTTACACTATAATTTATTTTATTTTAACTATAAGAGAAAGGTTTAATATGTATAACAAAAAATGGTCTAATTTAAGAAACATATCAAGATTTGGTTTCACTTTAGCAGAAACTTTAATCACCCTAGGCATAATCGGTGTAGTTGCGGCAATGACGATACCAAATTTAATAACAAATTATCAAAAGCATGTAACAGTTACTAAATTACAAAAGGCAATTTCTGTGTTAAATCAGGCTTACAAACTTTCTTATGATGATGTGGGAGAACCATCTGTGTCAGAAGCTTTTAATATGGGTGCCTCAAAATATTTTTCAACATATTGGGCGCCTTATATAAAGACGGAAATTTATTGTGATACTTATACAAAATGTCGTTATAAATCACAACATCCTTGGTCTTTACCTTCAGGGAAACCGAGTGACACAAGTGTAGTTTATGGTAATAATAGAACTACATTCTATACAGCAGACGGATTTTTATATGTCATATTTACAGCTGGTGGTCCAGGTCCAACAATAGATAAGTTAGCTGCAGATACTTCTGTTTATGTTGATATAAATGGTGCGGAAGGTCCTAACAGATATGGACGTGATGTGTTTGTGCTTACACGTGTTGAAAAAGATGGTGGAGGAATCCAACCTAGAGGTATTTCCTCATCAAATTAAGATATTAATAGTAGTTGCTCAAAAACTGGTGATGGTCTTGCTTGTGCAGAGAAAATCCGCCGTGCTGGTTGGAAAATCGAAAATGATTACCCTTGGAAATAATCATTGATATCTAACCCCATATTATGCTATAATTGTTCTATCGTTGGCACTACAATATAAAAATGCTGACATATACGTATTTAGCGAGGAAAATATTAATGAATAAAACTTTAGTGAAATATCCGTTTTTGACAAAAGAGGTAGAAATTTACGAAAGAGACAATGGACACAAGATTGTTTTGGCACATAAAGAAGGCGATATGGTCAATGTATCATCTTGGGTTAAAACAGGTTCAATAAATGAAGATGATGATAATAACGGCATTTCACACTTCCTTGAACATTTGATGTTCAAAGGCACAAACACCTACAAAGTTGGCGAATTTGACAGAATGTTAGAGTCAAAAGGCGCAATCGTCAATGCTGCAACTTGGAAAGATTATACTTTCTTCTATGTAACTTTACCAAAAGGCATTGATAACAAGGATTTTGACTTGGCTGTTGATTTGCATGCGGATATGATGATGAATCCAATTTTTCCGGCAGAAGAACTCGGTGCTCCGTTTGATATCAACGACCACACAGTAACAGACAAACGCGAACGTCACGTCGTTATTGAAGAAATAAGAATGAGAAAAGACCAACCTTGGACAAAAGTTTACAATATTTGCAACAAAAATATGTACACAAATCACCCATATAAACGTGATGTAATCGGTACTCCTGAAATTATTTCAAGATTAACAAGGGAAGATATTGATAACTATTATAGAAAATTCTACACACCGAAAAACGTCACAACTATTATCGTTGGTGATTTTGACCACGAACAGGTTTTGAAAACTCTTTGCGAAAAATTCGATTTCCCTAACCGTACACAAGGCGAAAACCGTGTCAATGCAATAGATTTGCCTGTATCTGAAACTAAATATGTAGAAACAAAAGCAAACGTAAATACATCTTACTTGATGTTTGGTTGGCTCGGACCTTTGGCAAGAGAACTAAAAGCGTCTATTTGCCTTGATTTAATCAGCATAATTTTTGGTGATGGTTCTAGTTCTCGTTTGCAACAAAATTTAGTAGAAAAATTGCCTGACAAAATCTTTAATATGATTGACTCTGAACATTATCAATTCAAAGATGGCAACAATTTCTTTATTCAGGCAAACTTCAGACCGGATGCAAAAGAAAAAGCAATTGAGCTTGTTAAAGAAGAATTAGCAAAACTTTTGACTGAAAGAATCACGGAAGAAGAACTTGCGAAAGCAAAAAAACGTACAAAATCGCGCTTTGCTTTTGCTGCTGAAACTGTATCTGAAATCGGCGAAACAATCGGATATTATATGACAGTTTGCGATGATTTGAAGTTGATTGAAGACTATTTGAGCGATTTAGACAGTATTACCGTTGAGGATTTGGAAGAAACAATTCGCAAATACTTGTCAATAGATAATGCGGTGATTTCTGTTCTAGTTCCTGATGAGGCATAATTTATGGCAACGGAATTTGATGAAAAACTGGAAGAAGTTAAACAAAAATGTTTGCACTGTGACAAATGTTCATTGTGCAAAACTCGGACAAATTCGGTATTTTCAGCAGGTGTTCCAAATTCTAAATTGATGCTTATCGGCGAAGCTCCTGGGTATTATGAAGACATGAAAGGAGAGCCTTTTGTCGGAAAAGCCGGACAACTTTTAGATAAAATCTTGGGTTGTGTCGGATTTTCGAGGAAGGAAAATATTTATATCTGCAACACCCTAAAATGCCGTCCACCTGAAAATAGAGACCCCCTACCGGAAGAAAAAGCCGCTTGTTGGGAGTATTTAAACGCGCAAGTTGAAACCCTAAAGCCGCGCATAATTTTGCTTTGCGGAAGAGTTGCTGTACAATCTTTTATTGATACAAAACTTGGGATTACAAAACTTCGCGGAAAATGGTTTGAAGGACCTAATTTTAGCAAAATGATGCCAATTTTTCACCCTTCGTATTTATTGAGAAATGACAGTCGCGAAAAAGGTTCACCAAAATGGCTTATGTGGCAGGATATCAAAGAAGTCCGCAGAGTCTACGACCAAATGCAGGGGTAATGGTGCGGAATAAGACTGCCATTCTGATAGGAATAAAGAATTTGGCAAATGTTATATTTGTTAAATATTACTTATTGAAAGGATTCCGAACTAAATTCGGAATGACATTATACCCTCTCCTAGGGAGAGGGTTGTTCTGTCTCTTTCATGCACTCCGTGCAGGGGTGCTTTTGGTGGCAAAAGCACCGCAAAACCACCGACATGCCAATGTTCATATCAAACTAAAAACTCGTATCTTAGCCGAATAACTCGTCACTTCGTTCCTCAAACAAATTCGGCTTTTGTCGTTTACTCGTTTTGTTTGATTGTTCACTTTTGGCTATTGTCGGATTATTTTTTCTCGTAATTACAGGTAAAGCACTTAGGGCATTGTCACCCTGAACTTGATTCAGGGTCTATCCATTTGATTTTAGTCATGCTGAACTGCGGATTTTGGCAAGTGCGCCGTGTGAGCGGAGCGAACCCAGCATGTCTTGGCGAGAGCTGCGTTGAGCCGGTCGAGCCACCAATAATCCAAGACTATTTCAGTATCTCAAATTGAACAAATTAGTCTTATGTGAAATTTGTAATATTAGAGACCCTGAAACTACGCAGTCGCATTAAACGTGACTCCACTTCGTTCCGCACTCTGCTCCTGCTGTTCAGGGTGACATATTTTTTCGTTAAGCATTGATAGATTCTGAATAGGATAAAATCTAAGCCAAACAAACCTACAAGATTTTTAATCCTTTCAGAATGACAATACCCTTTCCTAGTAATGGCATAACTTTGTAAAATTCCAACTATCCTTTTATCAAATCTTTAGCATGCCATGCCCATCGAAAAGTCCAACAAAACACCAATTATTAAGTTTTATTAAGGTAAATTATCATGCAAAACGCCCACTATACAAGGGCTTCAAAAATCAGTATATATTTTATAAATAAAAAATAGCACTTTTTATATACTCAAATTTTTTATATATATGTAAGCAATGAGCGACTAGATTAGCAAAAAGGAGAATATATGGCGAGAGTATTAATTTCAATGCCCGAAGAATTTTTGAACAGAATTGACCAAGTTGCAGATGGTGAAAATCGTTCCAGAAGTGAATTGATTCGTGAGGCATTAAGAACCTACATTTACAAACAAAAAATCAAAGAATCCACAGGCGCGTTGCAAAATGCTAATCTGTTGGAATCATTGTTGAGTTAATCAGCGGTAAGGAAAAAGGCGAAAAGATTTGGGATAAACATTGGCAGCCCTCTTTTGAGAGCTGCCTTTTGTTGTTATTATTTCCAAGGGTAACTTTTATCAATTCGCCAACCTGCGCGTTTGATTTTTTCAGCACAACAGTCTCCACCACCGGATTTTGAGCAATTATTATTAACATCAGTGTTTGTTAATGTAGAACATGCCGGAACGACTACGCCACCTTTTTCACCATCGATTTTTCTTTCTAAAAGAAATACATCTCTCCCAAAAGTATTAGGCTTTGCTGTTCCATTAATATCTACATAAATAGATGATGAAGTTCTCAAATCCTTATCTGCGCCTGTTACAGTGATAACTGCATATAAAAATCCATCCATAGATGTGAATATAACTCTTGACCAACGAGTTTCGATTAAAAGGTTTGTGGAACTTCCGTTAGGATATTTCCATGGAGCAGGTTTATCGTATCCGCAACCTGTGACATTACATAGCGACAAAACTTTTATATACGGTGCCCAGAATTTGTCAAAATAATTTTGTGCACCCAGTGCGCGAGCTTCTTCTGCAGTAACTTCGCCAACATCATCATACGCCAAGCGATAAGCTTGATTCATTACAGAAATTGCCTTTTGTAGTTTGACTACAGTTTGTTTTTTCTGATGGGTTGCAATTAAATTCGGTATCGTCATTGCCGCAACTACACCGATTATCCCTAGGGTGATTAAAGTTTCTGCTAAAGTAAACCCAAGGTGCGCGATTGTTGGTGCTCCATCTCCGTGCGTTGCACCCTCAGCTAAAGTAACCCCACGGCGCACCGAACCTAGAAACTGCGGAACCCATTCAGAGAAGGTAAAACCGTCATTATCTTTGCTCACTCTATCTTGCCAAAATTTAATCATATCATCAACCCTTTCTAAAAAAAAAACTTACACGCTTATTAAGCCTAAATTAACACTTATTAACCGTAATGTCAAATTAATTACGCTTAGTAGTTCCTTATAACTGATATTTATTTACATTAATATATTTCAGAAAGGCAAGATATGATTAAAGAACAACTTGGGAAAAGAATATACGAACTGAGAAAACAGATGAATATTTCTCAAGAAGAGTTGGCGGAAAAGTTGGAGATTTCGCAAAGGTCACTAAGCAAAATCGAGACAGGGCAAAATTTTGTCAAATCAAATACTCTTGAAAAACTCTTGACCGCGTTTGATATTTCTTGCAATGAGTTGTTCAATTTTGAGCATCTTAATACTTCTGAAAATCTTATTGATGAAATTTATAAAAACATCGACTCCATCAAAAATAACGACTATCTTGTCGTAATACTGTATAAAATAACTAAAGCCCTTGCGCAAAAATAAAATTTTGATATCCATACAGAAATTTATTTTTGTTTAATATATAATTTGGGTATGAGTAATGTAATTGATAGAATTAAGGGAATTGTTGTCGTTTCTGTTCAGGCTATGCCATCAGAACCGTTGTATGCCGAAAGTTGTATGACTGCTATGATGAAATCTGTTGTTACAGGTGGCGCAGGTGCTTTGCGCGTGGCAGGTGCCAGAGACGTCAAAATCGCCAAAAAACTTTTCACTTTGCCGGTAATCGGTTTGACTAAGCCAAATGTGATTCCAAAGAATTACAAGGAAATAGTTTATATTACGCCGACTGTAAAAGATGTAATTGAACTTGTACAAGCAGGTGCTGATATCATTGCGACGGATGCAACACAACGTCCGCGTCCAAACGGTGAAAAACTTGCAGATTTATTTAAGTATGTTCACATAAATAATCGTGTCGCAATGGCGGATATATCAACACTTGAGGAAGGTATCAAGGCAAAAGAGGCAGGCGCGGATATTTTGTCTACAACGCTTGCAGGTTACACTTTGGAGTCTGCTGATTCTCCATCTAAAGAGCCTGATTTTGAACTATTGAAACAGCTTGTTGAAACAACAAAAATGCCTGTGGTTTTGGAAGGTAGAATTTGGGAACCGGAGCAAGTTAATAAGGCGTTTGAACTTGGTGCTCACTGTGTCGTTATAGGTTCAGCTATCACAAGACCTCAATTGATTACCAAAAGATTTGTGTTTAGGAATAAATAACTAATGAAAATACCATCAATAAAATTTTTGTCTCCATTAGATAGAGCAAAGAATTTGCTGACAGTAATGGAACAAGCTGAAAAACAAAAGAAGTTGCCTGATTATGACCGAAAAGTCGAACTAATCGGCAGAGAGTATACAGTACGCGAAGTTCGCTCAATGTACAAATTTTGCAGGCAAGCAATGGATGGAATCCGAGACAGTTTTGAAAAAGGAGTTAATAAATAATGAAAAAAGCTTTAGCTATAGATGTTGGCGGTACAAAAATCTACAGTGCCATTATTGATGAAAACGGAAATTTCTTAACTGAAATCGAAAAACATTCAACACCGAGCACTTTTGATGAAATTCGAGAAACTTTCAAATCAATAATCAAAAAGCACGAAAATGATGTTGATATCGTTGCATTTTCAACTTGTGGAGCTGTGAATAACCAAAATACAGGAATTTTAGGTTCAACAGGAAATATTGCTAAAGAATATCCGACAATGGACTTTTTATCATTATCAAAAAAGCCTGTATTTGTGGAAAATGATGCCAATTGTGCGGCTTGGGCAGAACATGAAATCGGAGCATCAAAAGGTTGCCCTGATTCAATTATGTTGACACTTGGAACAGGTGTTGGCGGCGGAATTATCCTAAATGACAAATTGTTCAAGGGTAAAAACGGTGCAGCAGGTGAGATGCATTTTAAAATGTATTCGGATAAAAGACGTCATTGTACTTGCGGTTCTTGGGATTGCTTTGAGGCGTACGCATCAGGTCATGGCTTGAAAAAAACTGCAGAAGAAATGTTAAATAATAAAGATGTAACAACTTATGATGTAATTGATGGCGTAAATTCAGGTGATGAAGAGATGAAAGCCGTTCTGAACCGTTGGCAGGAAGATATTACAAACGGAATTATCGGACTTGCAAACATCTTTGACCCTGATTGCTTTGTTTTGTCAGGTTCTATGGCTCAATTTGTTGATACTGATGAAGTTGAAAAAAATGTCAACAAAGAAATTGTAACAACACCGACAAAAGTCGTAAAAGCTACAGCAGGCAACTATTCAGGCATGATTGGTGCTGCATTGTTGGCGTTAGGCAAGGTGTAGTCTGATGGGAAAATCTAAGGCAAGAATTTTTAGAAAAGGAATAAATGACCAAATCACCAAAATGACAAGAGGGGATGCGGTTATTAAAGTTGCTCAATACCTAAATGAGCGCGACAACAACAGTGCTCGAGATTTGATTACGATGTTTGGGCTTAGTGCGGAAGAAATTCTTGAGGCAGGCGCAAGTTACGAGTCAGTTATTGCGTTAAAAAATATTTTTGAAAAATAAGATGATTAAATTTTTGAAAAATTTCATTGATAAGACAATTTTTTGGCTAAAAGCCGCTAGGTTATATTCTGCACCGATAACTTTTTTGAGTTGGCTTGTGATTTTTGTCTATTCCCTAAAACAAGGTGGGGCAATATTAAACGGCTTAATTGCACTTGTCGGAATCAGCCTTGTACACCTTGCAACAAATCTGATTGATGATTATATAGATTACAAGGTTTTGCAAAAGGATGATAAATTTATCACGGCAGGCAGGGACTGCAAGTGTGAATATCTCAGGTCTGGCAACGCTACCGTTAAAGATTTGCGAAATACAATCATTACATTTTTAGCTATAGCTGCACTTTGTGGCGGTGTATTGTTTTTTATTTCAGGTCCTGCGGTGTTGTTATTGGCACTTATCGCACTTGTTATCGCACTTGGCTATCCGCATTTGTCTTGTCGCGGACTTGGGGAAGTCGAGATAATTATTGCCTACGGACCATTGATGTTTGAGGGTGTTTATTATGTGATGACAAGGCAATTTTCGCTGGATGTTTTTATCTTGTCACTTGTTTGCGTAATGTTTGTAAATGCGATTTTGTACGCCCACATGCTTATGGATTATGATGGTGACTTGAATGCAAATAAAACGACACTTTGTATAAAAATGGGTTCAAAAGACAGAGCGCTTAATTTGTTATTGGTGTTTTACGGATTTAGTTATGTAGTGCTTGGGTATTTTATTTTTCGGACACATAATTGGTTGTTTTTGCTCAATTATTTAACAATTCCGCTAGTTGTTGATTTATATTCAATGTTAAAAAAATACAACACTGACCCAACAAGTGTTCCGCAAGTTCGCTTTTGGCACCAACCGCTCGAAAACTGGAACAAGGTCAAAGATACCACCAATGCTCCGTTTTATTTAAGATTTTTCTTTGCGCGAAATATTTCAACAATGTTCATGCTCTTGACCTGCTTTGCTATTTTGTTTGGTTAGATGGTGACATGTAAAAATGTAGTGTGGGAAAACGAAGTGTCCCCACAAAAATATTAATTGTCGGCTTGGTAAAGCCGACCTACAATAACACATCAGTTATTGTCATTCTGAAAGCTTAGAAAATTTGCGTGAAGAATGAACGCATAATTTTCTTGCTATTCAGAATCTATCAATGTTGATTTTAAAAAGAATACATGTCACCCTGAATTTATTTCAGGGTCTCTAATATTACAAATTTCACATAAGACTAATTTGTTTTATTAGAGATGCTGAAACAAGTTCAGCATGACAATGCTATAATAAAGCGCTTAGGTCAACAATCCGACAATAGCCAAAAGTGAACAATCAAACAAAAATGTTCTATTCTTTTACACCGCCTTGCAAAATGTCGTTTATGAAATATTTCTTTCCCAGCAAAAACACTCCAACTACAGGAATTGTGCAAATAACAGAACAAGCTAATAAGTCGCCCCATAGCGTGATTTCTCTGAAACTACCTTTAAAAATCGCAAGTCCGACAGGTAATGTCCTCATTGATTCTGTGTTTGTCACAATCAGTGGCCACATAAAACTGTTCCATGTTGATACAAATGTAAAAATCGCAAGTGTTGCAATTGCAGGCATTGCAAGGGGGAGTGCAATTTTGAAAAATGTGGTCAAAATGTTGCAGCCATCTATTTTGGCAGATTCTTCCAAATCTTTTGGCAATCCTAAAAAATATTGCCTCATCAAAAAGATTCCAAATCCGCCAAATAACCCCGGAAGGATTAGGGCTTGGTACGTGTTTATCCAGTGGAATTGGCGCATCATGAAAAATAGTGGGATTATGTTTACTTGTGGCGGAACAAGCATTGTTATCAAAACAATTAGAAACAATCCGTCACGGAATTTGAAGTTTAATCGAGCAAATGCGTAGCCTGCCATTGCAGAAAAAATAACTTGCCCAAGAGTTGTTACAACTGCAACGAATAAACTGTTTGCAAAATATGTCCAAAGTGGTATTTTTTCAAAAACGCTGACATAATTTTTTAGCGAAATTGGCGAATAGATGAGTTTTCCACCTTGGTTGAATATTTCGTTGTTTGGAACAAGTGACAAATTCAACATTGCAAAAAACGGATATAACATTGTTATTGCAATGAAAATCAAACAAACATAACCAAGAATTTTGCGCCAATTTTTCATAGCAAAATTATATCACAATCTATACTTTTTCTCTTTTTTATTATACGATTTTAATGCGTATGACCTATGTGTTATACATACTAAAGTTTATTACAAAATCCGAAATGCTTATTTATTATTGATTAGAGGTGCAAATGACATTAAAAGAAAATCTTGGTAAAAAAATAAAAGAATATAGGCAAGTGCAAGGAATTTCGCAGGAAGAATTGGCGGAAAAGCTTGATATATCACAGCAAACCTTGAGTAAAATCGAATGTGGCAAAAATTTCCTAACCTCTGAAACTTTGGAAAGAATTTCAAGCGTTTTAGGTGTGAATACATACGAACTTTTTATGTTTGAAGAGTATAACACTCAATCAGACATGCTCGTTGAGATAGAAAAATATATTTCTATCATCAAATCAAATCCGCAAAAATTGGCATTTGTTAAAAACATGGTTAAAGAAGTTGCGAAGTTATAGTTGTTCTTGATACATTGCGGCAAGCAGTCTGTTTTTTACTCCAAGTTTAAATAAAATAGAGCCGACGTGAGCTTTTACGGTATGTCTGCTAATTCCTAAATTTTCAGCAATTTCCTTGTTGGAATACCCTAGTTTTATCTGTTTTAATATTTCTGATTCTCTATCTGTTAAATTCATACTACTAATCCTCTTGTTTAATGTTTCTAAATCTATTAAACCAAGGAAAAAATAAAAAACTTTAATGATATTTCCTATTTTGAATAATTTGAAAAATTTTTTACATAAATTTGAAAATTTCAAAATAAATGTACTTGCAGAAAAAAGTTTTCGTGATATCATAAAAAGGTAAGCCTTGTATCTCAAGGTTTGACAATTAAATAGAAAACAAAACATGCGTCTGTAGCTCAGCTGGATAGAGCATCTGCCTTCTAAGCAGAGGGTCCCGCGTTCGAATCGCGGCAGGCGTATTTTTTGTGCTTATTTTTGAAAATACTACAAATTTACTACAATTGGAGAAACTATGTCAGAATCAACATTTCATTATGATTATCCTATTAAATGTATTGTTGCGGAATTTGATATTCTCGGTTTTAAAAATATCATATCCAAACCTAAAAAAAACTTAAATATAAAACAGATTGCAGATTCATATGAAATGTATTTTACTAGAAATATTTTGTATTCCAAAGAAAATTTAAAATTTAAACCAAAGTTTCAAATTTTTAGTGATACTGCACTTACATATCAAAAATATGAAGAAGATAATGGTGCAAAGGTTAGAGATTATAAAGAACAACTTTTTGATTTTTTTAAACACCTATGTATTGTCATGGTAAATTCAATTTTTGCATTTACAGATTCTAACTTTTTTGCAAATAGAATAAGTGAATTTCCAATAAGAGGTGGCATTTCATCTGGAGCAATGATAATAAAGCATATTGAAAATTGTGCTCCTATATTAATGGGAAAACCTATAATAGATGCTTATGAATGGGAACAAGCCCAAAATTGGTTAGGGTTATCAATTAATCCTAATTCCATCAGTAATATTACAAATCTACTAAATGGATTTTCAAATTATGAAGATACTACAGAGAGTGTAGAGGAAGATTATTGGCAAAAATTGTTAGATAATAATATTTTAGTTGAATATAATGTTCCAACAAAAATAGGTCCTATTAAAACATTTGTCGTTAATTTTGTACCAAAACACAAACAAGACATTTTAGTGAAAGAGTTGAAAAAATCACTAGTCAAATATAGGAATAAACAAGATATTTATGCAAAATATTATGCTACCCAAAATTTTGTAGACTATATCATTGATAACAAAAAAGAAATTAATTCTGATTTATTAGTAAATGGGTTTAGCAACATTTAAGTTCTAACTTTTTGACGTCAGGAATGATTTTTTCAACAATATTATCAAGCAAATTAATGCATTGTTCGTTAACTTCCGGTAGCAAATGAGTATATAAATCCATTGTCATTGTGATTGAACTATGTCCGAGTTGGTGTTGAACATATTTCATCTGAACACCTTTTGCAAGCAAAAGACTCGCGTATGTGTGTCTTAAATCATGAAATCTTAAATGATTTATACCTGCACGATTCAAAGCAGATTTAAATCTTCTCTTAATCATATTATTAGCGTCTTGATAACCACCGTCGCTATTCGGAAAAACAAGATTGTGGTCACCTTTAGGGCAAGCCAATCTCCACTCTTTAAGAATTTTTACAAGTTCTAACGACATATCGACTTTTCTTGTTTTACCCGTTTTAGGTGTTCCAACACGACCGTGAGTAAAGTTTTTATCTACTGTGATTTTTCTTGTAACCCAATTTATTGAATCCCAAGTTAATCCCATTAATTCGCCCTGTCTCATACCGGTAAATATCGCAGTAAAAAGCAATGGGTAAAAATCAGGGTAAATCACCTTTGTTTTTGATAACAAAATTTGAACTTCTTGAGTTGATAGTGAGCGGATTTCCTTGTTTCGTTCTTCTTTCAATGATTTTATGCGAGCAAGTGGATTTTTAACCACGACATCATTATCAATCATAAAGCTAAAAATTTGACTCATAAGTTTTTTGTATTTGTTTACTGTTGAATTTCTACGTCCTGTTTCAAGTTCTTGTGCGATAAATTCATTTATTGCAAGTGGTGTAATTTCACAAAGTTTCAAATCTCCGAAATAAGGAATTAAATGATTTTTCAAGTAACCCTTGTAACCGTGTTCTGTATTTGGCTTACATTTTTTGCTGGCATGTAATCGCATAAAAATTTCTGATGCTTCTTTGAAAGTCATTTTGCAATCTCCAGGTGCTGTACCTGTTTTGACTTTTGATAAAATATCTACCATAAATTTTTCGGCTTCAACTTTTGTTTTGAATCCACCCTTAACTTTTCTTTTCCTAAAAAGGTCTAGATAATCGACCTCCCAGTAATTTGCTCGTTTATTTTTTCTTACTTTAGCCATAATTTTTTACCACCTTTTATTTTATAATATCGTGTAGTGTACGTTCTGTAAGCACTTTGACTAAGAAATGCTAACAGAATTTTGTTTTATATACTCTTGAATTTCATCTGGTGAAAATCTTAATTTACCTCCGAGTTTCACAAACGGAATTTCCCGTTTGTGCACCCAGCGATATATTGTACTTGTTGATGTTTGAAAAAGTTCTGCAATATCTTCGACTGTTAGTAATTTCATCACAGCCTCCTAAATCAACGAATCCTGATATTCAGAATCATCAACTAATTCAAAAGAGTAATAGAATTGGTTACTATGGCCTTTTTCGTAATTCATCAAGATTTCATCTGAAATATTATCTTTAATATTTCGAAGTCTTGTACTAACAGATTTCGGATTTTTATAGACGATTTCAAAAGATTTTAGCAATTCCATTTCGTCGGCTTTTTCCTTAAATCTTATATATAATTGCGCCGGAGTAAAGCGTTTCCCTTTGTTGTCAGTATCTTTGACAAATTCTCTTAAAATAAGATATAAAACATCGTCTCTAAGAGTAAACTCATTTTGAATTTTAATCATTGTTGCAAAGATTTTTTCCAATTCTTTTTGTTCTCGTTTGTTTTCAGCAATTTTTAGTGCAAATACTGCAAAATCTGCCATTCTGAAATCGACTTTATATTCTTCATTTTGCTTATTTTCAAGCTTTTTTATAATCTTTTGAAGTTTGGCAACAATAAAACTAAAAATTTTATCTCTATTATCCATTACTTTTCTGCATAAATTATTTTCATCCTGGAATAATCCAAAGCGTTCCAAGTAAATACAAATCAATCTATCAGCAACATCATCTCTTGTAAATTGCGGTGTTCTGGATGTAAGAGCAACAAAGCATTTTACTTCAAATTCTAGTTCAACATTTGTTGTAAAAAGTTTTCTCTTTTTTATAACTTGACCCGTTGCAATTCTTGCCAGTGTATCATTTAGAGCTTTTGTTGGGTTATCCAAATTATCAATTACAACATAGTAATTATTTGTAATAATTGTATCTATATCTTTGCAATCATTTCCAACAGATGTAACATCAAACTTTTTGCCAAAAAGAATTTGTCCAACACGTCTAAGAAATGTTGTTTTCCCACTACCTTTATTTCCAATTGCCGCAAAAATAGGTTTTGTTTTTAATATTGATTCAAAGAATAAACTATAAAACCAAATTTTAGCCAAAGTGTTTTGTGTTTTTAGATTTAACATACTTGCGTCTTTATCAATATTTAAGTTATCTGTAAGATATTTCTCTACATAATCAATTTTGTTGTCAAATTCAAATATTTTAAATGGTTCATAATTATTGAGTTCCATAAACATAACTCCGTCATCTCCGTTCTCAATAATCTCAATTTTGTTTGATGAAATTTTTAAAATTTCTTTTTTACCATTGTATAGATACAAGAAAAATGTCTTAGGTTTGAAATATGCAAATCTATGAATATCAACTTGTTCTGCATGGCTTATACAATATACATAAAGTTCATTTAAAATATATTTATATAGATTTTCAGAAGCATTTATTCCCCATTTCGTAAACAGGGCTTTTAATTCAAGTGGCTCATCTGATATACAAATTAATCTTTTTTCTTCTTTCAAAAAGATATAATACAAATTGTTTGCTTTATATAACTTGCCTAGATTTAATAATTCTGAAATAATTAATTCTGCAATTTTATCTTTTTGATAAACGCCCTTAATATCTTTAGTTGTTTGAATGGCCCTAACTTGTGCTTTTATAGAAGGGAATGTTTTAATATTACTACAATGTGTTTGGCAAAAAATTTGGCTTAATGCTAAATTTTTATTACTACCATTCATAATAGAACACGCGGCAATCTCTTTATTATCATTTGCATAAGTTGCTTCAATAGTTGCAATTCTACTTAAAAGTTCTTCATCATTATTATATTCAATAATTCTTGTTATTATATCAATAGCTTCATCCACAGAAACTTTTGAAACCTTTTTTAATACTCCGGCAATCGCAAGGGTTAAAGAATTTCTTTCACCTTCAGTCCAATTTAATGCTGCTTTTGTAACACAAAGGGGGTAATCTTTTAATGATTCAAGAAACAAGAGTGTAGAAAGATTATTATTCTTGCAAGTCTCAATTTTTTCTAAAGGATTTTTAATTGCGTCCATATTTTCGCCTTCGACAAAGCAAGATTTTTTGAGTTCATAAAATTTTTTATTAATTGTATTTTCATCTTTAAATAATCCAAAGCATGGAAGATTCAAAGCAAGCCCTTTTTTACCTTTAGGAAATATTTCAATATCTCCATTAGTAATGGTTCGGTCGGTTACTTCGGTTACTAGATTTTCTAATATTTTTTGAATTAAATTTCTATTTACTGGATTCTTAAAAAATACAAAAAGATGAAAACCTTTTGACTTTGATTGTTCAATTAGAGTATTGATTTTATATTTTTCAAAAAATGCCTTTTGAAGATTTAAAGCAATTTGATATTTTTCTTCTGTTGATAATTCTTTACTATTTTTTTTCGCTTTACCGTCAATATCAATACCTGCAAATAAAATTAAATCTTCTTGTCCTTTAATTTCAGGTGAAACCCCTAGTCTTTTAATACCTAAAAAATGTTGTTTTAGTGCTTCTTTAAAATCTTTTGATGAAACATTTTTTAGTGTAGAGTATGATTTTCCGTTAGATTCTGAAATGATAATTTTAGATGATGTTTTAAAGCTGTCATCAAAAGCTGTGATAAATTCTTTCATGAAAATACCTTTCTTGGTTTTGTAATATCTAAACATCACCGGCGATGTGTACTCTCATTATTAGCCCAAACGCAATATAAATCACATTCTTGGGTCAAAAGAACATTACCAAACTCTGACCAAAACCTTACTTAAATAACCTAAAGTTATGTAATAACAATATTTTTTACACATTACTTTTCATTAAAAATTTTTTCATCAATAAAAAGGGTATAAGGTTTTTGAGGGTCAATATTAATACGATAACCACTTTTTGTATTTATAATAATTTTAATATCTTTTTTTGTTTGTTTTTTAATAAATGTATTAATAGAAGAAATGCTTTTATAGATGGCACTTTCTGTTCTTTGACTATCTTTTGTCCTATAAGTTCTACGAAATTGCTGTAATTTAAAAGTCGGAGTTGACAAATCTTTATATGTGTTTTTTGCTATTTCTACAAAATCCCACGATTGCGTTTTTTCTAAATTGATAATTTGAGAACAAACATATATCAAAGTATCATTGTCTTTATCAAGAGTTATATAAATTGCATGATAATCTTGTGGATAAAGAGAATAGTCTGCATAATCAAAAGAATCTCTTAAAGATGGGGGCAAATCTAATGGGTGATTGCATTTAGCAAAATAATATTTTTCATCAGATTTTTCTACCATATTAAACCAACCTTTTCCTAAAGATATTATAATATGAAATCATTCAAATATATAATCATCTATAACCTTTTTTAAAATAAAAAATTCCACCAATGGTAATAAAGAAAATTAATGATAATAATGCAATTAAATGAACTTTATAAGTTATGGCAAATTTTTTGATTGTTTGATATTTTTCAATATAGTCAATAAATTTAATATCATCTTTAGTTATTAATTCTTCTTTTAATAAATCATTTATAATTAGCGTTAAATAATCTTTCCCATAATAGTTTCCATACCTATAATTCATATCTATCCAAGCAATTTCCTTGTCTTTAAAACTAAGGTTTTTATAGAATTTTAGTTCTTTAGCTAAATCTGCCATTTCTTCATTTGTCAAATATTTTCTTAATTTATACATAATATCTTTTTTATCGTAATGAAAATCAAGCCTTTCAAATCTTTCCTTATAATATTGAGGATTATTGATGTTGGCTTGTGGCATATATGGGTCTCTTTGAATAAAGTATAATACTGGGTCTTTCTTATATAAAGCTCTATTTTGCTTTGTCAACTGATAGGCAAAATAAACCATATTATTAAGCCTAATTTTCATACTTGGGTCTGAGGTATTTATCATTTGTTGCTGAAGATTGTTGACATAATTTTCTTGCTCATAAATATATAATAATTGAGCTGATGTTAATGATTGCAACAGAAAAAATAAAATAAAAGTTAATAAGATTTTTATTTTCATTAATACCTCAACATTCGAATACTATTATTAATGTTGTACAAATTTTGATTCATATTTTGTAATTCTATATTCGTATTTACATTATTAAGATTTTGAATTAAATTTTGTGTAGCCTGTTGTTGTATTGCTTGATTTGCAAATATTTGATTTTGCATATTTTGTCGAAGTTGAATATAACACATTTCAGGGTCTTTCGTTTTTCCACATAAATATAAATTATTTTCAAATGCATAGCGCTGTTGAGCAAGATTTCTACCGATTGTACTTACATAATAAGGGCCACAACCAAACTCAATAAATTTTTTGATAACATCATCTTCATGTATAAAGCAAGCCTCATGTTCAGATTGTTTATTTCCACAAAACTCTTTCCATTGAGGATAGCTCAAATTATTATTTGGATTAAAAGTCGCTCTTTTTACTACAAAATCTTTAATCCCATACCTGGTTTTTAATGTTAGTTTTACATTACTATTAACTTTTCCTGATATTAATTTTTGTACTTCATCCATTGCTTTATCTGAAACATCAATATCATTTACTTTAAGAATTCTATCTGCAGTCCTTATTCCAGCATTCCAAGCTGGAGAATTTGGAAAAACATTTATAATAGTAATTTCTTTGGCTATACGAGGTTTCTTAAATTTGTACATTTGAATACCGACATAACCATTACTATCTTCTATTGCTTTTGTAGAATTGCATAATAAAAATACAGAAAGGAATAATAAACAAATTGATATTTTTTTTTAATCATTGGTTCACCTCTAGAAATAATATACAACAAAAAAATCAAAATAACACGGCGGGTTTGTTTTATTTACATAAGTAAGCAATCATAATGTTTTTAATGAATGATTATGATAGAAATTCTGAAGAAACAAAAAAGAATTTAAAAACCTTTGGTTCGCGTATTCAAGAGTTAAGAAAGAAGAATAATTTAAC